>PLTE01000330.1 GCA_003164375.1 Hyphomicrobiales bacterium | reverse complement strand
AACAGGTTCATCGCCGTCAGCAGGCGGAAGCCGATGCCGCCGGCGCCGACGAAACCGAGCACCAGTGACGACCGTATGTTCTCGTCGAGGCGATAGAGGCTGATGCCGAGCAGTGACGGCAGAATGCCCGGAATAATGCCGTGGACGAAAACCTGAATCCGTCGTGCGCCGGTCAGTTCCAGTGCGTTGATCGGCGCCATGTCCATTTGCTCGATGGTTTCGGCGAACAGCCGGCCGAGCATTCCGACCGAGTGGACGCCGAGCGCCAGGCCGCCCGGGAACGGCCCAAGCCCGACTGCGGTGACGAAAAAGAGCGCCCAGACCAGATCGGGCACGGCGCGGGTGAAGCCGATGATCGCGCGCGCGGCGTAATAGGCGTAACGCGACGGCGTCATGTTCGTGGCGGCAAGCAGTGCCAGCGGAATGGCAATGATGATGCCGACCATGGTGCCGAACAACGCGATGTCGACGGTCTGCAGCGTCGGCCAGAACGCCGCGGGCAGCTTGGAGAAATCCGGCGGTATGGCGCGCCGGATGATGTCGGCCATGCCGTGAACGCCGGTAATGAGATCCTGTGGCCGCGCCTCGACCACAATGAGCGTCTGAACGACGATGGCGATCGCGAGCAGAGCAAGGAGACAGTGGATCGCGGTGGTCAGGGCGCGACGCCAAGCGCCCGCGCCAACAGCGGCTTTCATCCCCGGACCTGCGAGATCGAGGCTCATGCCGCCTCGTGGATGTAAAGCCGGTGTACTTCCTCGCGCGAGACCTGGCTGCGCGGCAGATCAAACGCGATCCGTCCGCCACGGATGCCGATGACCCGATCCGCGTAGGCATACGCCAGTTCGACCTGATGCAGCACGCAAAGGACGGCGAGCCGCTCCGAGCGCGCGAGCCGCTGCAGCAAACGCATGATTTCCTCGGCCGCTTCCGGATCGAGACTTGCCACCGGCTCGTCGGCCAACAGCACGCGCGGCCGCTGTGCCAGCGCACGCGCGATCGCCACCCGCTGCGCCTGACCGCCCGACAGCGTGCCGGCGCGCTGCTCGGCGAGATCCGCAAGTCCGACTTCGGCGAGGTGGCCGCGCGCGGAAGCGAGCTCTGCGGGCGGCAGGCCGGCGAATACGGTCCGCAACGTCGAGTGCCGTCCAAGCGCACCGCTCGCTACATTGGTCAACACGCTGCTGCGGCGAACCAGGCTGGCGCTCTGCCAAACCATCGCCAGTTCGAGGCGCGCCCGGCGCAGCTTTTCGCCCTCGAGCCCGCAGAGATTGGTGTCGCCGAGCCAGATCCCGCCCGCTGTGGGCTTTAAGGTCCGCGTAATGCAACGCAGCAGCGTGGTCTTGCCGCTGCCATTGCCGCCTAGCACGACGACAAGCTCGCCCGGCTCAACCGACAATGAGAAATCGGTCAGCGCGACCTTGCCGGTCGGATAACGCAGCGAAAGGTCGCGGACACGCAACATCGACCCTTCCCCCTCGAACCGTCAGCTCAGTTTCGCGAGATCGATGTCCAAAGTTTTCACCAGATCGCGGATCAGGTCGTAGGCGTGGTCGGTCGTCGGCACGAGCTGGGTAATGCCGGCGCCGACCAGGATTTTACGGTCGGCGGCTTCGAGGCTCATCAGATCGAGATGCTGCAATGCATCGGCGAGCTTGGTCTTGAACGCTTCCGGCAGATCGCCGCGCACCGCGAACGGATCGGTCGGGATCGGATCTGACTTCCACAGGAAAACCAGATCGCCATCTTTGTAATGGCCGCGCTGTGTCGCCGACTCCAGCTGTTCGCTGTTTAATTCGCCGGCATCGACCTTATGATTATAGATGGCCTCGAACGACGCGGTGTGGCTGCCGCCGTAAATCGCCTTGATGTCCTTTTCCGGATCGAGCCCCGCCTTGCGCAACCCATAGGCCGGAAACAGATGACCCGACGTCGATGCTGCATCTGAGAACGCAAAAGAGTGTCCGCGGATGTCCGCGACCGTCGTGATGCCGGACGACGGATAAGTGACGATGCTGGCCCAGTAGGTGACAGGCTTGCCGTCGGCCGCGCCGAACGCGGCGACCGCTTCCGCTTTTGCCACCTGGTGCGCTAGCACATAGCCGAGCGGTCCGAATTCGCCGATTTCGAGCTTATCATTGCGCATCGCTTCGATCTCGGCGTTGTAGCCGGTCGCCACGTATATTTCGACCTTGCAGCCGATCTTGTCGCCGAGCAGTTTTCCGATCTTGTCGTAGATCGGCACCAGCCGCGCCGCCGAATCGTAGGGCTCAACGCCGAAGCGCACCGTTCCGCCGTTTGGGCAATCGTCGGCAAGCGCCGCCCGCGGCGCCGTTGCCAGACTGGCGGCGGCGATTGTGATGGCCGCAGAAGCAACTACGGCGGCGGTTCCGCCAACCCACGAAGTCTTTATGTTCATTTCAAGCTCCCGTTGTCGCCAGGTTGCGTGAATCGTTCCGAACGCAACAAATTGAACGGCGCGACCGTGTCGTTGCTCACAACAATTGGGTGCGTCCGCGATTGAGAATTCCGCGCCAAACCCACGGAGCCATCAAGGACAGGGAACCGATCCCGCCAACATCCTACGGAGGCTAGTGCTCCGCTGTGACGTTGACATGAATGTGCCGATGACTGCCGATCTCATTGCCAGGACTGGGCAAATATCCGGTACGCGGCTACCCGTCATAAAACTTGAACATATGATTGTGTAACCCATTGGATCGAAAGCTTCAGACCGACATATCCAGAATCGATGCCACGCCGCTAGTCATCGTCACAATAACACTTGGTCCTCACGATAAGAGGCTAGGCCGTGACCGCATCCGTCGCAGAACTTCAAACCGATTCCAGAACGCAATTTGCTTCCGCTACAATCGTCGAGGTCAACGGCCGAACCTACGCTGCACCCAAGCGTCCGACGGTGGTGATCGTCGTCGACGGCTTTGATCCGGCCTATCTCGAACATGGCTTCGCCAACGGCACCTTGCCGACGCTGAAGTCTTTCGGGCAAAGCGGGTTTGTCGGGCTTGCCGATTGCTCGATACCGAGCACGACCAATACCAATAATACTTCGATCGTGACCGGCGCGCCGCCCGCGGTGCACGGCATCAATGGCAATTACTATCTCGATGCCGACACCGGCGAAGAAATCATGATCACCGATGCGAGCCGGCTGCGCTGCGGCACCATCCTGGGCGCGCTCGGCCGCGCCGGCGTGCATACCGCGGTCGTGACCGCGAAGGATAAGCTTCTCAAAGTGCTGGCCTATCAGATGCCCGGCATCGCGTTTTCTTCAGAACATGCCCATTTGGCTAATCTAAAGGCCAATGGCGTCGAGGATGTCGAGGCGTTGGTCGGCCGGCCGCAGCCCGACCAATATTCGGCGGACTTGTCACTGTTCGCATTGGATGCCGGCGTCGCACTCTTGTCGGCTTTCAAACCGAGCCTCATATATCTCTCGACCTCGGATTATGTGCAGCACAAGCATGCGCCAGGCGAGCCCGAAGCGGATGCGTTTCACCATGCGGTGGACGCCGTCGTCGCCAAGCTGATCGCGCTCGGCGCCACCGTCGCCATCACCGCCGATCACGGCATGAACGACAAGTCGACCGCCGATGGTACGCCCAAGGTCGTTTATCTCGAGGACGAGTTGGATGCCCGCTTTGGCGCGGGAGCGGTGCGGGTCATCTGTCCGATCGCCGATCCGTTCGTGCGCCATCACGGCGCGCTCGGCTCTTTCGTGCGGGTGCATCTGCGAAAGCCTGGCGATATCCCGGCGATGATGGCGTTTTGCCGCACGCTGCCGGGAATCGAATTGGTGCTCGACAAGCAAGACGTGTGCAACCAGTTCGACCTGCCGCTCGATCGCGAGGGGGATTTCGCGGTTTTCAGCGATCGCCATACGGTGGTCGGCGCGCGGCGCCAGGATCACGACTTAAGTCAGTTGGCCGGACACCGCCTGCGCTCGCATGGCGGTCTCGGCGAGCAGAAAGTGCCGTTCCTGATGTCGCGGCCGCTGAATGCGGAATACCGCAAGCGAGCGGCGGACGGACCGCTGCACAATTACGATATTTTCGATTTCGCGCTCAACGGCGTCGAATAGCTGGCAGCCCTCGTTCGGCAAGCCCCGAGAACAGAGCCATGCGCACCGCCACGGCCGCTGTCTACGAAGCGCCCAATACGCCATTCGTCTTCAAGGAATTTCCGTTGCGTCCGGTCAAGCGCGGCGAAGTTCTGGTGCGGGTGACGATGTCGACGATCTGCCGTTCGGATATTCATTCCTACGAGGGCCGCAGACCCAATCCGTGCCCGGGCATTCTCGGCCATGAGATCATCGGCATCATCGAAGAAATCGGCGACGGCATCGACAAGGATATGCGCGGCGATCGGCTTGAGGTCGGCGATCGCATCACCTGGAGCGAATATTTCTTCGACGGGCAGTGCTACTACCGCGAAATTCTCGACATGCCGCAGAAGTGTCACGGCGTGCGCAAATACGGTCACGATCTCGCGGCGGAGGACCCGCATTTCCTCGGCGGATTTGCGGAATATTGCTACATCCTGCCCGGCACCTGGATCCTCAAACTTCCCTCCGAATTGAGCGACGAGGAGGCAACCCCGCTCAATTGCGGCGTCGCCACCATGGTCTCGGTAACGGAAGCTGCGGCAATCGAGATGGGCGACGCGGTGGTCATTCAGGGCCTCGGCCTGCTCGGTCTCTACGGCGCCGCCATGGCGAAGGCGCGCGGCGCGCGTTGCGTGATTGGCCTTGATGCCGTGCCAAGCCGGCTCGAAACCGCCAAAAAATTCGGCGCCGATCATGTCATCGACATCGGCCGCACATCCGCCAAAGCCATCATCGACGAGGTGCGCGGCCTATGCCGTCCCGACGGCGCCGACGCGGTGATCGAGGTCTGCGGCGTGCCGGACGTCATCCCGCAGGGCCTGCAAATGCTGCGGACGGGTGGCCGTTATGTGCTCGGCGGGCTGGTCAATCCGCATGCCGACGTGACGATCGATGCCAATATGCTGGTCAAGCGCTGGATCACCATGCGCGGCATTCACAATTATCACCCGCGGCATCTGATCCAGGCGCTCGATTTCGTCATGGCGAACCGCGGCCGGTTTCCGTTTAAGGACATCGTCGATTCCAAATTCGCCCTGAAGGATCTCGACGCCGCGTTCAAGAAGGCCTCCGAGCGCAGCGTGCTCCGCGCCGCCATCGTTCCGGCGCTCGCGGAATAGCCCATGCAATCTCCAGCGCTTAATTTCGCGCCGCGCGGCCTTTATATCGGCGGCAAATGGATTTCGCCGCGCGACGACGGATCTTTTGCCTCGATCAATCCGTCGAACATGGAGAAGCTCGCCGACATTCCCGCCGCCAGCGAAGCCGACGTCGACCTGGCGGTGAAAGCCGCGAAGTCCGGCTTTGCCGAATGGTCGCGCGTTCCGATCAGGGAGCGCGCGCGGTGCCTAATACTTCTCGCCGACCGCATCGAGCAACACGCCGACGAACTCGCGCTCATCGACGCGGTCGATTCCGGCAACGCCATCGTCGGCATGCGCGGCGACATGACCTGGACCGCGGACTGGCTGCGCTATTGCGCCGGCCTCGTTACCGAAATAAAGGGCGAGACGTTCTCGCAAGGCGATCGCCATCTCAATCTCACACGCCGGCAGCCGTTCGGCGTCGTCGCCAAGATCAATCCGTTCAATCATCCGTTCCGGTTCTGCGCCGAGAAGGCGGCGGCGCCGCTTGCGGCCGGCAATAGTGTCGTGATCAAGGGCTCCGAGCAGGCGCCGTTGTCGAGCCTGCGGCTCGGCGAATTGTGCGACGGCATATTTCCGACAGGCGTCGTCAATATCATCACCGGCGACGGCAAGGTCGGTTCGGCGCTGGTGCGCCATCCCGATGTGCGGCGCATCGGCTTTGTCGGCTCGGTGCCCACCGGCCGCATCATCGCCCAAGAGGCGGCAGCCGGTCTCAAACGCGTCAGTCTCGAGCTCGGCGGCAAGAATCCGATCGTCATCTTCCCCGACGCCGACCCCGCGAAAGCGGCCGCCGCCGCCATCAAGGGCATGAACATGAACCGGCAGGGACAATCCTGCAGCTCGACATCACGCGTGTTCGTCCACGCGTCGTTGCATGACAGCGTCGTGGCGGAACTCGTAGCGCTGGCGGAGGCGCTGCCGATCGGCATGCCTTGGCTCAAAGAGAACGATGTCGGGCCGATCGTCTCGCAACGCCAGTTCGATCGGGTCATGGGCTTCATCGAATCGGCCAAGGCGGAAGGTGCGCAACTCCTCACCGGCGGCGGCAGACCCGCCGATCCGCAGCTCGCCAAGGGCTTGTTCATCGCGCCGACAGTGTTCGACGAGGTGACGCCGGGCATGCGCATCGGTCACCAGGAAATATTCGGCCCTGTCATGTCGGTGATGGCCTGGGACGATTACGAAGACATGCTCACGAAGGTCAACGGCGTCGAATACGGTCTCACCGCGGCCGTCGTCACCAACGATCTCGCCAAGGCCATGGAAACCGCGGAACGGATCGAGGCCGGTTACGTCTGGATCAATTCCAGCGGCCGCTACATCGGCGCGCCCTATGGCGGGTGGAAGCAAAGCGGCATCGGCGAAGAAGAATGCTTCGACGAGATTTTAAGCTACACGCAAATCAAGAATATCAATCTGCGCTGGTAGGCGGCTCAGATCAGGCCGAACATTTTGTCCCCATAGGTGAAGCGCGCTTCGTCGAGCAGCGGCGCCACAGCAGCCCTGAATTGATCGTGTTCGTCGGCGGTCAGCGCGGCGATCTCGCAGCCGGCGGCTCCGATCGCCGCGCGCGCCTCGCGATCCTCCTCGATGGCGAGATCGCGCTGAAACACTATGGCGCGCTTGACCGCCTCGCGCATGGCGGCTTGCAAATCCGCGGGCCAGCCGTCGAACGCCGGGCGGTGCAGAAAGATTGGCCGCGAGATGTAGAAGTGGTTGGTGACGGTGTGGAAGTGATGAAACTTGTGCACGCCATAGGTCACGGTATTGGCGAATGGATTTTCCTGCGCATCGATGGTGCCGGCCTTGATCGCCGAGATCGCTTCGGTCAGATCCCAGCGCAGCGGCACGGCGCCGAGCAGCGCGAACGTCCGCACCTGCACTTCGCTCGGCAACACGCGGATGCGCATGTCTTTGAGATCAGCCGGCACGTGCAATTGGCGTAGCCGGTTTGAAATCTGGCGAAAGCCGTTCTCGAACCAGCCGAGGATACGGTAGTTCACGCGTTCCTCGATTCGCTCGGCGAGGAATTGCCCAAGCGCCCCGTCGATCGCCGCGCGGGCGCGATCGCGCTCGTCGAACAGAAACGGCAGATCGACGAAGCCGAGTTCGGGCACGCGATCGGTGAGGTAGCTCGACGATTGGTAGCCGAGCGTGAGCACGCCGTCCTCGACCAGCCACAGAATCTCCTCGGCGCGATAGCCGAAATCCATGATGTTCCAAACATACTTGACGTCGATGCGATCGCCGAACTGAGCTTGCAACGTATCGCCGATGAGTTTGAGCGAGCGCGAAAAGGAGGTCGTCGGCGGCCCATAGCCGCCCATGCGGATTACAATCGGATTGGCCATTGCCAGGTTTCCCGTGATCGCGAACCTACGCGGGAAACGGCCGCGAAAGTCAACGATGCCTGGACAGGCGCGCGCGGACTGACTTGGCCGCGGCCATGCCGACGCGGCGCAGCCGTTCCAGCCGGTGGCCGCGCGTAAATGGCGCGTCCGGCCGCAGCGCGATCAGGCGGTCGCACAGCGTCAATCGCTCGCCCCAGATCGGGTCGAGCGTCGGCGTGCCGGCCGCGACGCAGGAATCGGTGCGCAGGATGGCCTCGTCGTTGGCCAGTTGTTCGGTCAAGGCCGCCGACAGCAACATGCCCGGCGCGTAGCGCGCGAAGGCCTCGTCATAGGCGGTTTTCCAGTACCAAGCCGCGGTGCCGCTTTTCAGCGTGATCGCGGCCGCGATGGCCTGTCCATCGAGGAGCAGACGGTTGCTCTGGACTTTGCCTTCCGCGGCGAGACTCACGACCGCGCTCTTCATGAAATTTTGCACGTCGTCGTGATGCGCCGCCGCGGTGCCGGCTTCGCCCTTCCAGCCGCGCGCCTCGAGCGCGAAAAAGCCCTCGATTTCGGCGGCGACGGCGGCAGGCTCCGTGGTCGCGGTGAACAACAGCGCGCCCAGATCGGCGAGCCGCCGCCCGGTTCGGCTGAGTTCGCGGCGGCGGTGCACAGTGAGCGTACGCTCGAGGTAACGCGCGCGATCCTCGCCCGGTTCAAGCAAGGCGCGGCGATGCTGCGCGAAATCGGCATAGGGCAGCTGCGCGCGGCGTAAGATCGTCGCGAGCGCACCCGCGAACGGCCCTGCTTCGGCGATGAGCGGCAGCAGCATCAATTTCGGCAGCGACGGATTGCCGGCCAGATGCGCGAGCCACGCGGCGATCACCGGCTCGGCCGCGTCACGCTCGACGAGCGGCGTGCCGAGTGGCGCATAAGGATGCGTCCAGCCGATGAGCACCGGCAGTTTCAAGCCGTAGCGCCGCGCGGTCACGCGCGCCGGAAAAAAGCCTAGAAGCCTGCGCGGTTGCGTGCCCGACCACACCAGCGCCGCGCCAACGTCGTCGCCGAAAGGCGCCGCGGCGGCGAGCGCGAAGGCCGGCTCATAGAAGACGTTGGGCTCGAGCGTGCGCGTCGCGAGATCGCGCCAATGCTCCGCGATCGGCAGCAGATCCGCAAACCAGCGCCATTCGACCGCAAACGCATTGATGGCATAACGGTCGGCGACGACGGCGCGGCGCGCGCTGGCGATGGCCGAGACGGTGCGATCGAGCGCGATACGCGGCGCATAGTACGAACCGATCGATGCCACAACAACCTCTGCGCCCGCGATCAGTGGGCGGACAAGAGCATGATCCCGAAAAGCTTGCCCGCGGACTTGATCCGAGGGTGTCGCCGGTTCTCGGAAAAGATCATGCTCCAAGCCAAACGCGGAGCCCGGGTCTGATGCAATCAGACCCGGCTCCAGGCGGCAGCATTAGCAAGGATGCGTTAACATTCTCTTGGAACAAATTAACGAATGTGTCGGCAACTTAAGTGAGCTTTTCGACCTCGGCCAGCGCCGCAGCGACAATGGCGCGCTCCTTGTCGTCGAGCGCGCGCTGCGGCGGCACCGGGTCGCCGACATCATAACCCTGAATGTCGAGCGCGCATTTGATGCAGGCGGCGAGATTAAAGCGCGCGAAGATTTCGTTGATGCGCCACAAGCTTCGCTGCAATGCCATCGCCTCCGCCCAGCGGCCGCCGCGACAAAGCTCGTAGAGCGCAACGCTCTGCCGCGGCACGACGCAGGCCGGCCCCGCCATCCAACCGACGCCGCCGATCAGCATGACGGCGGCCGGAATATGGGCAGACGCGGAAAACACCTTGAGCCCCGCCGAGCGATTGATGATCGACAGAAGCCTGCCGGTATTGGTCGAGGCGTCCTTGATGTAGCGGATGCGCGGATGCGCGCTCAAGCGCGCAATCACGTCGAGCGAGAGGTCGGTGCGCTGGAATTGCGGATTGGTGTAGAGCACGACCGGCACGTCGACGGCGTCGGCGATCGAACGGAAATAGCTTTCGACCTGCGCCTCGACCAGCGGAAAATAGGATTCCAGGATGGCGAGGACGCCGTCGGCGCCGAGCTGTTGATAGCGACGCGCCTGCGCCACCGCGTCCGCCGTCGCAGTCGCGGCAACGCCGGCGATCACCGGCACCCGGCCGGACGCAGCCTTAATCGTCGTGCGCACCACCTCGGCGCGCTGCTGCTCGCTCAGATAGGCGAATTCGCCGGTCGAGCCGAGCGGGGTCAGTCCGTGCACGCCGGCAGTGACGAGATCGCCGACGAGACGACCGAGGATGTCGGTCTTGATACGGCCCGCCGCATCGACCGGCGACACCAGATAGGGGAAGACGCCGTGGAAATCGCTCATGAAGTTCTTTTTTGTTGGGGCCTAGCGGTCGGTATTATGCAAAGTCAGCGCGTCGGTCCACACCTTGGCGCGATCGTCGTCGAAGACCAGCGCCGGATTCTCCGGCACGGTGACCCAGGCGCCGCGTTGCAGTTCGTCCTCAAGTTGCCCAGACGCCCAGCCGGCATAGCCGAAGGCGAGGAGGCTTTTGCGCGGCCCTTTGCCCAGCCCGATGTCGCGCAGCACGTCGGCTGCGTCGCTCAGCGCAACGCGGCCGTCGATATCCATCGTATCGGGGCGATGGTAGTCGGCGCTGTGCAGAACGAAAGCGACGTCGGGCTGGACCGGGCCGCCGCGATAAACCTGCACGCTGTCGGTCACGCCGCTTGCGTCGGCGCCGAACGCCTGGAGCAGGCTCGCGATCGGGCGGCTGGCGACCGGGTGATTGATGACGATGCCGAGCGCGCCGTCGCGGTTATGCCGCGCCAACAGAATGACGGCATGATCGAACGGCTCTGCCATTTCCGGCGCCGCGATCAGGAGCTCGCCGACAAACGAGGTGCGGCCCGAGACATCCGGTGCGGTCGGCAGCGCGGCATGCAGCATCGCGGCGGGCCACGCCATCGCCAACGCGGCTAAAATCCAACGCCGGTGATCCCATCGGAGCATGATACACCGCCAGCGAGCCAAGCGTCGCCCGCCGCCATGATCGCGCTATAGCGCGGGATGTTCAATATGCTGCTGGACGCTGAATGATACGGGCGCGCTCTCTGCGGCGGGGCTTTGCCCAAATACTGCTTTTTGCCCAAAAACCACTGAGGCTGTGCAAAAGGCATCGAGGTTGATTAGCTGCCCAATAGTTGGCGCCCCGTTGCCGCGGACTTTTATGCCGGATGGAGGGGAAATTAGGTTCTTTTTGTGTAGGCAGACGGAGCGGTCCCGTTGTCGAAGAAATACATGAGGCTATCGGCGGGGTTTTGCTTGCCCCACTGCCAGCACGAACCAATTTCGTGAGGCCGATCCATGATATCGAGATAGGTCATCAAGACATAGAACCACAGAACAGCTCCGGAATTGGCGATTGCATCGCGTTCATTTTCAGTTAGCCGAAATCCAAAATGAATCTCTATTTTGCTGGACTCCCGCTCTTTGAGAATCGAACTGGGCGATGGGTTACCGAAGCTTTTATAGACAGGGAATTCGGGCAGCCTTTGCACTACGGCACATCCGATGTGCATCTGAATGGGGAATGCCGGAGAACGCCCATAATTTCGATATTCAATTTCGCTTACGACCGAGAACTCGGTCGGCGGACCGTCGTTAACGACACCCCCGTAGCTCTCGCCACTCATACCGAGATCGATGAGTGCATCAACGGATAGCAAATCAGGCCCAATCCAAAGCGTGCGGATGATCGGGAACTCTACGATGGTGACGGCCTTTGCACTGAGATCAGCAGCGTCGGCTGCCTTCTTAGTCTCAATCCACATTTTCTCGGTAGATTGGCGCAAGGTCCAAGTAAACCAAGCAATAAATCCAGTAGCGATCGCGGAAATCAGCGCGCTCCAGTGGTCAACCGTCGCCGCGAGCTTCCAAGCAGTGACGAGGATTATATTGTAATTGGCGCAATTCTTCCCGGCGTTTGTTACCTCACATATCTCGCCTTGAGTGGGGTATCCCGATGACGCCCACCACCAAAACGAAAGCACATAAGCAATCGGCAAGATCGCGATTAGATTGCGCCAGTTTTTTATTTTTAGTGGCATTTGCTGTCTTACCGAGCGTAAGTATAGCGAGCGTCGGCGACTTCAGCGAAACCATTGACCGAACGAATATAGTGCCAGCATTCGCTAGTTTCGTGACCTTTGGTCAGCGGCCCCCGATAAGCAATCACAACTCTGAAAATCAGATCATCTCGAAATTCTGGACTTGGGTTACTGCGGTCTATTTCACGCCACGGAATTTCATAAGCGATATTTTCAACATCCTGCTCGGAAGACACGATAGGTGTCTGCAACAGCCGGTGATCTCCGATAATTGTGAGGGGAGGATATTGGCCATTCCTTTCGTATCCACACGCGATGCTGACGTTTTCGACGACGGCGGCCAATTTCCCTCGGTTGGATACACTGTAAATGAAATAAGCTTTTTCTTGAATAACCTGCTGAGGGAATCCTCCGTGGGGCGGACCATAGGAAATCATAGGAGCAGTCGCATTGAGTCCCCAGATGAAAATATAAGGACGCTCAGTTATGGCGATGGCATCGGCGCTTTTTTGTGCGGCATTGGCGGAAATGCGCGCCGTATCATCGCTGCGGATCAAAAAGTGAATTTGAATGGCGGATACAATAACCAATGCAAAAGTGAACGCGGCTAGATACCACGTATAGGTAGCGATTCTGTCGTCGGCAGAAATTGGAACGGTAACTTGGGCAACACTCTTTTTTTTGGTGGTAGTGTCCCTAGTATCTGTTGTTTGATTTTGTGTTGGTTGTATTTGTGGAGAAAACAGCGATGCGCCAACGATGAAGCCCGCTATCGCCGCATAGGTCACCCAAAGAATTGCCGTTTTACTGAGCATCCGCGGATCGCCAAGCTATTCAAACGGTCTCTAATCTGACAACAGCAGCCTCGATTGCTTTACGCGACCCGAGCAAGGACTTTCCCGAGAACATTCCCCGGCTGACCCTATTCGCAATGCTGGCCTCAGTCTCTTTCACCCGGTACTTTTGAGCCGTTCGGCGAGCTCCCGGTAGGGTCAACGACGCGAGGCTCATTTGTCACAAAATTAGCTCCGTGATTCAAGAGCCGTATCAACTCGGCATCGACGCGCTTTCTGGAAGAAGGGATGCGCCTAGCAATAAAAACGGGGCCGGAATTTCCGGCCCCGTCCCTCTATTGCAGGAATGCCTTGATCAACGAAAGGATCAACAACAGGCAGACCGCATCGACTTCCACATGAAGCCTAAACATGGGTTCTTTCCCTTGTATTAGGCTTGCGGCCACAAGCGGTGAGGCTCGTGGTGCGAACGCACCGATGAATGCATGAAGGTCGCTGACCGCGCGATCAGAACTAACCTTCCGGTCTCTTGGCTGTGTGTGCTGTTTGCGATGTCTGGCTTGTGAGCGGTGCGTTTGGCGTTATGCGTTGGCGTCGTGCGGTGACTATGGCGCTGAACTGGGTTCGTTGCTTTCGTCCGTGCTATATGCCTGTGCTGCTTGCCGGGTGCGTTGCTTCTGGTGCCGTGTGTGCTGTGCTGCGCTTTTCGAATGCCTTGAGACCAACAGAATCTAGGGCCTGTAAGGCAACTTGCAAGACCGGGGCAGGGCTTCTCGGGCAAAAGTTTGTCTGCACAATAACCCCGGATAAAATCAGGCTTATTGTCCGAAGCCCCCGACGGGGAGAGGGGAAATAAAGATCACACGAACTGCACCGCGATGCCGCCGAGAGTGCCGAAATCGGCGTGCAGCGTGTCGCCTTTTCGGGCGAACACCACGCGGGTGAACGAGCCGGCGAGCACGAGGTGACCCGCTTCCAACGCCACGCCGTGCGCGCCGAGCTTGTTGGCGAGCCAGGCAACGCCGAGCGCCGGATGGCCGAGCACACCCGCGGCGACGCCGGTCTCCTCGATCTCGGCATTGCGATACATGATGCCGCCGACCCAGCGCAGATCGACCTCGAGCGGCCCGACCGGCCGGCCCCCGACAACGATGCCGGCGCCGGCGCCGTTGTCGGACACGGTGTCGAAGATCTTGCGCGGATCCTGCAGGCGCGCATCGACGATCTCGATCGCCGGCACCACATATTCGGTGGCTCGCAACACGTCGGTCAGGCCGACGCCGGGACCGCGCAGCGGCTTGCCGAGAACGAAGGCGAGTTCGACCTCGACCCGCGGCAGACAATAATTTTCATGCGGAATGCTGGCGCCGTCGGCGATCATCATGTCGTCGAACAGATAGCCGAAGTCCGGCTCGTTGATCTGCGAGGAGCGCTGCATCGCCTTCGACGTGAGGCCGACTTTGTGGCCGATCAGCTTCTTGCCGGCGGCGATCTTGCGGTTGGCGACCACGGTCGAGATCGCATAGGCGTCCTCGAGCGTGATGCCGGGCCAGGTCTTGGAGAGTTGCACCGCCTGTTTGCGCTCCTTCTCCGCGGCGAGAAGGATATCGGCGGCCTTGTTGCGATCGGCGTCGGACATCATGGCGGTTAGGTTTCTCCCTCGGTCGACAGACGTGCATTGCCGTCACGCGGATGACGGTCAACGTGTTTAGAGCGCAGCGTATTAGCACATTTGCGCCGGCGCAAAACGCGCCAGTGGTGGCTGCCGCTTACTGGCAGGCGGCACGCAGGACGACGGTCTCGAGCGGACAATCGCCTTCGGTCGGTGCTCGTCCTGAGACCCACAGCGACGCGGTGCATTTCTCGTCGGTGCGGATATCGGCCGGCTGACCGGTTTTGAAACCCTTGGCCTGGCAGGCTTTGGTCGCCGCTTCCTGGCAATCGGGCGCGCCATTGCCGGCCAATGGGCAGACTTGTTGAATCTCGATCACCCGGGACGCCGGCAGCCGCACCATGGCGTCGGCAGCGTTCTTCATCGCCTCCGAAGTGGCGGCGGCTGAATCCTTGTTGAAGTCGTCGAGCTTCGACTTTTGCTCCTTCCATTTGGCGCCAAAGTCGGCGACCGACTTATCCCACCATTGTCCGAAGCCGTTGAGGAATCCTCGCTTCTCGGGGGGCGGCGGTTGCGGCGGCAGGGCCAAACCGGCGGAAGGCTGCGGCACGGTCGGCGCCGCAGCCGGCTCAGGTGGCCGCGGCGCGACCGCAGGAGCAACGGGTGCCGGCGCAGGGGCGGCGGGCGGCGGGGCGGTTTGGGCAGGCGGCGCCGTCTCGGCGCGCGCAAGCTGCCCGGTAGCCCCGAGGAGCACGCCCGCGCCCAGCCCGCAAAGGGC
>PLTE01000156.1:722-8704 GCA_003164375.1 Hyphomicrobiales bacterium | reverse complement strand
CACGGCATCGGCCCATGGACCGCCGATATTTATCTGTTGTCCTGCCTCGGCCATGCCGATGCGTGGCCGGCCGGCGATCTCGCTTTGCAAGAGGCCGCGCGGCTTGCGTTCGGTCTGCCCGCGCGGCCGACCGCGAAGGAAATGCTGCCGCTCGCCGAGCCGTGGCGGCCCTTGCGTGCCGTCGCGGCGCGCGTGTTGTGGACTTACTATCGCTCGGTTAAAGGGCGTGACGGCGCGCCGGTCGTGCAAAAGATCCCCGTCCTGCGAAAGATCCCCGCCCAAAAGATGCCTGCAAGAAAACGAGGTAAAAATGGCCGCTGAACTCGATGGACCGCGGCTTGCGCCGCGCTCAGGCACAGCCCAACAGCTGGTGGTGTTCCTGCACGGCTATGGCGCCGACGGCAACGACCTGATCGATATCGGCCGCGCCTGGCAGCAGTATTTGCCGCAAGCGGCATTCGTGTCACCGCATGCGCCGGAGCCGTGCGGCCAGGCGCCGGTCGGACGGCAATGGTTTCCACTCACTTTCCGCGATCCCGACGAACGCTGGATCGGGGTCACCAAAGCCGCTCCGCTGCTGGAGCGCTTTCTCGCCGCCGAGCTCGAGCGTCAGAGGCTGCCGCCCGCGGCACTGGCATTGGTCGGCTTCAGTCAGGGCACCATGATGGCGCTGCATGTGGGCCTACGCCGTGCCGTTTCGCCGGCCGCCATCGTCGGCTATTCCGGCCTTTTGGTAATGCCGCCTGACGGCAACCTCGAAACGCTTGCCACCGAAATCAAGTCGCGGCCGCCGGTACTGCTCGTTCACGGCGATCGCGACGATCTGATTCCGCCGCAGGCCTTGTTCCAGGCGACGCAGGGACTTGCCGCGCTCGGCGTCGCGGTGGAATGGCATTTGTCGGCCGGTATCGGCCACGGCATCGACGCTGAGGGATTGCGCCACGGCGGCGAATTCCTGGCCCGGCGGTTCGGCCTAAATCGTTGATAGAACAAGACGATTTAACCTTCCCTCGCCATACCCGGTAACCATTTCCTAGCGAATTGATCCTAAAAGCGGAGGGCTGGAGCACCGCGCCATGTTCACCGCCTGTCTGCAAAAGCTTGTCCGCGCCGCTCGGTTGGCGCCAATGCGGGCGCAGATCCGCCGTTTCCGATCGAATAACCGCGGCAATGTGGCCGTCATCTCCGCTCTGGCATGCCTGCCGATGATCGCCGCTGTCGGTTGCGTCATCGATTATTCGAACGCGTCGATGATCAAGACCAAGCTGCAGGCGGGCGCCGACGCGGCGAGCCTCGCAACGGTTTCCTTTAACTCGCCGGTCGTTACCACCGCCAAGAACATGACGGGCAGCGGAACCGTATCGGGCGGCTCAACTTACGGAACCAGTTTTTTCACGGCAAATTTGCCGTCGGCCTATTCGAGTGTGACGCCAACGGTTACCGTTACAAAGACCGGACAGACGGTCACTGCAACGGTCGCCTTTTCGACCCAAGTTCCCACATACTTCTTGGGAGTCATCGGCCACCAAAACATCACGATATCGGGCACGTCCACGTCGAGCTACACGATGCCCACTTACATCAATTTTTACCTGATGATCGACGTCTCGGGGTCCATGAGTTTCCCGTCGACGGCCGCCGAGCAGCAAAGATTGATGGCCGTCAATCCGGACAATCTGGAAGGGTCGAATGGCTATCCCAACGGCTGCCAGTTCGCTTGTCATTTCACCTCGCAGGGAGCTTGCTCGCAGTCCGGAAATCCAGGGCAAGGACCGATCCCCGCTGTGGGTACCTCGCACAATCCCGGCACGAACCCCAGTCCGGGTGGGTATTGTCAAGGATTTATCATTTCACGCTTGGGGACCACGCCGGTGTCGTTTCCTAGCGGCGAGACCAATTCAACGGGCGTGTCGTCCTACGGACCGGGCGGCAACTACGTCAATTGGAACAACACGCAGGTTACGTCTTGTCCGACCGCCGGAACGACTTCTTGCATCCAATTGCGCGCCGACGCCGTCGGCTATGCCGTGAACCAGTTGCTGACGACGGCAGCCACCACGGAGAGCACTGACGGGGTGAGCAATCAATTCCGCGTAGGGCTGTATCCGTTTATCCAATATCTCGACACTTCCGATTTTCCTTTGACCACCAGCATCTCGTCGGGCAGCACGATCTACACCGCGGCTACGAATCTCGCTAACCTGTTGGACACCGGCCAAAATGCAACTCTGGGATCGGGCGGGACGCATTTCGAGAACGCCCTTACCAGCATGAACTCGCTCATTACGTCGGTCGGAACCGGGGGGAGTTCATCCAATGCGTTGCCCTATGTATTTATTATCACCGACGGCTCTCAGGATTACCAGACTCAATCGGGTGGAAATTGGGGCTCGCAGAACTGGACGAGCAATTCGACCGTTCCGTATCAAAATTCCTCAACGGGCATCCAGCCAAACACCGTGTCTTCCACCGACAATTGCGCGACGCTGAAAAACCGCGGCATAACCATCGCAGTTCTCTACATTCCTTATGAAGCCATCGTGAATCCAAATGCGAACTTTGCCGACAACGAAGACGGCTATGCCAACACAAACGTCCAGAACAACACCTACTCCACCAATCTTAAGAGTTGCGCTTCGACTAACTTCTTCTATACCGCAAGCACGCCGACCGACATTCAGAACGCACTGCTTGAAATGTTCGAGCAGGCCGTGAGCACGGCCCACGTCTCACAATAGCGTCTTCTCGCGGGGGCGTGTCGAAAGCTCTGATCGGGCCGCGTTTAAAACTCGTGGCGGAGCGTTACGCTGCTCATCTGTGGTGCGCCCGTCGAGCGCTTTGCGCGGCCGTATTTGCTTTCTCCGAGGAACTGGGAGAAGGGGTGGGCCCGCGTTAGCGTGGTCAAACTGGCGCGGGACACAGCGCAGGCGTCACGCGCGACATGGAGCGCTTTCGCGACATGGACCGCTTTCGCGACATGGACCGCTTTTGATAGCTAATTCATGAAGCTGCCGCCGCCTGAGCCGCGCTCCGGAAGATACGGCCGAGCTATTCCTTTGGCCGCCCTTCGAACGCCGGTCGCGGCGAAGCGCCTACGGGCACGTGGTGCCGGTAACGGGGACGTACGGTATGCATTTGCTGCTGCGCGGAGCCACGTAAAGGCTATCCGAAAGCACGATGTTACCCTTGGTAAAATAACCGAACATCGGCGTGAACGTGTAGCTCACTTGGGCGAGGATCAGGTAACATGGATACGTACCGCACGTGTTGGTCGATGAAGCAATGGCCGACGGAAGGGTCACCGCAGACGTGAGAGCCGTGCCATTGAGCGTGGCGCTCCAGTCGATCGTGGCCGTAGTCTTGCCACCGGCACTTATCGCCACTTGCGAAATGACGACGACAACGGGCGAACTCGCATACGGCGCGAGCACCGCGGAGGTCGCGCCTGTTATGGCCGTCATGTCGGCAGATTGGATTGGCTGGGCTGTCGAATATTGATTGGTGATGGCAGCCAGATCGAAGGTCGCCGCCCGTACTTTCATGTAGATCGCGATCGCCCTGCCGCCGTCGAACGTGCCGAGAAACAAGACCATCAGAATCGGCATGATCATGGCGAATTCGATCGCCGCCACTCCGCGGGTCGATGCGGCAAAACGACGATAGAGACGCCTTGCTTTACGCGTCATCAATAGGGCTCGATCCGAAATGCAGTGACGCCCATCATTTCCGTCGTGCCATTGCCAAGGTTGGAAAGCACGTAGCCAAACGGACCGCCGATAATCGGCCATTGATAGATCAGCTGCACGACCATGACGTCGCCGGGGCTGCCCGGACTATACGTAAAGGTGTTGGTGACTTGGCCTTGGGCGTTATAGGTCAAGGTCGGCGCGGCCGTGGTGGCGGCGCTATACGACGAATAGTTCTGCACGTTGATCATCAGATTGCTGCAGGTGAAGAGCGCCTGCACCAATGGGCAGACGTCGTTGCTGGCGAATTGCGTCTGGGTCGTACCGGCATTCTGAGCTTGCCCGGTCATGATCAGGCGACCGGCCGACACCGCCGCGGTTTGCAGGGTCTGCTGCGCAAACAAAAATAGCGTGACTTCGAACACGGCCATCAGGCTCGCCAGGAAGGCCGGCGCGATCAGGGCAAATTCGACAGCCGTCGCGCCACGCTGCGCGGCGCGGAAGCGCGCAATGTCTTTCACGCGACGGCGGATAAATTTCGGCAGATGTCCAAACATTCCGAGCATGTCCCGTTTGATGGCTGACCCACTCGTGTGCGGCCGGAGCCGCACCATCTGCTGATAGGCGAAAGCCCTTGATTATTCGTTGCGGGAAAAGAATAAACCGGGCCCGATCGGGGCGGACAAATTGGTCCTCGCTGCGGGCCTGCATTCTCCGCAAGCCATTGTATCTATTAACGATTTACTAGCCAATTCAGGCTAAAAGCACAGCGCTGGAGCACTGCGCTATGTTCGCGGCCGTCGTCGAAAAGCTGGTCCTGGACTTGCGGCAGTTGCGGTGTTGCGAAAAGCTTGCCCGCTGCGACAGCGGCGCGACCGTTGTCGAATTCGCGCTTGTCGCGGCGCCGTTTATCGCGCTCTTGGTTGCGCTGTTCCAGACGGCGCTGGTGTTCTTTGCCGGACGCGTGCTCGATGAGACCACCGAAGAAGCAAGCCGTTACATCATGACCGGCCAGGCCCAGACCGCGGGGATGACCCAGTCGCAGTTCGCCACCTGGGTCTGCGGGCAAACCTTCGCACTGTTCACCTGCGGCAATTTCATGATCAACGTGCAGAACTACAGTTCGTTTGCATCGGCCAGCACGGCCACGCCGGCGCTGACTTTCGACGCCAACGGCAATGTGAACAACACCTGGAGTTACAGCACCGGCAATCCAGGCGATATCGTTGTCGTCCAAGTCATGTACCAATGGCCTGTCGTGCTCGGCCCGCTCAGCTTCAGCCTGTCGAATCTGTCGAACGGCAATCGGCTTTTGATATCCACCGCCGTCTTCAAGAGCGAGCCCTACTAAATGCCGCCCGTCAGGAACATTTTCGCCTGCCGCTCTTATCTGCTGCGCTTGGCGCGCGATCGCGACGGCGTTTCGGCCGTCGAGTTCGCGGTCGTGTTGCCGTTCATGCTGACGCTCTACCTCGGCGGCATCGAGCTCGGCGACGGCCTGGCGATACAGTTCCGATCGACCCTCGCCGCGCGCACGGTGGCGGACCTCGCCTCGCAATATGTCAGCATCGACAACGCCGCCATGAGCAGCATCCTCGGCGCAGCGTCGACCGTGGTCACGCCTTATTCGGCGGCAAACATGGTCGTCACCGTCTCCGAAGTGACCACCAATTCTCACGGTCAGGCCACAGTCGTCTGGAGCGATTCGCTCAATGGCACGGCACGCACCGTCGGTTCGTCCGTCACGCTGCCGACCAAGCTGCAGCAAGCCAACATCACCTTGATTTTCGGCGAGGTGACTTATCCCTACACGCCGTCGATGGGCTACGTCATCACCGGCACCATCAGCATTTACGAGAGCATGTATTTCTTTCCTCGGATGTCGACGACGGTGACCCGCGTCAACTCCTAAGTCCCATTTTGGGGTTCGGACGCCGTGCCGGCCGGACGTGTTTCGGCTCGGCACCTGCCACTTCGGCAATTATTGCGACAGCCGGGCGGTGGCAACCGCCTGATCGAACAGCGCTTGCATGGCGGTGGAAATATCGCCGTCCGTCGTGATCGAGAAATACAGTCCCGTCGACGCACAACTCTGCATGTTGGTGGCGATCTGGCTTTGCCACGGCGAGATCCATGTATTGTACCAGGTATTGGTCGGTAGCGGCAGGTACTGCGTGTACAGCACCGCAATGCGGATGCCGCGATTCTTTATGGTTGTGCACCACGTGGTGTCGAACGGCGCCTGGCACCGCGTGCCGTCGAGCGGTTCGGAGCACACGCCGCTGTTGTCGTCCTCGACGCCGTCGCTGACGAGAAACAACACCTCCTCCGGCGTGCTCGTCGACGCGCCGGTTCCCGGATTGGGCATGATGCCGTTGATCTGCGACATGGCGGAATCGAAATTCGTATCGGTATCGTTGTTGTTATTGGTGCTGGTAAGCCAATTGTTGTCGTAGACTTCCAACACGTCGATGTTAGACGCCGCGCTTGCCGCCGTCGTCAGATTCGATGTCAGCGTCTGGATCGTGGACGTGCCCGAATAGTTGAACGTATAGATAGCCATCTTGTACGTCGCGTTGTTCGCCGCCTCCGTCGTCGCCGCAGTGCTCATCAGCGACGCGGTCGCGCTGGCCATGTTCTCGATCCGGGTCACGACGCCAAGGTTTTGCGCCAGCGTGTAATTATCCTCGCCGCCGGGATTGCCGAGGGCGTCCGCCGACGGATTGGATTGATGACAGGCAAAGGCGCAGCCGCCCTGGGCCGTGGTATCATTAACCAGGGTGTTGATGCCGGTCTGGGGTGAGGCGATCGCCATGGACGGCGAATCGTCCAGCAGCAGGTAANNAGGGACATTGAGGGGGAATTGTCGAGCAACAGATAGAAGTTGATGTTCGGCGAGGTGCTCGACGTCGAGGTCGACGATCCGGAGATCGGCCACGACGTCTCGCTCGTACCGGTGATCAGCTTCAAGACATTCGGGAACGAATTCGTCGAGTTCGCCGTGTAGCTCACAGTGACGGTGCGGGTCAGGCCGCCGTTGCTGCTGACGATGGTAACGGTCGGCGTCGCACTGGTGACGCCGGTCACGGTGGAGGCCGTCGCATTGAATACGTTGAGCGCCGCAGTTTGCGCGTTGCTGCTCGATTCCCCCATCAGCGTCGGCGTCACCGCAGCCAACGCCGCGGCGTCGGCTGCCGCATTGAGAATGACCCGCTTCTGGATCGCCGCCGAGAAGTCGAGTGCCATCCCGGTCAAAAACACGCACGGAATGACCGCGAGCGCGAAGATCATCGCGACGTTGCCCTTCCGATCGCGAATGAAGCGACGCATGGAGGCGTATCCTGCCTTTACCTATTGGCGAACCAATGCGAAATCCGCACCCTCCGCTGATAATCGAAACACATTGATTATTTATTGTGCGGAACGGATACGCAGGCGCCGACGGACGCGCGGTAACGTCCCGTTAAGGTTCGCGCGGGCGACAAATTGGTCGGCGCTCGGCCCGTAAGACGGCAATCAACGCACCGTCGTCACAGCGCTGCAAAATCGATCGGCTTGTGGCGGTCAAGGGCACGGTGGATCGGCGGCAGGGGGTATTTCAGCCCGGTGGCGCAGTTGAACAGCACGGCTTGCTCGGTCCGGTCGACGCGGCCGTCGGCGAGGCTTTGTTGGTAGGCCGCGTAGGTGGCCGCGCCCTCGGGGCACATCAGAAAGCCCTCCTCGCGCGCCACCTCGTCCAGCGCCGCCGTGATCGCCTCGTCGGCGACCGCGATGGCAAAGCCCTTGCTCTCGCGCACCGCGCGCAGGATCAGGAAATCGCCGATGGCCTGCGGCACGCGGATGCCCGAGGCGATGGTCTGCGCATTCTCCCAGCGCGGCGCGTGTTCGACGCCGGCCTCATAGGCGCGCACCATGGGCGCGCAGCCGGCAGCCTGCACCGCGACCATGCGCGGGCGCTTAGAGCCGATGAATCCGATCGCCTCCAATTCGGCGAACGCCTTCCACATGCCGATCAGACCGGTGCCGCCGCCGGTCGGATAGAAGATGACGTCCGGCACGGTCCAGCCGAGCTGCTCGGCAAGCTCCAGGCCCATCGTCTTCTTGCCTTCGATCCGATACGGCTCCTTGAGCGTTGAGACATCGAACCAGCCGAGTTTGGCCTTGCCCTCGCCGACGATCTTGCCGCAATCGTCGATCAAGCCGTTGACCCGGTACACCGTCGCGCCTTGCAGCCCGATCTCGCTGACATTGACCTCCGGCGTATCCTCCGGACAGAAGATCGTGGTCTTGATGCCG
>PLTE01000156.1:0-706 GCA_003164375.1 Hyphomicrobiales bacterium | reverse complement strand
CCCTCGTCCTTCACCAAAACCTCGCCGCCCCCCAGCTTTGCCGTAAGCTTCGGCAGCGGCAGCAACGGCGTCACGACTTCGCCGAGACTGACGATGTCCTCCTTGCGCCGCACCGGAAGGAGTTCGCGATAGCGCCACAGATCGGCCGGCCGGTTCGCCAGCGCTTCCTTGCTCAGCGCCTTCTTCACGCCGTCGAGATCGTAACGCACCAACAGCGGTTTGCCGGCGCGGGAGAGATTGTGCACCTCGTCGGCCGCATAGCGCTCGCCGGTGAAGGCGCATTCGAGATGGGTAACGAAGGTTTTCCGTTCGCTCGTCAGGTTTTCGTCGTAGCGCACGCACAGTCTCCGGCTTTGCTGGGAATCGCAGCGTAGAGGGCGTGTTGCGGGCGGTCCAGCGCCGGGCCGTTTTCGATCGCCGAAAAGGCCGCCGGCCTGCTCCACGGACGGCTGCCGCGCGAATCGCCGGCGCGACGAATTATTCGCAGCCGTGAGCGGAAACCGGCGTGGATGGGCGTAGCCGGCGGCCAATATGCCCCGGCAAACCCGCATGGCGCGTAACCCCCCGCACGGGCTTCACAATCCTGTCACGCCTGCCTATAAACTAGGGCCATCGCCGCACTGCGGCATCGAGTCGAGGTGGGAGCGTCGTCTTGAACGCTCATGTATCGCAATCGGGCTTTCCGGCCCTGGTGCTCAACGCGGAC
>PLTE01000347.1:156-10036 GCA_003164375.1 Hyphomicrobiales bacterium | reverse complement strand
GGTGCTGACCTTCATCGGCGCCTCGCTGTTGTGGGTCGGCTGGTTCGGCTTCAATGCCGGCTCGGCAGTGTCAGCGGGCGTGCAGGCCGGCATGGCCATGACCGTGACCCAGATCGCGACCGCCGCGGCCGGGCTCGCCTGGATGTTCGCCGAATGGATGATGCGCGGCAAGCCGACCGTGATCGGCATCTGTTCGGGCGCCGTCGCCGGCCTTGTCGCCATCACGCCGGCTTCGGGTTTCGTCGGCCCGGGCGGCTCGCTGGCGATCGGCGTCGCGGCCGGCATTGCCTGCTACTGGGGCGCGACAGGCCTTAAGAACATGTTCGGCTATGACGACGCGCTGGATTGCTTCGGCATGCACGCGGTCGGCGGCATTGTCGGCGCGCTACTGACCGGGGTTTTCGCGGTCGAGCAATATGGCGGCACCCCCGGCCTGATCGAAGGCAACGCCAAGCAGGTCCTCAACCAGGCCACGGGCGTCGGGATCGTGCTCGTCTACGACGCCGTCGTGTCTCTCATCATCCTCAAAATCCTCGACGCCGTGATCGGACTGCGCGTTGCGGAATACGCCGAACGCGAGGGCCTCGACCTCACGCTGCACGGCGAGACAATCCAATAGCGGGCGGGCGGCCGAACAAGAGCACCGGTCGACCCACTCACCCTCTCGGGCCATGCCGTTGCCGCGCCTCGAACAGCGAGGTGAGGATCGCGGCGCGGTTCGGGCGACCGATCAAAACGACGCTGTCGCCTTCGCCGACGACGGTGGTGTCCGGCGGGGCGGTGAAGACGTCGCCGTCGCGGCGATTGATCTGAACGATGAAGAAGGCGCCCCTGGCCTGCCGTTCCAGCGCGGCCACGGTCATGTGCACCGCCGGGCTCTGCGGCGCGGCGGTGACCACTTCAAGCTCGATGCCGAAATTGTGCAGCACGCGCTGGAAACCGGTGGATCGCTCCAGACCCTCGATGAAGCGCGCCGATTCCTGGTTGAGCAGCAGTTCGGCGATGCGCTCCGCGCTGATCTGGCTCGGCAGCACCACTTTATCGGCGCCGGCCTGTAACAGCTTGCTTTCGGTGCTCGGCAGTTCGCCGCGGGCGACGATCGACAGCTCGGGATTGAGCGCCCTTGCGCTCAGCGTGATGAACACGTTCAGCGCGTCGTTGGAGATCACGGTCGCCAGCGCGTGCGCCCGGGTCACGCCGGCGGCCAACAGGACCTGCTCGCTGGTCGCATCGCCGTGGATGCAGAGGTAGCCCTGCGCGTGCGCCTCGTTGGAACGCGCCTCGCTTTCTTCGATGATGACGAAGCCGGCGCTGCTCGCACTCAGCGCGCGGGCCAACACGACGCCGAGGCGGCCAAACCCGCAGACCACGACGTGTTCCTTGAGCTGATCGATTTGCGTGTTCATGCGCTTTAGTCCGATGACCTTGTTGATCTGGCTGAGGGTGATGAATTGCACCAGCGCGCCGGTGAGGAAGATGATGCCGATGCAACCGAATACGATCAGTGAAAGCGTGATGACGGTCAGCGTCGGCGTGGTGATCGGATGGACCTCTTCATAGCCGACGGTAAAGATGGTCGTGATGACCATGTAGGTGGCATCGCGAAGGCTCCACCCGACCGTCACATAGGCGGTGATGGAGACAGCAATCACGATAAGGGTGTAGGCAACCCCGGCGATGATATTGCGGACCGGCGAGTCGAGCAGACCCGTCATCCGCGGTTTCGGCACGCGACGGATCGGCCGCGCCCTGCGCACGATGCGCGTCGGCGGCGACTGCGAAGGATGATCGCCGGATTTTTCCGTGCTGGGCGATTCGTCCGTGCTGGACGGTTCGATCGCCGGCTGGCCGTCACTGCCCGCCGTCGGCGGCTCACTCTCAGTCATCGATCCGCCGCACCCCCGAGAAGATGGCCCCATGCCTGATCGCGGCTTCGCCCAGTCGGCGTTACCACGTCAGTCAATGCCCGATAGGCCACCAGCCCGGCGCCAGTGTGCCAATCAGGCTACATCAATGGAATTCCACCAGGAAGGGGGTGAGTTTGGGAAATAAGACCGCTTCAGCTCGGCGAGGCCCGACTCGACCCAGCCAGGCGCGCGGTCTCGACGCCGCAAGTGTCCACGCATCGCTTAAGCTAGCCGCGCTTCGACCGCGATTTGCGGGCAGCATAGCGGGCGTCGCGGGCCGCCTTCTGTTCAGCCGCTAACGTGCGTTCACGCTCGGCGGCTTCGGCCGCGGCGCGCTCTGCCTCAATCGCGGCCTCGCGCTGCGCCTGCTCGGCGCGTTCGGCCTCACGGGCCTTCTGCTCGGCCTTCTCGCTGTCGCGTAGCGCCTTGACCGCCTTGCGCTCGGCGGCAATCGCGGTTCGCGCCGTCAGCCGTTCCGCCAAAGCCGGGTCGGCGGCCTTGGCGCGAAACTTCTCCAGCGCCGCCTTCTTCGCCTTGGCGGCGGCCTCTTGCCGCTCGATGAAACCCGGTTGCTTAAAGCCAGCCATATATCTCGACCTTGCATCTATCTTGGCACGTCATGCGGGATCTATCCTGAGCTACACAGCATGCCATGGTTTGACGGGTTCTGCCGCAGCGGGCCTTCGTCACGGTACGCGCCAGCCGACGACCGTCGCTTCAATCGGGCGAGCGCTATCCACACCGTGCCAGGCACCGCTACTCCAGCGGCACAAAAACGGGATGACATAGGTGCCGACGTGATCCTCGCAAAGCAGCTCAAGCGGCTGGTCCGCCGGCGGTAAGCCTTCGTGGCTGAAGGCATCGATTCGCTCTTGCCGTGTCGCCATGCGGTGTTGGTTAGCCTTGCCCTAATACCTTTGCCGCCAAACCATTCCCGCCGAGAATTCGACGCACGCAGACGGCGCTGCGGTGGGCACGCGACGCGCTTATATACTGCCCTTGAATTGGGAATCAACCAGCGAGGACGCAATGGCATTCAAGCCGAATTACGGCCGCGATCGCGCCGAGCGCGCGAGGTCAGCGCGCGCTCGAAGCGAGGAGAAGCAGCGAAAGAAGGACGAGAAAGCTGCGCTGCGGAAGGCCAATCGCTCCGAAGGCGAGCCGACGGCGGATGAAAATACCCCTGTGGATGAGAAGCAAAGCTGAGGCTTGCACTGTAGATTCGATTAATCTCACGATTCGATGGTCTGCGACTTCCTCGAAATGGGGACCTAAAATGCCTGCCGACAGAACACGACGACACACCAATTCGCGGGACGCGGCCGAAGCGGCCTTCAAGTCGGTCACCACAAAGCCCGTGGAATTACCGCCAAAGCGACCGAGCATTCCGAATGCCAAGGAGCTTGTCTCGTTGCGCCTTGACCGGGACATTCTCGACCACTTTCAAGAAGCCGGGCCGGGCTGGCAAGAACGGATCAACGACGCGCTGCGCAAGGCCATTGCCAAGTCGTAGCCATAAAATAGTAGCCATGTGGTAGCTAAGTGGTCCGACCACGAAGCGCGCACCGCAGCATCGCCCGGCGCGAAAATCGCGAGTAGTTTCAAGCGCTGCCGACCGGTCGCCGGGACGGCCTTTTCCGGCATTGTTAAATGATGCTCGGAAGGCTATCGTAGGCCATCAACAGCGGAGATCGAGAATGGCGCGCGGCACGGTGAAGTGGTTCAACNNCGGCAAGGATGTGTTTGTTCATATCTCGGCTGTCGAAAAAGCTGGCCTCAGCGGACTCAATGAAGGCCAAGTGGTCGAATACGAGGAAGTCGCCAACAAGGGCAAGACCTCGGCGGAAAACCTCAAGGTCCAACGCTAAGCTTGCTGAAATCGGCTCGGGCACGCGCGGCGAACCGCCCCGTGCCCGTCCCTTCATACAAATTTCCCAACGTCTGATTCGCGATTTCGATGACTTTGCGCAGGCGAGGCGGCGGATATGCGTCTCGCTGCCGAAAGCTTGTTTTAGCCGGCCGTGACGTCCACCAGCTCGGCACCGTCCAGCACGCGATGGGCGGTCGGCAGATCGACCTCGTGCTCCCACGCCCCGATCACGACCGTTGCGACGCAATTGCCGATCAGATTGCCGAGTGCACGCGCGATCCCGATGAACCAATCGACCGACAGCACGAGGACCAGCCCGATCACCGGCACGCTCGGCACCGCGTTCAGTGTCGCCATCAGAATGACGATAGCCGAGCCTGGAATGCCGTGGGCGCCTTTGGACGTCACCAGCGACACCGCCAGGACCAAGAGCAGATCGCCGAGCGAGAGCGGCGTGTTGGTTGCCTGGGCGATAAAGACCACCGCCAGCGTTAGATAAATTGAAAAGGCGTCGAGATTGAACGAATACCCGGTCGGAATGACCAGGCCGACCACGGACTGTTTGACGCCCATCCGCTCCAGCTTACGCATGATCTGCGGCAGCACCGCATCGGACGATGCGGTGGCCAATACGATGGTCAGTTCCTCGCGAAAGTAGTTCAGGAGTTTTATGATGTTGAGGCCGGTAACGGCGCGCAACACGGCGCCAAGCACCACCAGCACGAAAAGAATGACACAAACGTAGAAAACGAAGACCAGCGAGACAAGC
Source organism: Hyphomicrobiales bacterium (assembly GCA_003164375.1). GTDB lineage: Bacteria > Pseudomonadota > Alphaproteobacteria > Rhizobiales > Xanthobacteraceae > BOG-931. The sequence goes on along the minus strand of PLTE01000347.1, from coordinate 5,490 downwards.
TGCTTGAGCGAGCCGACCCCGTAGCGTCCGACCGTGTAGGCGACGGCGCCAAGAACGCCGAGCGGCGCGACGCGCACGATCAGGCCCATGAGCCTGAACAGGACCTTGGACACCGCTTCGACCAGCGAGGTGACCTGCTGGGCCGGCTCGCCGACCAGCGCCAGCGCGATGCCGAACAGCACGGCGAAGAACAGCACCTGGAGCACGTCGTTACGCGCCAGCGCGTCGATCGATGTCGTCGGAATGATATTGAGGATGAAGGTGCCGACCCCCGCGCCCTGCAGGTTTCTGGCGTGGTCGGCGTAGTTGCTGAGCGCCTTGGCGTCCAGCGTCGAAGGATCGATGTTCATGCCGTGCCCCGGCGCGAACAGGAAAGCAAGGACGAGCCCGACGCCGAGCGCGACCGTCGTCATAACCTCGAAATAGATCAGCGCCTTGAGGCCGACGCGACCGACTTTCTTGAGATCGCCGGCGCCGGCAATGCCGTGCACGACGACGCAGAACACGATCGGCGCGACGATCATCTGAATGAGCTTAAGAAAGGCGTCGCTGAGGATTTTCAGCGAAATCGCAAAATCGGGCGTCGCCATTCCGAGAATGATGCCGAGAACGAGCGCGGCCACGACCTGAACGAATAGCGAGGAGTAGATTGGAGCGCGTCCGCTAACGCCAGGTATGGCCTCTGCCGCGACGGTCGCCATTGTGCCCCCCCAAGTCTTTGGTGAACGGTCCACGCGACGCAAAGATCATGCCGCGGTCGCCGCCGGCGGCGGCACCGCGACGCTCAAAGCGCTTCGAATATGATCTCCTGGGCACCGTGCCACAGCACGTATTCGCCGAGCGGCCGCAATTGATCGTTGCCTTCGATAACCGTCAGGAAGTGATTGCCCGCGAGCTGGCCGACTTTGCTGGCGAAATGCACGCCGCCATAGGCCAGCAAAATCTCGGTCTCGCTTAAGCCACCGGGGTAGAGGATGAACTCTCCCGGCGCGGGATAGCTGGTGTGGTTTTCGTGCTGCAGCCCGAGATCGAGGTCGCCGAGCGGGATCCAGCAGCCCTCGCCGCTCCAACGCACATGAATGATCCGCTCCTTGTACGGCAGCATCGAACGGAATTTCGCGCACGTTCGCGGCGCACGTTCGGATTCGAAGCGCGCGACAAAATCGAAGCGGCCTGCCTTGATACGAATACGTTCCATCGTCGGCTCCTTCAATCGTGATTAGTCGAGATTGACCAGAACGTCGAGCAGCACCCGCGCCGCGAGGTCGGCGTCCTCCGCCGTCACGGTCTCGAGCGGGCTGTGACTGATGCCGCCATTGCCGCAGCGCACGAACAGCATGCCGATATCGGTGACGCCGGCAAACATCGCTGCATCGTGCCCGGCGCCGCTCGCCAGATGAAACGGCTCGATACCGGCACGCGCGACGGCCTGCGCCAGCGCGGACTGCATCCGAGGCGCACAGGGCACGGCGGCATGCCGGCCGATTTCGGTGATGCGTGCGGTGACGCCGCGGCGTTCGGTAATGTCCTTCAGCGCAGCGAAAATATCGGCAATCGCCGCATCGCGCGTGGCGTCGTCGCCGGCGCGAATATCGAGCGAAAACTCGCAAGCGCCCGCAATGACATTAATGGCGCCATGCGGCACGTCGAGCTGGCCGACGGTACCGACCAGCGTCGAGCCGTGCGCACAGCGCCGCTCGACGGCGAGAACGATCTCGGCCGCGGCCGCGGCCGCATCGTGCCGCAGCGCCATCGGCACCGTGCCGGCATGACCGGCAGTGCCGTGAACCGTTATGCGAAACCTCGCCGAACCGGCGATCGACGTCACGATGCCGAGCGGCAGCTCGCGTTGCAGCAGGACCGGCCCCTGCTCGATATGAACTTCTAGGTAACCGCGCAGCGTCTGCGGCCGACGCGCCAGCGCCCCGATCGCCGCGAGATCGATGCCCTGCTCGCCCGCGAGCGCGGCAAAGCTCACCCCGTCGGCATCTGACCGCTGAAAAATACTTTCATCGAAGCACCCGGCCACGGCGGCGCTGCCGATATAGGGCGCGCCAAACCGCACGCCCTCCTCTTCGGCAAAGCCGACCACATCGAGATGAAAGGGCAAACGCTGACCGGTAAGCTGCAAATGCTCGGCGACAACCAGCCCCGTCAAAATACCGAGACGGCCATCGAACTGACCGGCGTCGACCACCGTGTCGTAGTGCGAACCGACGATCAGAGACTTCGCGCCGGCTATGGAACTTGCGTAACGGCCGACCACGTTGCCGACGGCGTCGATCTTGGCATCCAGTCCGGCCGAGCGCATCCAGTCGCGCAATTGCGTCGCGACGGCTTTGTGCGCCACCGAGAAATAGGTGCACGACAAGCCATCGGGCAGCTCCGACCATTGCGCGAGCTTCCGCGCCAGATCGAGGATTTTCACGCCGAAATATCCGGAAGGCGTGGCCGCGCCGGTCGCCATGCGAGCCTGGTCTTTCACCATGCGCGTTGGCCTACCGGGGCGGCCGAAGGCACGACGACTTGTACACGTTGCGGTGCATCTGCCATGGTGAGCGAGCCGGACGCATATTTGGGGAATTCGCAGTGGGAAGCATCTTCGCGGGCCGGCCAGACAGGGTTACAAGGCGGTTGCATTTCGTCATTGACATAGCATGGATCACAGACTCATTCCATTTCTCGCGGGTTGATCCAGACCCCCGTTAGGCTCGCGTGGGGGTATCCCTGATGTCGTCTGTGCCGTTTTCAAAATATCCACGAGACCTCGCCGGCTACGGCCGCGATCCGCCCGACCCGCGCTGGCCCGGCAAGGCGCGCGTCGCCGTGCAATTCGTGGTGAACTTCGAGGAAGGCGCCGAACGGTCTATCCTCCATGACGATGCCACGTCGGAGGCCTTCCTCACCGAAGTTCTCGGCACCCGGCCGTGGGTCGGCAAACGCCATATGAACGTGGAATCGATGTTCGAATACGGCTCGCGTGCCGGATTCTGGCGGCTGTGGCGGTTGTTCACGGCGCGAAAACTACCGGTGACCGTATTCGGCGTCGCCAACGCGCTCGCCCGCAATCCGCAGGTCGTAGCCGGCATGCGCGAAGCCGGTTGGGACATTGCAAGCCACGCTTTGAAGTGGATCGATTACAAGGATTTCTCTTATGACGAGGAAAGCGTCCATATGCGCGACGCTATCCGTATCCACACTGCGGCGACCGGCGAGCGGCCGTTGGGCTGGTATACCGGCCGCACCACCGAACACACGCTAAAGCTCGTGCTTGACGACGGCGGCTTTCTGTATTCCTCGGATTCCTACGCCGACGACCTGCCCTATTACGCGAAGGGACCGAAAGGCCCGCACCTCATCATCCCCTACTCGCTCGACGCCAACGATATGCGGTTCATCAACGCGCAAGGATTTCCCGACGGCGAGTCGTTTTTCACCTATCTGCGCGATACGTTCGATTACCTATACGATGAAGGTTCGCAAGCGCCGAAAATGATGTCGATCGGCCTGCACTGCCGCTTGACCGGCCGCCCGGGCCGGGCCGCAGGCCTCGCCCGGTTCCTCGACCACATCGCCAAGTTCGATCGTGTCTGGATCGCCTCGCGGCTTGACATCGCGCGACATTGGCACCGCGAGCATCTCGCGCTCGCGGCCGTCGCACCGCTCATTTCCTGAGAGAACTTTAATCGTCATGACGCAAATCACGCTCGACGAGCTCAACCGGATGGATCGCAGTGCCTTCGTGGCCGCGCTAGGCGAGGTTTTCGAGCATGCGCCCTGGGTCGCGGAAACCGCCTCCGGTGCGCGGCCGTTCGCAAACTTGAACGCACTGTATGAGGCCATGACCACGGCCGTCCGCAACGCCGGCCATGACCGCCAGATGACGCTCATCAAGGCGCACCCGGATCTCGCCGGCAAAGCCGCGCGCGAGGGCGCGATCACCGACGACTCCAAGCTCGAGCAGTCGAGCGCAGGCCTCGACCGGCTTTCGGAAGACGAATTTGCAGCCTTCCACCGGCTCAATGATGCCTATCACGCCAAGTTCGACATCCCGTTCATCGTCTCCGTGCGTCGGCACGGCAAAGATTCGATCATGCGCCAGTTCGAACAACGTCTGAAGAACGACGGCGCGACCGAGCGCGACGCCGCGCTTGGCGAGATTTTTCGCATCGTCGCATTGCGGCTGGCTCTGCGCGTCGCGGCGCCGGACCGGCTGCGGGTGCACGGCGTGCTCTCGACCCACGTGCTCGATACCCACGGCGGGCGTCCGGCGTCTGGCGTCGCGATCGAATTTCTCGAAATCGCATCGTCCGGAACCTCGCGACTGATTTTGCGCACGATCACCAATGCGGACGGCCGCACCGACAGGCCGCTGATCGCCAATGAACCGATCCCGATCGCGCAGTACGAGTTGCGATTTAACGTCGGCGAGTATTTCGCGCGGCACGGCACGCCGGTCACCGACCCGCCGTTCCTCGGCATCATCCCGATCCGCTTCGCGGTTGCCGACCCCGAGGCCCACTATCACGTACCGATCATCGTGACGCCGTGGAGTTATTCCACCTATCGCGGCAGCTGAACGAGGCGCGGTGAAACAATGCCCAGCGAAAAGTCGACCTGGATCAAAGACCCCCTTGGCATTCTGGCGGTCGGCGCCGAGCGGGGCATCGTGCTGGAAGGTGGCCGCATCAAGGAATTGGTGCCCGCCGGCGGCACTCCGACCACGCCGGATCTCGAAGTCTTCGATTCGAGCGAACACGTGGTTCTGCCCGGACTGATCAACACCCATCATCATTTCTATCAGACCCTCACCCGCGCCGTTCCCGCGGCGCTCGATCGCGAACTGTTCCCGTGGCTGCAGGCGCTCTATCCGATCTGGGCGGGCCTGACACCGGAGGCGCTCGATCTCGGCATGACCTTGGCGATGGCCGAGCTGTTGTTGTCCGGCTGCACGACGACCACGGATCATCACTATGTCTTCCCGGCAGGGCTCGACGAGTCCATCGACATCGAAGTGGCGGCAGCGAAGCGTCTGGGCTTGCGCGTGTTGTTGACGCGCGGCTCGATGAACCTCTCGCAGCGCGACGGCGGCTTGCCGCCGGACAGCGTGGTGCAGGNNTGGCGCCCTGCTCGCCGTTTTCGGTAACGACCTCGCTGATGAAATCGACCGCGGCGATGGCCGGCCGGCTAAACGTGCGGCTGCATACGCATCTGGCCGAAACCGAGGACGAGAACCGGTTCTGCCAAGAGCTTTACCAGTGCCGCCCGCTCGACTATCTGGAGGATTGCGGCTGGCTCAACGACCGCGTCTGGCTGGCGCACGGCATCCATTTC
>PLTE01000347.1:0-130 GCA_003164375.1 Hyphomicrobiales bacterium | reverse complement strand
GTCGACGGCTCGGCGTCGAACGACGGCTCGAACCTGATGCAAGAAGTGCGCGCGGCCTTTCTGCTGCAGCGTAGCCGCTATGGCGTCAACGCCGTCAGTCACAACGACGCGCTGCGCTGGGCCACCAAGG
>PLTE01000370.1 GCA_003164375.1 Hyphomicrobiales bacterium | reverse complement strand
CGCGCCCGCAGATAGCGCAGCGACAACATCCATTCAAAGGCAGAGAAGGGATGGGTGCCGGTCGAATCGGCCATTTATGTCTTGTCCCCGCGAACGTCCCGAGTTTCACACGATTCTGGCGGTTTCAAGCCAGGCATCGTCGCGTCATACCACCACCGCACACAGATTCACNNAGCAAGCCTTCATCCAGCAAGCCTTGCGACCGCGTCCGCCGCCGACAGGAGTTCCCGCTGCCCGTCGACGCGCCGCTTCACTTCGACCTTGCCTTCGGCAAGGCTGCGCGGGCCCACCAGGATCTGCCAGGGAATGCCAATCAGGTCGGCGGTGGCGAATTTCGAGCCCGGCCGCTCGTCGAGGTCATGATAGAGCGTGTCGATACCCCTGGAGTTCAATTCGGCATAGAGCCGTTCGCAGGCCGGGTCGGTATCGGCGCCGCCTTGCTTGAGGTTGAGGATGATGGCTTTGAAGGGCGCCACAGGCTCTGGCCATTTGATGCCGGCCTCGTCGTGGAACGCCTCGATAATGGCGGCAACCAGCCGGCTCGGCCCGATACCGTACGACCCCATCTGCACTGGCCTGTCGACGCCGTCGGGGCCCGTCACAACCGCCTTCATCGGCTCGGAATATTTGGTACCGAAATGGAAAATGTGGCCGACCTCTATGCCCCGCGCCGAAAGGCGCTTGTCGGCCGGGAGCTTATCGAAGGCAGCCGCGTCATGTTTCTCGGACGTCGCCGCGTAGAGCGAGGTCCATTTATCCACAATAGCCTGCAGGCGCCCGACGTGCGCGAAATCCACGTCCGGACCGGGCACCTCGAACGTAAGATATTCGCTGTCACAGAACACCTCGCTCTCGCCGGTGTCGGCGAGGATGATGAATTCGTGTGAGAGATTGCCGCCGATCGGTCCGCTTTCCGCCACCATCGGGATCGACCGCAGACCCAGGCGGGCGAAGGTACGCAAATAGGCGACGAACATGCGGTTATAGGCATGCTTTGAGCCGGCAAAGTCGAGATCGAATGAATAGGCGTCCTTCATCAGGAACTCGCGCCCGCGCATCAGGCCGAAGCGCGGCCGCACCTCGTCACGAAACTTCCACTGAATGTGATAGAGATTGAGCGGCAAATCCTTGTACGAGCGAACATAGCTGCGAAAGATCGCGGTGATCATTTCCTCATTGGTCGGCCCGTACAGCATGTCGCGCTCGTGCCGGTCCTTGATCCGCAGCATCTCCTTGCCATAGGCCTCGTAGCGGCCGCTCTCGCGCCATAGATCGGCGGACTGAATGGTCGGCATCAAAAGCTCTATGGCGCCGGAACGGTCCTGCTCCTCGCGCACGATGGCGCAGATCTTCTGCAGGACCCGCAATCCGAGTGGCAGGAAGGCATAAATGCCGGCGGCCTCCTGGCGGATCATGCCGGCGCGCAGCATCAGCCGATGCGAGGCGATCTCGGCCTCTTTCGGGGTTTCGCGCAAGCTCGGCAGGAAGTAGCGGGAAAGGCGCATGAAATCTCGTCGCATCCAGGAAACATCGGGCCGGCAGTGAAGCCGCAACGGCACCAGAAATACAAGTGCTGGGTCAATTGCCCTGGACGGCTTGACGGGCCAAGAAACGCAGGAAAGCAGCTTGGATCAGGCCAAACGCGCCGGCTATCGCGATGCTATTGGAATTTTTTTACGTGATACCTAGCGAATCTGGTGACAATGCCACCAAGATCGATTACCAATGCGCTGCCATCCCAGGCCGAGAGCCAATCTCGGCTACCAGGGATTGCGGTCCAAGTCTTGGGAGGATGACCCGCGAGCGCAAAGCATCGCCAGCCACGCACGTACGTGAAAGCGTATTGCTAAAGTAGCGTGGGTTAGGGGTTAGACGAGGATATTACGGCAGGGCTTTGGCCCTGCTTTTCTTTTATGGGGTCAACCAACAGACTATGGCTGACTTCCGTCTGTCGGCGTAAGCGTTACATTGATAATATGTCATAAATATTTGATTTCACTTATTTATTTGTGCCGATAAATAGCGAGGTCAGACCGTTGAGTGTAACCAAACGCTGGACGTAGACGACATAGCAGACAGCATAGATCACGGCCGCGACCAGCGTCGTCCACAACAATTTCCGTCCGAGCCTGAAACTGGTCGGCGCGCCAGGATCGGTGCCCGGCACCATCTCGCCGCCTTCATGCTGGCTGCGCACGCCCCATGGCAATACGGCGAACAACGTCACCCACCAGATCAGGAAAAAAGTCGCGACCGCGGTGGTGACGGACATCTCAGCTTTGTTCCAACTCGACCAGCGTGCCGGAAAAATCCTTCGGATGCAGGAACAGCACCGGCTTGCCGTGGGCGCCAATCTTCGGCTCACCATCGCCGAGCACGCGCGCGCCTGCCGCCTTCAGCGCGTCGCGGGCGACCCGGATATCGTCGACCTCGTAGCAAACATGATGCATGCCGCCGTCCGGATTGCGCTCGAGGAATTTTGCGATCGGTGAGCTTGCGCCGAGCGGCTGGAGCAGTTCGATCTTGGTGTTAGGCAGTGTAATGAACACTGTGGTGACGCCGTGATCGGGCTGCGGTACTGCAGCCGACACCTCGGCGCCGAGAACATCGCGGTAAACCGCCGTGGCCTTATCGAGATCGCGCACCGCGATGGCGACGTGATTGAGCTTGCCTAGCATGACTTCCCCCTCTCCTAGCGCCCGGCCAGCGGCATCTTACACCTCCAGCGGCCCCAGCTGGGAAGCCACACCGTGCGGACGCTAGACCGTCAGAACGTGCACGTGGCAGATCGGCTTCTTCTTCCAGCGTTCGGCGATGGCGCCGCGCACGGCGCGCCGCACGGCCTCGGCCACTGCGTCGGGGTCGCGGCGGCGCGGTTTCGGCATCGCTTCAAAAGCCTCCTCTATCGCGTCGTACGCGATCTCGGCCATCGAGGTGCCGCCGGCATCAACGTCCGGCAGGCCTACCAATTCGACCTCGGGATCGGCCACCAGCACGCCCTTGTCGCTGAGCGCTAGCGCAACCGAGACGATGCCGGCAAAGCTCAGCCGCCGCCGCGCCGCCACAGTGCGCGATTCGGCGTTCACCAGGAGCGAGCCGTCCTTATAAAGCCGGCCCGACGGCACCTTGTCGATGATTTCGGCCGGGCCTGGCGCAAGCCGTACCAGGTCGCCGTTGCGGCAAACCAGTACCTGCGGCACGCCCGCACGACGCGCCAGCTCCGCATGCTCGGCAAGATGCAGCGCCTCGCCATGCGCCGGGATGAGAATTTTCGGCCGAACCCAGCCGATCATCTCGCGCAGCTCTTCGCGCCGCGGATGCCCGGAGACGTGAACGAGATGGGTGCGGTCGGTGATAACCTCGATGCCCTGTGCGACCAGCCCATTGATGACCTCACCGACGGCCTTCTCGTTGCCGGGGATTGCGCGCGAGGAGAAGATCACCCGATCTCCCCTGGCAAGCGTGACCTCTGGATGTTCGTCCCGGGCGATGCGCGAGAGCGCGGCGCGTGGCTCGCCCTGACTGCCCGTGCACAGCGCCAGAACCTTGTCGGGGGGCAGGTAGCCGTAGCTTTCCGCGCTGCGAAAGTCCTGCACGCCGTCGAGATAACCTGTCTCGCGCGCCACCTGGCTCACCCGCTCCATCGCCCGGCCGACCAAGACGACCTCGCGGTCGGCAGCGCGGGCGGCTTCGGCAACCGCGCGCACGCGGCCTACGTGGGAGGCGAACGTCGTCACGGCGACGCGGCCGCGCGCGCTGCGGATCAATTCAGCAAGCGACTTTGCGACATCGGCCTCCGACGGCGAACGACCTTCACGGACCGCATTGGTGGAATCGCCGACCAGCGCCAGCACGCCCTTGTCGCCGAGCGCTCTGAGCCTCGTCGCGTCGGTCGGCGCGCCGACGAGCGGCGTCGGATCAATCTTCCAATCGCCGGTATGCAGAACGGTACCAACCGGCGTGCGGATCGCCAGCGCATTGGATTCCGGAATTGAATGGGCGACGTTGATGAAGTCGACTTCGAACGGGCCAAGCGTCAAGTGTCCGCCCACCGGCACGACATTGACCGGAATTGGCGGCGCGCCCGGTTCCGCTGCGCGCTTGGCTTCGAACAAGGCCGCGGTGAAGGGCGTCGCATAAAGCGGCACATTGAGCCGCGGCCACAAATCGATGAGCGCACCCATGTGGTCCTCGTGGCCGTGGGTCAGCACGAGGCCCAAAATGTTTTTGCGCTCCTCCAGCAGATAGCGGATGTCCGGCATGATGAGATCGACGCCAGGCAAATGCTCCTCGGACGCAAAAGACACCCCACAATCAACGATCAGCCATTGCCGGCGCCGGCTGGGGCCGAAGCCATAGATCGAGAGATTCATCCCGATTTCGCCGATGCCGCCGAGTGGCGCGAATACGAGTTCGTTATGCGCCATTTTTTGCAGGTCCAATGGTCGTGCGGTCCGGCTCAGCCCGGCGGGCTTTGCACGCTCCGGTCTGCGGAAAGAGCGAACGGGAATACGTCGCCTGCCGAAACCTTTTCAATATCGCCATTATGCAGTTCTAGCAGCAAGCGACCGAATTGATCGAGGCCGACGAAACGGCCGTGCTTTTCGCTGTCGTCGTTGCGCACTGTGATGTCCGCGCCGATGCCGGTCGCGACGGCGAGCCAGTCGTCGCGAATGCCGGCAAAGCCGCGGCCGCGATCCCAGGCCGCAATGCGCCGGCACATCGTCGCGGACAGCCGACGGAACAGCTGCTGCGGGGTGACGGGGGCGCGCTCGCCGACAAGATGGGCGGCAAGATCGGTCGCCGGGCGATCGGGCGTGGTCGTCGGATGGCTTGCGCAATTGGCACCGATGCCGATGACGACGCTGAGGCTGTTGTCCGGTCCAACTTCGCCCTCAATCAAAATCCCCGCACATTTTTTGCCCGTCAGTAAAAGGTCGTTCGGCCATTTCAGGACGAGCCGCGGCGCCAGCTCTGGAGCTTCGGCAATGACCGCATCGCGCAGCGCCAAAGCGGCGACGAAGCCGAGTTCCGGCGCGTGCTCGAATCCAGCCGGGTTGGACAACAGCAGGCTCGCATAGAGATTGCCTTGCGGCGACACCCAAGCGCGATCCATGCGGCCGCGGCCCGCGGTTTGTGCGGAGGCGGTGATCCAGAGCGGACCGCGCTCGCCACGCCTTGCCCGCAGCCGGGCCTCCTCGTTGGTCGAGCCGATCATGGCAAGTGCCGCAAGCTTCACGCCCGCCGCAACTGCGATGCGATCAAGCTGCATCAGAACAAAGAATGCGCGGCGGCGCTCGCCACGCCGACCAGCGGGCCCGGATAGAGAAAGAATAGGATGTTAAACAACCCGCAAACCCCGAGCACCAGCCGAAGCTCATAGGGCATCGCGTAAAAGCTCTCGACCGGCTCGTCGAAATACATGACCTTGATGATTGCCAGATAGTAATAGGCGCCCACCACGCTCGCCAGCACGCCGATGACCGCGAGGATATAGAGTCCCGCCTTGATGGCCGCGAGAAAGACGTAGAATTTCGCGAAGAAACCGGCCAACGGCGGAACCCCAGCCATCGAGAACAACAGCATGGCCAAGAAAAAAGCCGTGGCCGGATGGGTTCGCGACAGGCCGGCAAGCTGATCAATCGATTCCACCATGCCGGTCGAGCGTCGCATCGACAGGATCACCGCGAAGACGCCGAGCGTCATGGTGACGTAGATCGCGATATAGACTAGCACGCCCTGCACGCCCTCGGCCGTGCCGGCGGCAAGCCCGATCAGGGCAAAGCCCATATGACCGATCGACGAATAGGCCATCAGCCGCTTGATGTTGCGTTGGCCGATGGCGGCGAAAGCGCCGAGCCCCATCGAGGCGATGGAAACGAAGACCAGGATTTGCTGCCATTGCGATGTGATGCCAGGAAAAGCCACGACGGCGACCCGCACGAATATTGCAATGCCAGCCACCTTCGGCGCAGCGGCAAAGAAGGCGGTGATCGGTGTCGGCGCCCCTTCATAAACGTCCGGCGTCCACATGTGGAACGGCACCGCCGAAATCTTGAAGCAGAAGCCGGCAAACAGAAAGACGATACCGAAGATCAAGCCGACGCCGCCCTGCCCGGCTGCCTGGGCAATGCCGGCAAAGTTCACGGTGCCGGTGAAGCCGTAGATCAGCGATGCGCCGTAGAGCAGCATGCCCGAGGACAGCGCGCCGAGCACAAAATATTTGAGGCCAGCTTCGGTCGAGCGCAGTACGTTGCGGTGGCTGGCGGCCACGACGTAAAGCGGCAGGCTCATCAATTCAAGGCCGAGATAAAGCGCGATCAGATCCGACGCCGAGATCAACATCAGCATGCCGAGCGTCGACAGTAGCACCAGGACCGAATATTCGAACCGCTGCTGCCGCTCGCGCTTGACGTAATCGAGCGACATCAGGATGGCGGCGGCGGAGCCCGCGAGCGCCAGGATTTTTAAGTACCTGGCGAAGTCGTCGACGACGAAACTGCCGCCAAACGTCGTCAGCCTGCCCGAAGGCAGCCACAACAGCGTGGCTCCCGCGATCGCCAAGAGCGCGATAGCGGCGATGTCGACGCTGCGCGCTCCGCTCTCGCCGCGAAAGGCGCCGAACATCAACAGCGCCATGGCGCCGAGGCCGAGCACGAACTCGGGCAGAAGCGGAACTAGAGTGGGGAGCTGCGCGGCGTTCATGAGCTTACCTTTGGCCTCACTTCGACAACGCCGCGGATTGCACTGTACCGAGAGCGTGCTGATAATTATCGATCAACTGCGTCACCGACGCCGAAGAGATATCGAGGACGGGCTTCGGATAGACGCCAAACAGAATGGTCAGGATCACCAGCGGAGCGAGGATTGCGATTTCGCGCCAGCCCATATCCCTGATGTGGAACAGACTGGGCTTCGTGAGCTTGCCGAGCACCACCTTGCGGTAGAGCCAGAGCGCATAGGCAGTCGACAAGATGGTGCCGATCGTCGCCAGCGCCGCCACCCAAGTATTGATGCGGAACGTGCCGATCAAAGTGAGGAATTCGCCGACAAATCCCGACGTTCCCGGCAGGCCGATATTGGCCAGCGTGAACACCAGAAACACCACGGCATAGACCGGCATGCGATTGACCAGCCCTCCGTAGGCCGCGATTTCGCGCGTATGCATGCGGTCGTAGACAATGCCAACGCAAAGAAACAACGCCGCCGAGACGATGCCGTGCGAGATCATCTGGAAAATGCCGCCGGCGACTCCTTGTGCCGTCAAGGCGAATATTCCCATGGTGACAAAACCCATATGCGCTACTGAGGAATAGGCAATGAGCTTCTTCATATCCTCCTGCACCAACGCGACCAGCGAGGTGTAGATGATGGCAACAACCGAAAGCGCGAAGATCAGCGGCGCCAAGTGATGCGTCGCCTCCGGGAACATCGGCAGTGAAAAGCGCAAGAATCCATAGCCACCCATCTTCAAAAGGATCGCGGCAAGGATCACCGAGCCCGCCGTCGGCGCCTCGACATGGGCGTCCGGCAGCCAGGTATGGACCGGCCACATCGGCATCTTCACGGCAAACGACGCCAGGAATGCAAACCACGCCCAGGTTTGTAACGCGAGCGGGAACGGATGATGCAACAGAGTCGGTATGTCGGTGGTTCCGGCCTGCCAATACATCGCCATGATGGCGAGCAGCATTAGCACCGAGCCGAGCAGCGTATAGAGAAAGAACTTGAAGCTCGCATAGACCCGGCGCGGGCCGCCCCACACGCCGATGATCAGGAACATCGGGATCAGGCCGCCTTCGAAGAACAGATAGAACAGCACCAAGTCGAGCGCACAGAACGTGCCGACCATCAGCGTTTCGAGGACCAGGAAGGCGATCATATATTCGCGCACCCGGCGTTGGATCGAGGTCCAACTCGCCAGGATCGAAATCGGCATCAAGGCCGTTGTCAGCACGACGAACGGCAGCGAGATGCCGTCGACGCCCATCGTGTAGGTGATGGCGCCACCAAGCCACGGTCGCTTTTCGAGAAATTGGAAATCCGCGGTCGAAGGATCGTAGCGCCAGATCAGGATCAGCGAGATGGCGAAAGTAATCAGCGTGGTCCACATCGCGACCCAGCGCGCATTGCGCACGCCGGCCTCGTCCTCGTTGAGGAACGCGATGAACAGCGCCCCCGCGAGCGGCAGGAAGGTGACGACGGAAAGGATCGGCCAGCTCGTCATCAGTGCACTCCCGCGAACATGAACCACGTAATGGCCGCGGCGACGCCGATCAGCATGGCGAAGGCGTAGTGGTAGAGGTACCCGGTCTGCAGCCGCACGGCGTTCCTGGTCACGTCGAGCACGCGCGCGGAGACGCCGTCGGGACCGAAGCCGTCGATGACAAAGCCGTCACCGCCCTTCCAGAAGAGCCGGCCGAGCCGCAGCGCCGGGCGCACGAACAGGAAGTCGTAGATCTCGTCGAAATACCACTTGTTGAGCAAGAACCTGTAGAGCACGGGTTGTTCGCGCGCCAAGGCGACCGGAATGTCCGGCCGACGGATGTAGAACAGCCACGCGACGAGGAAGCCGCCAATCATCATGATGGTCGGCGTCAGCGAAATCAGGAGCGGCAGATGCTCCATGTCCTGCAGGATCGAATTATGCGGTCCGAATTTCAGCGACTCGCGGAAAAATTCGGCAGCGCCCTCACCGGTGAACAGCCCGACAAACGGCAAGCCGGCGGCGATCGAGCCGATCGCGAGCAGCAAGAGCGGAATGAGCATCGTCTTGGCGCTTTCGTGCGCCGCTTCGTAGTGATGATGATCGTGCGGGGTGCCGTGGAAGGTCTTGAAGATCAAGCGCCAG
>PLTE01000210.1 GCA_003164375.1 Hyphomicrobiales bacterium | reverse complement strand
GATCGTGTCCACGATTGTCATCGGGAACGTCATCCACATCCGCATCGCGGAGGGCTTGAGCGCGCTGACCACCCGGCCGGGCGGCAGGATGACATCGAGCGCGCGGAACTGACCGTCGTTGATCGGCAGGTCGAGCGCCGAAGTGAGGCATTTGAAAGCCACCTGACAACAGGAACGGCCGGCNNGTTTCGCCGGAATTGTAGAAGCCGGCAACTTGTTTCGACACGTCGGAAAGATCGACCGTCATGCGGTCGCCCACGACCTCGATCTTGACGCGAATAGGAATGCGCTTGCCGATGGCGACGCCGTCGTCGTCCATGTAAGATTCGGCCTCGTAGACGCCGTCAGGTATCTGACGCACCCGTTCGCGCGTCACCGCCTCGCTCTGGTCCATGATGGCTGCGATCGAGCCGAGCACGGCATCGATGCCGTATTTCTGGATCAGCTCCAAAAACCGCTTCTCGCCGGTCCTCACCGCGGCGATCTGCGCGCGCAGATCGCCCATGGCATTGTCCGGCACCCGCACATTCATGCGGATAATGTCCATGATCTCTTCGTTCGGCTCACCTTTGCGGTAGGCCTTCACGATCGGCATTTGCAAGCCTTCGGAATAGATGTCGGTGGTCACGCCCGAAAGCGTGCCGCCGATGTCCGGCCAATGCGCCATGCAACTCGAGAAGGCGACGACCTTGCCGTCGTGAAAGATCGGCACCGTGAAGGTCATGTGATTGAGATGGCTGCCGGTCGTATAGGCGTCGTTGGTCAGAAGAATGTCGCCCGGATCCATTTTCTGCAGGCCGTAATGCTTGATCTTGGCCTTCACCGTGTCGCTCATGCCGCGAATGAACATCGGCAGTCCCAAACCGATCGACACGGTATTGCCGCGGGCATCGAACAGACCCACGGTGAAGTCGAGCGCCTCGTAAATGATCATGTTGTAGGCCGTGCGCATCAGATTGGTCTTCATCTCCTCGGTCACGGCGATGAGACCATTGCGTACGACCTCGACGGTGACCGGATCGACCGCGCGGGTATCCGACATCTGCGCTTTGGGCTCGAAGGCGACATTCATCGTCAGCTTCTCCCGGTTTCGATGATGAGGTTACCGAAGCCGTCCACCTCCAGCGTGTCGCCGGGGTGCAGGACGGTGGTCGAGGCATATTCTTCGATCAGCGCCGGGCCGCTGATGCGGTTGCGCGCGGTCAATTGCGCGCGATCGTAGGTCGGCGTGTCGACAAAGCCCAAATCTGCGAAATAGACGAGGCGATCGCCGGCGAAAGCCTGCGGCGGCGGCGCGGCGGCTCCCGCGGTCATCGCTTCTTGCGGCGGCTTACGCATCACGCCGATGACGGCGCAACGCAGACTGACGATCTCGGCGGCTTCGCCGGGGGACGAATAGCCGTAGCGCGTCTCGTGCACGGCGTCCAAGCGTCGCTTGATGCCGTCGCGATCCTGCGCCGCGAACAGTTCGGTCGGAAGTTCAACAGTGACGGCGTGCTCCTGACCGACATAGCGCATGTCGGCGCCGCGCGTGACGACGACATCCTGCAGCTCGACGTGAGCGTGGCTGACGCCTGAGCGGCCGCGCTGCGCCATGTCGAGATAGATCGCCTCCATCTCTTCGAACGACGCCTTGTTAAGCGGCGTAAACCAGGTGTGGACGAAATCGCGTCGCAGGTCGGCCATCAGCATGCCGTAGGCGGAGAAGTGTCCCGGCGCGCGCGGAATGATGACTTTGCCGATACGCAATTCGCGCGCCACCATGGCGGCATGGAGCGGGCCGGCACCGCCATAGGCGACCAGCGCGAAATCCGCCGCATCGAGCCCGCGCTCCGTCGTGACCCAGCGCACCACATGCGACATCTTTGTAGTGGCGATCCGCAGGATGCCCTCGGCGGCTTGCGTCAGCGTCAGAGCAAGCGGCTTTGCGATCTTCTCGACCAATGCGGTCTTGGCGCCTTCGAGGTCGAGGCGCATCTCACCGCCGAGAAAGCGGTCGGCGGCAAGCCGGCCGAGAATAAGATTGGCATCGGTGATGGTCGGCTCGACGCCGCCGAGCCCGTAGCAGACCGGGCCTGGCACAGCTCCGGCGCTTTCCGGACCGACCCGCATGGCGCCGGCGAGACCGGCGCGGGCGATGCTGCCGCCGCCGGTGCCGACCTCCTGAATGTCGATCATCGGCATTTGTACCGGCAAGCCGGTCGCATAGCCGCCGACCAGCGCGCCGCCGGTCATCAGCACATGGCCGTTGTGAATGACGCCCGCTTTCGCCGTGGTGCCGCCCATATCGAAGGCGATGGCGTTGCCGAAACCCATGCTGTCGCACAGGATCTTGGTGCCGATGACGCCAGCCGCGGGTCCGGACTCCAGCATGCGGATGCAGGAGTCGCGCGCTTCGTCGACGTCGAACAACCCGCCAGTCGACTGCACGATCAAAAACGTGCCGTCGAAATTGGCTTCGCCGAGATGCGTGTTCATGACCGAAAGATAATTGCGCACGCGCGGACCGACATAGGCATTGGCGGCAACCGTCGAGGAGCGCTCGAACTCACGGTATTCCTGCGATAATTCGTGCGAAGCGGAGACAAAAAGCCCCGGATAGGCGTCCTGCACGATCCGCTTGGCGGCCAATTCGTGCGCCGGATTGCGGTAGGAGTGCAGGAACAGAATCGCGATCGCGTCGATGCCGGACCTGACCAGATCGTCGACGATGGTACGGACTTGATCCTGGTCGAGCTTGACCAGCACGTTGCCCTGGGCGTCGATCCGCTCGCGGATTTCGAAGCGCAGCGCGCGCTCGATCAGCGGCTGATGCTTTTGAAAAAACAGGTTGTAGGACTCCGGCCTATTGACGCGGCCGATCTCGTAGATGTCGCGGAAACCTTGCGTGGTTAGCAGCGCACATCGGGCGCCGGTACGCTCGAGGATCGTGTTGATGGCAATCGTCGTGCCGTGCAGGAACAGCCGCGCGGTTGCAAACGTCGCGGCCGCCTTGCTGACGCCGGTCGCAATACCGTCAACCAGACGCTGTGGCGTGGTCAGCGTCTTGCCGAGACGAAATTCGCCGGTCCTCTCGTTGAACGCGGCTATATCGGTGAAGGTGCCCCCGACATCCGCCGACAGACGGATCCGATCACTCTGCGCGTCCAACCCTAAACTCCTTGTTTTTTTGGGCAGCGCCGAAAAAGTTTCCCGCGTTACCGTTGACCAGTCATGCCTATTTTCGCCGCCGGCCGCAAGCGCACGGCATTGGCGCCGTCAGGCGGCATGCCCTGCGGCGTGGCGTGGCGACGCAGAAATTCATGGTGCGGACGGCCGGACTCGAACCGGCACGGGGTTTCCCCCAAGGGATTTTAAGTCCCTTGCGTCTACCATTTCGCCACGTCCGCGGAGCGGACTTCGAAACGAAGTCCGCGGAGCGGGCCTCGAAGCGAAGCCCGCGAAGCGGAAATCCATAGCACGTCCGCTGCACGATTCCCGCGCGGCGACGGTTTTAGTGCATGCTTCGCAAAAGTGGAAACCAGGGCTCCAAGAAGACCATCGCCATCCGCGCACGCGCGCGGGACGCGAAGCGATCTTATTGCGGCGGCCTCTTGGCCGATGGCGTAGCCGGTGCCGGACGAACTTCCGACCATGGATCGGCCGGCGCCTTGCGGTCCGGAATCTTGTTGGTCGCCGACTTGTAGGCCTTATCGATCGCGTCCTGTCTTGCCTGCTCTTCCGGGCTCAGCGGAGGTCTGTCGGCGCCGATCGAGAATTTGGGCTGGAGTGGCGATTGCGCCGAAGCGGTCCCCGTGAGCACGGCGAGGATCGCCGCCGCCGGCAGCATTTTCCGCAGCATTTTTCGGGTCCAGCTCATGTTCAGTCCTTGAATACGTGCCCCCATAAGTGGTCCCAGTCGGTGCCGGAAATGTCGGTCACCCTGCCGTCCTGTTCGAAGAACTTATTGGGCACCTGAAACATGGCAAGCATGAGCCCGCCTTCAGGCGTCCAGGCGACATGGCGGCTACCGGCTTCGCGCCATACGAATTCGCCGGGGCCGACGGTCAAACCTTGCGCCGGGCCTTCTTTGTCCACGAGTTTGCCCTCGAGAATGTAAGTTTGCTCGATTTTGACGTGCTCATGGTCCGGCAGTGTGGCGCCGGGAGCGAATTTCATCAGCGCGGTGACGACGCCGCTCTCTTTGTCGAGCAGAAGACCCTTTACCTCGCAGCCGGCAAACCGCGTCTTCTTCCATTCCATGTCGGCCGGACGCACGACGTGGGAATGGGTATCAAGGGTGTCGTGCTTGGCCTTGGGAGTGACGGCATCCATGACGGTGTCCTCCAGTAGGTCGCTGTCGTTTTTCGTGCCCAGATAATAGCCGATCCCGGCCGCGCCCTACAATCCGGCCTCGCGGATCGGCGGCTGGAAGGCAAGCCCGGTGTCCCATGGGAAATAAATCCAGGTGTCCTGCGACACTTCAGTGATGAAAGTATCGACCAGGGGCCGGCCCATCGGTTTGGCGTAAACGGTGGCAAAATGCGCCCGCGGGACCAGCGCCCGCACCACCTTCGCGGTCTTGCCGGTATCGACCAGATCGTCGACGATGAGCACGCCCGCGCCCTGCCCGCCGCCGTAGGCGACGATCGAGGCGGCGACGTCCTTGAGCACCTTCAATTCGCCCTGGCTGGTATGGCTGTAGCTTGCCACGCACACTGTCTCGATCAGCCGGATGCCGAGTTCGCGCGCCACGATCGCC
>PLTE01000208.1 GCA_003164375.1 Hyphomicrobiales bacterium | reverse complement strand
CCGGTGATGCGGTCGTCGAACCGCGCGCCGACGCAGATCATCAGATCGCAATCGTGCATCGCCCAGTTCGCCTCCCAGGTGCCGTGCATGCCGAGCATGCCGAGCCATTGCGGATCGGCGGCGGGAAAAGCGCCGAGCCCCATCAGCGTCGAGGTGATGGGGAAGCCGGTGAGCTTGACCAATTCGCGAAGTCTGTCGCAAGCGGCGCGGCCGGAATTGATGACGCCGCCGCCGGTGTAGAACAGCGGACGTTTGGCTGAAGCCATGAGTTCGACAGCCTGCTTGACCTTGTCGGGGTCGGCCTTGAGTTTGGGGCGATAGCCCTTGTGCTGGAATTCCTTGGGCTTGAAATAGGTGCCCTTGGCGAACTGCACGTCTTTGGGGATGTCGACCACGACCGGGCCCGGCCGGCCACTCGCGGCGATGTGAAATGCCTCGTGCAGCGCGCGCGGCAGATCAGCGACGGATTTGACCAGATAATTGTATTTCGTGCAGGGCCGCGTGATGCCGACCGTGTCGCATTCCTGGAAGGCGTCGTTGCCGATCAGATGCGTCGGCACCTGTCCGGTGATGACGACAAGCGGTATAGAGTCGCACAGCGCGTCGGTGAGGCCGGTGACCGCATTGGTCGCGCCGGGCCCGGATGTCACCAACACGGTACCGACCTTGCCGGTCGAGCGCGCATAGCCTTCCGCGGCGTGCACGGCGCCCTGTTCGTGGCGCACCAGAATGTGCCGCACCTTGTCTTGCTGAAACAGCGCGTCGTAGATCGGCAGCACCGCGCCGCCGGGGTAACCGAAAATGTGCTCGACGCCTTGATCGGCTAGCGCCGCCATCACCATTTCCGCGCCGGTCATCTCAGTCATCGCTCGCTCCGCTCTGTCGATTTTCGCTGCCGGTAAGACGCTGTCGATAAGACGCTGTCGGTATGACTTGGGTATCCAGGTAATAAAAAAGGGCCCCGAAGGCCCCTGAATTGCGCACCGCCACGTTTGCGAGTGGGATCATCCACCCGCGGCGGTGCGCTTCGTTACGAGGATCAGCGAAACAAAAGTCCGCACGGCTTTCACCTTTCGAGCCCACCGGCCCTTCGCTCACAAGCCTGTATTTATAAGCATTGTGTCCACGCCGGTCAAGCCAAATACGGCAACTTTGCGGCTTCGTGCTCGCGCACTGCATTCAAACTAGCGTTTGAAATCGGAATCCCGCGGCTAAACGCAATTCTTTACTATTCCTAAATGTCACGGCGCAGCCGCGATTTCGCGCGGTAGCGGCCTTCAAATTTCCTAGCCGTGTTGCTGATTTATCGCACAGCGACGTGCGCGCTCTAAATCTCCGGTCACGCGCTGCCGGTTTTCTCCATAGGAGGGGACATGGTTGCAGAACACATGGGTGCAGAACATGGTGTCGGGAGCCGCGCCTGCGCCGTCGCGGTTATTTGCTTCGCGCTCGCCGTTACCGGCGCGCTGGTCACGCCGGCCGCGGCCGTGCCGCCGCCGAGCGCGGCGCTCAATTCGACCGACGCGATCCTGAAATGGATCAACAACTATCGCCACAAGCCGGATCCGGACGGTCTTCCCGTTGTCGTGCGCGCGCTCAGCGCAATGCAATCGTTCAAGGACGCCGAATCTTCGGGCCCCTATATCGGCTTTATCGCCGGCGTGCTCGGCGACAACCCGGCGCGCGCTGAAACGCTCGTCGCCAAAATGTTGCCGATCGATCCGGCCGATCACTGGGTGCTGGCGCGCGCCATCGTCTATTCCGGCTTGCCGGATTGGAAAATGCTGCTCGCCACATTTGTCGATCGCATGCCGACGCGCCGCGCCATGATCGACCAGTATCTCGACGGCAAGCTGCCGACGCTCGCCCAGATCGACTATCAGGCGGTCAAGCCGGGGATGCTCGACAAGATCAAGGCGACGCTGCACCTCGACAAGGATCGCAAGAAAGCGGTGGCGCTCGAGCCCAGTCCGGAACTGATCGACGTATTGTGGGGCAACTATCTGGCGACCGGCGGCTACGCGCCGATCGAGCATGTGATCAAGCTGTTGCCGCTCACCAACGACAAAGACAACGTCGACAATCTCACCACCGGCAGCGCCGCCAAGTTCACTTTGGCCTCCAATGCGGTGCGCGACACCCAACTGCTGGCGCTGCTGAAGTGGTCGGTCAAGAGTCAGCCCAAGGAGATCGCCTTGGTGCTCGACGACGTGATCCAAACCGCGGAGACGGTCGATACCGTGCATATGCGCAAAGAATCGCTCGCCGCGATCGAGGAGCTCAAGGAGAAAGGGCCCAACTCCAAACGCGAGCTCTCCGGCTGGGGCCAAGTCGGTTCAGGCGCACTGTCGATGGGCTGCGTGGTGGCCGCCGCCACCGGGCAAATCGAACTCGGCATCCCCTGCGTAATCGGTGGCGCCGCCTATACCGCTGGGCTGCAATATATGACCCATTAATAGAGCTCGAACGTCAGCGGACCCGCCGGCGCGTCGGATCGAGGGCGGCGCTGACACGCACGTGGTTTGCTAATTCGATCGAACGAGTTAGGGTCGCTCCGCCCCGCCGATGGGGGCGCGGCAGCACTCGTTTGCTGCGCGTGTCAAGGCGGGAATGCCGGGGTTTTTGCGTGTCGTCGTCGAAGTCGTCAGTCTCGTCGCCGCAGGGTGATCATCGCGACATATCTCCCTCAGCCCAGCCGTCGGTCCGGGCGGATGGACGCCGGTGCCAAGCTACCACCGTCGAGTTCTCGATTCATTGTACCGGACGCGTGGGCATCGTGGCATCGCCACGGCGGGGATGCGGATTACCGGCTGCTGGTTTCAGACCGGCTCGCGTATCCTGAGCAAGCAGGTTATCCGATGGCCAAAGGTCAATCCTGGTACTCGGTGCTCTATGTCCAGGTCATCATTGCAATCATCATTGGCGCGCTCATCGGCTATTTTTCCCCCACCACCGGCGTTGCGCTGAAGCCGCTCGGCGACGCCTTCATCGCGCTGATCAAGATGATGATCGCGCCCATCATCTTCTGCAACATCGTGCACGGCATCTCGTCGATGAGCGATATGAAGAAGGTCGGGCGCGTCGGCGTAAAGACGCTGGTCTATTTCGAATTCGTTTCGACGCTGGCGCTGATCGTCGGCATCGTCTTGGCGATGGCTCTCCGGCCTGGCTCGGGCTTCAACATCGATCCGGCGACGCTCGATCCTAAGGCGGTGCAGCACTTCGTCACCGACGCGCAGCACAGCGGCGTGGTGCCGTTTCTGCTGGGGATTATTCCCGACACCTTTGTCGATGCGCTGTCGAGCGGCGTGCTGCTGCAAGTCTTGTTGATCGCCGTTCTCACCGGCGTTGCGGTCGCCCATCTGGGACCGCTTGGCGAAGCGGTGACCCGTGCGGTCGGCACAGCCGGCAAAGTCGTGTTCGCGATTGTGCGTATCATCGTCAAAGCGGCCCCGATCGGCGCCCTAGGTGCGATGGCGTTCACGGTCGGAAAATATGGCACCGGATCGTTGTTTAATCTGCTGCAGCTGATCCTGACTTTCTATGTCACCGCTTTGATCTTCATTGTCGTCGTGCTCGGCAGCATCGCACGTCTGGCCGGCTTTTCGATCTTCCGCTTTCTGGCCTACATCAAGGACGAGCTACTCATCGTGCTCGGCACAAGCTCCTCGGAGACCGTGCTGCCGCAGATGATGGATAAGTTGCAGCGGCTAGGGGCATCGGAATCGGTCGTCGGCCTGGTGTTCCCGACCGGCTACAGCTTCAACACCGACGGCTCCAACATCTACATCACGCTTTGTGTGTTGTTTCTGGCGCAGGCCACCAACACTCATCTCGACGCATGGCAGCTCTTTGCCGTGCTCGGCTTTGCCATGCTGACGTCGAAGGGCGGTTCAGGGGTGAGCGGCGGCGGCTTCGTGACCTTGGCGGCAACGCTCGCGGTGGTGCCCGATGTGCCAATCCAGGCCTTGGCGCTGTTATTGGGTATCGACAAGTTCATGAGCGAATGCCGTGCGATCACCAACATTGTCGGCAACGGCGTTGCCACCATCGTCATTAGCCGCTGGGAAAATGAACTCGATGCCGGGAAGCTCGGCGCGATCATGGCCGATCCGGTCGGCGCCCGCGAACGGGCGATGGCGGAAAGCCTGGTGCGCGGCGGCGAGCGGCAATAGCAGTCGCCGCCGGTGCCGGCACCGCTCACTTGGCACGGAATAGCGGCGCTTCCCCCCTGATCAGCACTCTTTCGACGTTTGCCCAGGCGGTACGAAACAGCAAGGCCGAGGCCTGACGCGTCACGCCGGCAATATGCGGCGTCAGCAACAGGCGCTGCGCGGCTTCGCCGTCCAGCGCGAGCAAAGGATTGTCTGGTGCTGGCGGCTCGGTCGAATAGACATCGACCGCGGCGCCCGCAAGGTGACCCGCGCGCAGGCCATCAGCGAGCGCGGCTTCGTCGACAACCCCGCCGCGCGAGGCCTGGATCAGGACGGCGCCCTTTTTCATGGTGGCAATTTGTTCGGCGCCGATCAGGCCCATGGTCGCCGCGACGAGCGGCACGTGCAACGTCACCACGTCGGCGTATTGCAGTAATTCGGCAAGCGGCTGAGCCTTCGCGCCGATGGCGTGAGCGGCTTGCGGATCGGCTGGCGCCGGATCGTAATAGCAGACGCGACAGTTCATTTTTGCAAACGCCTGGGCGACGGCAAGCCCGATCATGCCGAGGCCGACGACGCCGACCAGCAATCCATCCAGTCCGGCAAGATTATCGGCGACAAGGCGGGCGCGGAACGTCGCGTAATCGCCGCGCTTGATGTCCTGGCCCGCCCGGGCAAAGCGCCGCAGCAGCATCGAGGCAGTGGTCACCGCATATTCGGCCACAGCGGTGTTGCTGCCGCCCGGCACATTGGCGACCGGGGTGCCGAGCCGTGCCAAGGCCGCGATATCGAGCCGGTCGAGGCCGGCGCCGGTTACTTGAACGAGCTTGAGGGACGTGCCTTCGAACAGGGCAGGCGCGAGCTTCGGGCCGACCGCGGGGATGACCAATGCCGCCACTTGGCGAATCAAGTCCGGCACGTCCGCGTCTCCCGGCGCGCGATAATGCACCGACAATGACGCCGGCGGCAATGAATCGACCCGGCTGAAATCGGCTTCCGGACGCAGACAAAGCACGGTTGTCATGGGTTATTTTCCAGTGTGATCGCGGCGACGGAAGATCGAACCGGCTCCGCGACGACGAGAATTCGCTGCGGGGTAGTCCCTGATCCGATTTGATTGAATAGGATCAGCATCTAGATCTTCCATTGGAGCATGTTTTTTTCGGAAAACCGGCATCCACTTTTCCGGATCATGCTCTAGAAGTGCGCGAACTCGGTCGTTCCCGCCGCCACGTCCGGAACCGGAAAGAAGCACAGCAGCACCAGCGGCTCGCGTCCCTCGTTGACCGTCATATGCTTCTCGCCGGGCGGCACGAGTAAAATGTCACCCGGTCCGGCGTGATAGTCGCCACTCTCGGCATGCATCGTGCCCCGTCCCGACAGGACATAGATGCATTCCTCGAAATCGCTGTGCACATGCGGCCCGCGCGGATTGTCGTTCGGTTTCGCCGCCGCGATTTCCACGACGCGGAAGCTCATCCGTGAGCCGATCGCACCTGACACCACTTCGAGCGATTTTCGTCCTGGCAGATTGAGCAATTTTGCGTCCGTCTGCTTCAAAAGCCGTGCCATCAAACCACCTGCCGCAATTGCTTGATTTCGGCGACCCCGCCTTGCACGCCGTCGAGCTGACGGAAGATTTCCGCCGCCTCCTTGCTGATCGCGCCGGCGATGTCGTCGAGCATTTTTGCTCCCTTCTCCGCCGTCGCATGTTGAGGACTGCCGAACCAGCCGGTCGGAGCGATCGAGCGGATGTCGGTGAGTACCGGCTGATAGCTGCGGGTGCGCCGCAGCTTATCCATCTTGTGACCGTGACGGTGATCGGACGAATAGTCGATGCGATCGAGATGAACGAGATCCGGCCGGTAGGCGAGCACCGCCAGTGCCTCGATCTCGCCGCCGTGGGTCAGGCCGTTGCACGAATGGCCGTACATTTCCTCGGCGACATAACACGCCTGCACGGTCAGTACGGTCATGCCGTGGTCGCGATGCAGAGCTTCGGCGGCAATGGCGAGCGAAGGGATATTGCCCTCGTGCCAGTTCAGGATGAGCAGATATTTGGCGCCGTGTTTCGCCGTCGAATGGCAGGTCTCCGTCACCACGCGCATATAAGTTTCGGGCGTGAAGCTGATCGTGCCCTCGAACGGCATGTGCATGGGCGTGACGCCAAACGGTGTCGACGGCAGCACCAGCGCGTCCATTCGCTCGGCCACCGCATGGCTGATGACGTTTGCGGCGAAAATATCGGTGCCGGTCGGCAGATGCGGGCCATGCTGCTCGACGCTGCCGGTCGGAAAGATCACCAGGGGGTTCGCCTGGAACTGCGCCGCGATCTCCGGCTGGGTGAGCTCAATGAAGTAGCGGCTAGGCAACATGGCGTGCGCCCTCTCGGCTCCGCGCTTCGGCGATCATTTCGGCGATAGCGACGAGCTGCCCGCGGCGTTCGATTGAACGCAGCGCGGCATTTACCACTGCGACGGCGACGTTACCATTATGCGCCGTGAGCTCGTTCGATCGCCCCGACCGGCAGCTTGCAGCGAACATTTCCAGCTCGATCCGGAACATGTCGCTCTCGGGCACCTTCAATTCCTCGCGCTTGGCGTAGCCGTCTTTGCCGCGTTGAATGTAGAGCGTCGAATTCTCGTGCAGCTTCGACGGCGTATCCCAGGTACCGAAGTCGATTTCGTAGTGCATGAGGCCCTTGGAGCCGAACACCCGGACGGCGAACACGCCGGGCGAGGTCCAGCACGAGCCGACATAACCGACCTTGCCGTCGGCGAATTTGAGCAACGTCATCGACTGATCGTCGACCTCGGCGCCCACCGGCGATAGCTTTGAGGCCACAGCGCTTGCCTCGACGATTTCGCCGCCGAGATAGTGCAGAACGTCAAATTGATGGATGGCGAGCTGCGACAGCGGACCGCCGGGCGCGCGGCTCTTATACCATCGCCACGTCGCAGGCGTGAGTTCGAGGGCGCGCTCGTTGGAGAAGTTCGCCTCCATGAAGCCGACTCGGCCGAGTTCACCGGCGTCGATGGCCTCTCGGATCCTTCGGATCCCCGCCATCAGCCGGGCGCTGTGACCGACCGTGATGGTGATCCCGAAGCGGCTCTCCAGCGCTTCGATTTCAAGTCCGTCCTCCAATGTCGCGGCAATCGGTTTCTCGGTGTAGACGTGCTTGCCCGCCATGGCGACTTCGCGCGCCAGCGGCAGGTGCTGCTCATTGGGTACCGTGAGGATCACACCCGCGATCTGCGGGTCGGCCAGAAGGGTTTTGAGGTCGGGGACCGCCGAAATGCCCATCTCGCGACCGAAAGCCTGGCGCGTGTCTTCCGAACGGCTGTAGCCTGAGACGATCTCGATTTGATCGGATGACTTGCTGGCTTTGGTCAGAACTTTTGCCCAACGGCCGAGCCCGACGATACCTACCTTAACGCGATTTGTGCTCATGGCCGGTCTCTCCTTGCAGACCTTGCCAATCAGGTATTACGGCAAGGCGCTTGGAGCAACTGCCAATCCGCAAGGGTGCGGCCAGCCACAAATCCGGATTGCCGCGAGGCGGCAATCCGGGATTCCCTTAATTTGCGCGGCGCTGTCTCGCCTGCGTCCGCCGCTCTAGATCACCGGATTCCAGGCGATCGGAACCAGGCGATATTTCGTCCCGTCCTTCTCGACATGGCCCATCGACGGGAACGTGAAGTGGAAGCCCACGACCAGCGCCTTTTCTGCCGAGGCCATGTCGTAGAATTTGTGCCGGGTCGCTTGCGCCTGCTCGGGATCGAGGTCGTAAGCAACGTGCCAGTCCGGATTGCGCAGGAAGAACTCCGGAATGTTGGTTACGTCGGACTGAATGAGAATGCTGGACGAGCCGGAGGCGATCACGAAGGCTGTGTGTCCGGGTGTGTGGCCGGGCGCGGCCACCGAAGTGATGCCGGGCGCGACTTCCTTGCCCCAATCGTACCTCGTCACATTGGACTCGATGCCAGTGTAGATATTCTTCACATTGGCAAAGTAGTTCTTCATCATCTCATTGGACTGGGCCTTGGCGGCATTTTCTTCGCTCATCCAAAATTCCCAATCCTTCGCCGGCACCATGATCTCCGCGTTGGGGAAGGCCATCGAACGATCGGCGGCGCGGATGCCGTTGGTGTGATCGGGATGCAAATGCGAGATCAGCACAATGTCGATGCTCTTCGCGTCGACGCCGGCGGCGGCGAGATTCTGCAGCGTACGCCCAACCGCACCTTTGCTGGGCCCGAAGGTCGCAATGCCGTTGCCGGAATCGATCAGGACGAGCTTGCTGCCGGTGTTGATGAGCTGTGGGTTGAATGGCACCGTCACCATGCCGTTGGGCATGTAGGCGGCTTGCGCCGCGGCGAGCGCTTCGGCCTTTGGCACGTTGGTGACGAACGTGTCGGGCAGCGGGAATGAGCGCGCGCCGTCGTTGATCGAGGTGCATTCGTAGCTGCCGACCGTGTAGCGATAGAAGCCGGGTGCCTGCGCGCCAGCCGACGGAGCCGCGGCGCGAGCGGTCGAAGTTGCGAACGGCGTGAATGCGGTCGCTGCAGCGGCGGCTCCGGCGCCGGCAAGAACGGTACGGCGGGTGAGTTCGGTCATGAGAGTCCTCCCTGGTGTCGTGTGTGTTTATTGTTGCGCGGTGACGGCAGCCGCTGTTGCTCGCTACGCTCCGACGGCACTAAAATTATATTAAAGGAAATAAAGAAGCGCCACAGCAGATTAAAAGTAATATATTTTCTTGCAATTATCCGCGATGGCCAAATCGTTACGCCCTCAAGGCCCGCAACTGCTTTTCGATCGCGGCACGCGCGGCCCGCGGCGCGATCCATTCGAATTCGGGAAGCTGATTGTGAAACCACGTCGCCTGCCGTTTGGTATATTGGCGGGTGTCGCGTTTGGAGCCCTCCACCGCCTCGGCAAGCGGGATCTCGCTAGAAAGGTGCCGGATCAACCACGGCACGCCGTGCGCCTTCATCGCCGGCAGGCTCGGGTTGAGCTTGCGCGTGGCGAGCCAGCGAACCTCTTCGAGCGCGCCGGCCGCCATCATGGCGTCGAACCGCGTGTCGATACGGCGCAGCAGCTCGTCGCGATCCGGCATTAGAAAGACGTTTGCTGTGCGGGCAACATCGATATTTGCCGGCTTGTTGTCCTGATGCCATTCCAACAGCGAGCGACCGGTTGCCAGCATCACTTCGAGCGCGCGGGTGACACGGGCGCGGTCGTTCGGCCGCAAGCGCGCTGCCGCAGCGGGATCGCGCGTGGCCAACTCCGCGTGAAGCGCGGCGACCCCCTCGCTCGCGAGCCGTCCGCGCACCGCATCGCGAATGTCGGCCGGGATCGGCGGCACCGCGGCAAGGCCGCGGGTGAGCGCCCTGAAATAGAGTCCGGTGCCGCCGACGATGATGGCGGTACGATTTTCCTGCTGCGTCGCCGCAAGCGCGCCCGAAACGTCGCTGCACCAGCGGCCGACCGAATAGTTCTCCGCCGCGTCGACGTGGCCATAGAGCCGATGCGGTGCACACGCTTCTTCGGCCGGTGTCGGCCGCGCCGTGATGATGCGCAGATCCCGGTACACCTGCATGGAATCGGCATTGATGACGGCGCCGCCGTGGGCTTCGGCAAGCTCCAGCGCCAGCGCCGACTTGCCGCTCGCCGTCGGACCTGCAATGAGGATCGTCTTTTGCACGGCTTCGACCGTTCCGTTTCCCCTGCTCGGATCGCACGGCATGTTCTACGTGGCAACGTTGATCTCACATCCCGATCGACCTGCGGTGACCGAGACATTGGCGCGGCAGGCGGCGCGGTATCTACCCTTCGGCCGCGCGGTCGGCTGGCTTGAGCCCGGGGTCGCGATCGATATCCCGTTCCTCCTCGAGGATATCGATGACGCCGGCGCCGAGCAGGCGCTCGTGAACGACCTCACCGCGGACATCCGCGACATCATCGGCAGTGAACCGGTCGACGTCGTCGTGCAAAAGGACGGCGAAAGCCGCCGCAAGAAACTCTTCGTCGCCGACATGGACTCCACCATGATCGGTCAGGAATGCATCGACGAGCTTGCCGACTATGCCGGCTTTAAGAGCCGCGTCGCGGCGATCACCGAGCGTGCGATGCGCGGCGAGATCGCGTTCGAGCCGGCGCTGCGCGAGCGCGTTGCGCTCCTTAAGGGACTTCCAGCCACGGTGATCGACACCGTCATCGCCGAGCGCATCCAGCTGACGCCGGGCGGCCCGACGCTGCTCGCGACCATGCGGGCGAACGGCGCTTACAGCTGCGTGGTGTCCGGCGGCTTCACCGCCTTTACCGCAAAGATTGCCGCGATGGCCGGGTTCGACGAGGACCACGCCAATACGCTTTTGGTCGATGCCGACGGACGTTTGTCGGGCACGGTGGCCGACCCGGTGCTCGGCCGCGAGGCCAAGCTTCATACCCTCAACGCGCTGCGCGAGCGCCTGCGGCTTGGCCGCGAAGACACGCTCGCGGTGGGCGACGGCGCCAACGACATCCCGATGATCGAAGCGGCGGGGCTTGGCATCGCCTTCCACGGCAAGCCGGCATTAAGGGACGTTGCCGCGGCTTGCATCGATCACGGCGATCTCACCGCGCTGCTTTATGCGCAGGGCTATCGGCGCGCCGAATTCGTCGAGCGGTAGGTAGGCTTTCCGCGCTACTGCAGATTCAATGCGACGAAGCGCGTCTCGCCTGCGGCATTGGAGACCAGCAGTACCGCGATCTTCTTGCCTTGGGATTTGAGCGCATCGACGCGCTTCTGCAAGTCGGCCGGGTTGCCCACGGCGGTGTATTGCACCTCGACGATGACGTCGCCCGCCGTAATACGCTTGTCGGGATCGGCCATCGCCAGGTTCGGATCGACGCCGGTGACCAACACGCCCTTGATGTCGTCCCTGATCTTGAATTTATGGCGCAGATCGTCCGACAGGCTGGACAGCTCAAGACCCAGCGTCTTTTGCACGACCGACTTGTCGGCCGGTGCGGTATCCTTCTTGGCGTCGGCGAGCGCGATCTTTTCGCTGTCCTCGAGCCGGCCCACCGTGACCTTGTGGGTTTCTTCCTTGCCTTTGCGGATGACGACGACGTCGACGGTCTTGCCGACCGGGGTGTCGGCGACGATGCGCGGCAGATCGTGCATTTCCTTGACGTCGTGGCCATCGAACGAGACGACCACGTCGCCCGGCTCGATGCCGCCCGGCTTGGCCGGGCCCTTGTCGTCGATGCCGGCCACCAGCGCGCCGTGTGCGGGCTTGATGCTAAGGCTGTCGGCGATGTCGTCGGTGACCTGTTGGATGCGTACGCCGAGCCAGCCGCGCCGCGTTTCGCCGAATTGGCGCAGCTGATCGAGGACTGCCACCGCGCTGTCGGAAGGCACCGCAAAACCGATGCCGATCGAGCCGCCGGACGGCGAGATGATCGCGGTGTTGATGCCGACCACTTCGCCGTCGAGATTGAACAGCGGCCCGCCGGAATTGCCGCGGTTGATGGCGGCGTCGGTCTGGATGTAATTGTCGTATGGCCCCGAATTGATGTCGCGGTTACGCGCCGAGACGATGCCCGCGGTCACCGTGCCGCCGAGGCTGAACGGGTTGCCGATGGCGATGACCCATTCGCCAAGCCGCAGCTTGTCGCTGTCGCCGAACTTTACCGCCTTGAGCGGCTTGGTAGTATGCACCCGCAACAGCGCCAGATCGCTTTTCGAATCCTTGCCGACCAGCTCGGCGGTGAGCTTGGTGCCGTCATTGAGGATGACATTGATTTCGTCAGCGTCGGCAATGACGTGATTGTTGGTGACGACAAAGCCCGACGAATCGATGATGAAGCCGGAGCCGAGCGAGTTGATGCGGTGCGGCGCCTGGTCGGAATTGTCGCCGCCGCCACCCTGACCATGATGGTGCTTGAAGAACTGGTTGAAAAACTCCTCCATCGGCGAGCCGGGCGGCAGATCGGGCAAGTCGGCGACATGCGGATCGACTTTCTGCGACGTCGAAATATTGACGACGGCATCGATCACTTGCTCGGCGACGTCGGCGATGGCGTCGGGCCCGCGCGCCGCTGCCGGCCGCGCCGGCAGGACGAGGATCGCAGTCGTGAGTGCGGCGATCGCGGCGCCGTGCAGCACGAATTGGGAGAGACCGCGGGTGGAGAAATGGCGAGACATCAACGTCAGCGCTCCTTGGATTCGACTTGGCATCTGCATTCGACTCTGGGGAAAATACTCAACGGCAAAGTGCCCCCGTCTCGCAGCGGACGCAAGGCCATAACCTGCCAGACCGGCTATTAGCGGCCGGATTGGGGCGGAAAAGCGACCCGTCCGCCGGCCTTTGTCGCATGAACTCTTTCGAGTTTGCGTCGCCCGCCAAGGGTGGCATCGCAAAGGCTTGAAGCCGGTGATCGCTTTTTTAGAATCATCCGTCAGCCGCGCACCAACCAGACGATGACCACGCCGACCAAGGCCGAAACGATGCCGGCGATGCGCAACGGTCCGTCCGCCATTTCGAGGACGATCGCCATGGTTCGCTTGGCGCCGCCCGGGAAGGCCGCAAGAAGAATTCCTTCGATCGCGAAGAACAGGCCGATCGCGACAAGGAAATCGGTCATCGACGCAACCCGCCGCGTTTCGCCCGGCCGTTCTATTTCGTCGCGCTGCCCGGGTGCGCAGCAGCGGACGCCGCCGGCGCTGCCGCAACCGCCGGGACGCTCGCGCCGCCTACCGGCATCTTGCCCAAGGGATCGCCGAAATAACGGAAGAAGTCGGAATCCGGTCGCAGCACCATACGCGTGTCGGAATGCAGCATGCTCTTTTCGTAGGCCTGCATGGACCGGTAGAAGGCGAAGAAGTCCGGATCCTGGCCGTAGGCGTCGGCAAAGATCTGGTTGCGGGTTGCGTCGCCTTCGCCGCGGATCGTTTCGGCTTTGGAGTTGGCGTCCGCCAGCAAGACCGTCACGTCGCGATCGGCCCTGGCGCGGATCTCCTGGCTCTTCTGGCTGCCCTGGGCGCGGAATTCGGCCGCTTCGCGCTGCCGTTCGGTCTGCATGCGCTGGTAGACCGCCTGGCTGTTCTGTTCCGGCAGATCGACGCGGCGGATGCGCACGTCGACGATGTGAATGCCGAACGGCTGGGCGTCGCGGTCGAGCTGCTCGCGCATCTGCGCCATGAGCTCCTCACGCTTGTTACGCACCGCATCGGCCAGCGTCGCTGCGCCGAGCACGCGCCGCAGCGCCGAGTTGAGCAAGATCGCAAGTTGCGTATTGGCGCCGTCCGGACCGACCGTCTGATAGAACTTCAGCGGGTCGGTGATGCGATAGCGCGCAAACGCGTCGACCACGAGCCGCTCGCCGGCCTGAGCGAGGCTGGCGTCGCCTTTGTCCTGGCTCGACGCGATCACCTCTTGGGCCGGCGATTCGATGTTGAGAATGCGCTTGTCGATATAGATCACGTTGTCGATGAACGGAATCTTGGCGTTGAGGCCCGGTTCGGTGATGACGCGCACGGGTTGTCCGAGCCGCACCACAAGCGCCTGCCTGGTCTGATAAACGGTGAAGAAGGTGCTGTAGCCGACGATGACGAGCAGCAGCAGCACGACGGCGACGGCGCCGCCGAAGAGGCTCGGCTTCATTGATTGCCTCCCGATGGCTGCGCGGGCCGCTCTTGCGGCAGATTGTTGAGCGGCAAATACGGCACGACACCGGGCCCGGCCGCCGGGCCGGTATCGATGATGGTCTTATCGGTACCGCCGAGAACCCGCTCCATGGTTTCCAGATACATGCGCTGGCGGGTCACGTCTGGCGCCTTTTTGTATTGGTCGTAGATTTGCGAAAAGCGCGAGGTTTGACCCTTGGCATCGGCGACGGTCTGCTCGCGATAGGCCTCGGCGTCCTGGGTGACCTTGGCGGCGCGGCCGCGCGCCTCCGGCACCACGCGATTGGCATAAGTCTGCGCCTCGTTCTGCGCCCGCTCGAGATCGGAGCGCGCGGCTTGCACGTCGCGGAAGGCGTCCAGCACCTGGGTCGGCGGATCGACTTTCTGCAATTGGACCTGCTGCACGACGACGCCGGCGCCGTAATCGTCGAGCGTCTTCTGCATCAGTTCCTGCACCGCGGTTTCGATGGTCTGGCGGGCGCCGGTGAGGATGGCCTGAATATTGGAGTGCCCGATCACCGCGCGCATGGCGCTTTCGCCGACGGCCTTCACCGTGCTTTCGGGGTTCTGCACGTTGAACAGATAATCGCCGACCCGGCTCGGCTTGACCTTCCACAGCACCGAGAAATCGACGTCGACGATGTTTTCGTCGCCAGTCAGCATCAGGCTTTCTTCCGGCACGTCGCGCATGGTGGTGCCGCGGCGCAGGTCGAAGCCGATGTCGATCTTGTTGACGCGCAGCGCCTGCGGCGTCAGCGCGGTCTCGATCGGATAGGGCAGGTGATAGTTCAGTCCGGGCTGCACCTCGCGCACGAACTGGCCGAACCGCAACACCACGCCGAGCTCGTCGGGCTCGACCCGGAAGAAGCCGGAAAAGCCCCACAAGGCGATGGCCGCGAGCGCGATCAGCGCAATGCCGCGGCCGCCGAGATTGCCCGGCAACAGGCTGCGCAATTTATCCTGGCTGCGGCGCAGAAACTCCTCGAGATCGGGCGGTTTGGGTCCCTGCGATTGCGGCCCCGAGCCCCACGGTCCTCGCGACCCGGAACCCCACGGGCCGCCGGGTTGGTTGCTCCACGGCATATGATTCTCCTCGGCGCCGGCTCCCGCCGGCTTGGTTGCCCGGGGTTATAGGGTAGCGCAGGGCCCCTTACAACGCGCAGTTATGCCGCGCTTGGCCGGTGTTCTGCCGCGGCGGTTGCGCGCTCATAGCTGACGAAGGCGAAGGAAACCTCGTCGTCGGCCGCCGGCTCCCGCTCGCTGCGGGCGGTTTCGCGCCAGATTGCCGGGTCGATCGAGGGAAACAGCGCGTCGCCGTCGACGCGTTTGTGCACCTCGGTGATGACAAGGGCCGCGGCCAAAGGCAAAGCCTGAGCATAGATCTCGGCGCCGCCGGCGACGACGATCGTGTCGCAACCCCGCCGCAGCGCGTCGCCACGCGCTGCCGCGAGCGCTGAGGGCAGGTTCGGCGCGACGACGATGCCCGGCGCGGCAAAACCGGGATCGCGGCTGACCACGATGGTGGTGCGGCCTTTGAGCGGCTTGCCGATCGACAGATAGGTCTTGCGACCGATCACCACCGGCTTGCCCATGGTGAGCGTGCGAAAGTGAATCATGTCGGACTTGAGCCGCCACGGCAGGGCGTTGCCGCGGCCGATGACCCCGTTCTTGGCAACCGCAGCGAGGAGGACGATGTCCATGATCAATGGGTCCGCCAGCGCCCGATGCTGCGCAAGAGGCTTAGGCTGCCGGCCGAAAAACGTAAGCGGTGTCTATATAGGTTCCCTGACGATAGACGCCCCGGACCTTGCCGGCGACTGGGGTCGCCGAGCGAACGGCTCGGATCACCGGATCTTCGGCGGTCACAATCGAGTATTGGAGATCGTGTCGGTCCGGTAACTCGTTCTTGTGTTTTGAAATGGTAGCCGCAACGCGAATCGACTGTTTCAATTTTGATTCGGCGCGTTCATGCGGGACCAAATACAAACGACCCTCTTCCTCGTCGTCCTTCGCCCAAACGGCAAAATCAAGCTTGAATCCGTCCTCCTCCAACAACTCGACGAGGCGCCGCGCTGTCGCGAGTTCACCGGTCACAGTCTCGCTTTCAGCCATTGGAAAACTCCATGTTTAGGTTCGTCGATTGCCTCGATCAAGGCGTCGGCATCGGGCCCCGTGCGGACTTAGTACCGGCTGGTTTCGTTCCATTCCAATACGATATCCCATCTACCTTTCAATTCATCGTCAGCGTCGCTGTCGCGTTTCAGATCATCATTCAAAAGCGCCAGTTTCACCAAGTTCTCAAGATTATGCTGGAAGATATCCCTTAGCCAGCTCGGGTCGGGAATCGTGTTCGCCTGGAACCTTGATGATATCGCGGCCTTCAACAGAAGCTCGACCGCGTAACCGGCCAGATAGTAGGCGTTGCCGGGCCGGTCGTTGCTAAGTAGGAGTTTCGCATCGGCCAGCTTCTCCTCTGCGAGTTTGGTCAATTGATCCTTGGATAGGTCGGCCATTGCATCACACCGCCACCGCGGCCTTGATGTGCGGGTGGGGGTCGTAACCTTCGAGCAGAAAGTCCTCGTAGCGCAACGCGAACAGGTCCGTCGCCGCGGGATTCATGCGCAGCGTCGGCAGCGGCCGCGGCGGGCGGGTGAGCTGCAGCCGCGCCTGTTCGAGGTGATTGAGATAAAGATGCGTGTCGCCGAAGCTGTGGATGAATGTGCCGGGTTTGAGGCCGGTCACCTGGGCGACCGCGACCGTGAGCAAGGCATAGGAAGCTATGTTGAACGGCACGCCGAGAAAGACGTCGGCCGAGCGCTGATAGAGCTGGCACGACAGCGCCCCGTCGGCGACGTTGAATTGGAACAGGCAATGGCACGGCGGCAGCGCCATGCCTTCGATTTCCGCCGGGTTCCACGCGGTCACGATCAGCCGGCGCGAATTGGGATTGCGGCGGATCTCATTGAGCAGGTTGGCGATCTGGTCGATATGACCGCCGTCCGGCGCCGGCCAGGAGCGCCACTGGCGGCCGTAGACCGGGCCGAGGTCGCCGTTTTCGTCGGCCCATTCGTCCCAGATCCGCACGCCGTGATCGTTGAGATATTTGACGTTGGTGTCGCCGCGCAAAAACCACAGCAATTCGTAAATGATCGATTTGACGTGCAGTTTCTTGGTGGTGACGAGCGGAAAGCCTTGCGACAGATCGAAGCGCATCTGATGGCCGAAGATCGAGCGCGTGCCGATGCCGGTGCGGTCGCGCTTTTCCACGCCGTCGCTGAGCACGCGTTCCATCAAGTCGAGATATTGGCGCATGGCTGTCCGGCTTTCTGGACCGAGTCGAAGCGTGAGTTTACCTCAAATGCGCAACGCATGAAGTCTGCGCAAGACCGTTTCAGTCCGCCTCAAATCAGTCCGCTCGCCCCGAGTACGGCGGCGACCGCAAAGGCCCACAGCGGGTGGACACGCACAAAATAGGCGGTGAGCGCGGTGCCGAGCGTAAGCCCCAACGCGACCCAGCTATAATCGGACGTCGTCGCGACCACGGTGGCGCTCGCGGCCGTGAGCCCCA
The DNA here is from genome assembly GCA_003164375.1 of Hyphomicrobiales bacterium. Taxonomy (GTDB): domain Bacteria; phylum Pseudomonadota; class Alphaproteobacteria; order Rhizobiales; family Xanthobacteraceae; genus BOG-931. The sequence goes on along the minus strand of PLTE01000208.1, from coordinate 4,375 downwards.
GCGTGACCGGAATAAGTCCGCGACTCACTGCACCATGCCAGACCGCCCCCTTGAAGCGCTCGGAGGCGCGGCCGACGAAGAAGGCGAGCACGCAAGTCGGTCCGCACATCGCAACCGTCGTTACCAGCGCGCCGACGATGCCGGCGACATGATAGCCGATCAAAGTCACGATGATGAGATTGGGCCCCGGGGTCAGTTGCGCCAGCGCGAACGTGTCGCCGAATTGCCGCTCGCTGAGCCAATGCTGCACGTCGACCGCAACGCGATGCATTTCCGGCACCGCGGAATTACCGCCACCGATCGCGAACAGCGACATCATCGCGAAATAGCCCGCCAGCGTCAGTAGCGTGCCGCCCGAATCCTTCATTGTCGCAACCGGGCCATCATGCCCGCACCCATGAATAGGCAATGCTCACCGGCACGAGCACCGCCAGAACCAGCGGCAGCGGCCAATGCAAGACGCCGATCGAACCGAAAACCACCGCCGCGATGAGCGGGCCGACGACGGCGCGATCTCGGAACAACGGTCGCGCCATCTTAGCGACCGTCGCCAACATCAGGCCGGCCGCGGCCGAGGCGACGCCGGTCAACATGCGGCGCAGGACCGGCAGGTCGCCGTAATGGGCGTAAACGGCGCCGACAACGATGACCAGGATCAGCGGCGGCCCGAGCAGCCCTGCGAGCGCGACCGCCGCGCCGAGCAGCCCGCGGATGCGCGATCCGAACACCACCGAGAAGTTGATAATGTTGCCGCCGGGCAGGAATGCACACAGCGCATAGGCCTCGTTGAACTGCTCAGGCGTCAGCCATTTGCGTTCCTCCACCATCGCGCGCCGCGACCACGCCAGCACGCCGCCGAAGCCGGACAGCGAGATGGTGGCAAAGGCCATGAACAGCTCAGCAAGGCCCGGCCGCGCCGGCGCCGGTTGCGGATCCGACGCGGCCGAGGGCGGGGCGGTCGTGCCTGACGGTTCCGGGGGACTGGGAATCGGCAACGAGGTCATGGATTTCGTTTAGCGCCGGTCAGCTTTCACTGCCAGACGGTTTCGCAAGGGTGGGCGAACGGAGCGAACCCGGTCAGCGCGGCGCCCAGCCGGCAACAGCATGCGCGAGCGTCGGTCCACGCGAGCCCATGCGATGGCTGCAACTTTGCGATGCTCGCGGCCAATTGTGCTGGCGAATTATGGTTATGTGACCGCGTCGTTAAGCCGGTGAAAACGATTGCGGAATACGCATTCGTAATCTGAACTCGCCCTGCCGCGTGCATAAAATGAAATTGTTCGGCATCCCGATCGCGGCGAAAGCCGTTTTGCTCATCGCGGTCCTGGGCCTGCTATCGATCGCCGCTAACGTCTTCTGCCTGCAGCGATTCACCGAACTCGAACGGCTCGACGCGGAGGTGACGCAACACCTCGCGCCGGCGCGTCTTGCACTCGCCGAGGCCAAGGTAGCGCTCGAATCGTTCGGCGTCGCGACCTACAAGACCTACGCGGGAGCGGATGCTGAGCAAGTCCGGGAATCTTCCGCTGCAATCGAGGACGATTACAAGGCGGTGCAGAATGCCCTGCACAACGTGCAGACCTATGACCCGGCCAAAATCGACGACATCCGCCGCATTCTCGACAAGCTGGAATTTGCCCACGGCATCGCCGTCAATCTGAGGGATGCGGTGAAGGCCGGCGACGGAAACGATGCGACGCGCATTGTCGATGTTCAATTCGACCCGGCGCGCGACGACGCCACATTTCACATGGATCGGCTGATCAATATTCTCGGCGGCGAGGCCCGTAGCACCGAAGCCGAAGTGGCCGCCCGCAGTACCTGGATTTACCGGACGACCGCCGGCATCCTGGCCGCCGGGACGAGCGCCGCGCTGATCGGCGCGTTGCTGTTGAGCCAGCTCATTGTCGGCCGGCCGCTGCGTCGCATGGCGGAGACGATGAGCCGCATGGCCAAAGGCGATCTCAGCGTCGCCATCGACGGCAACCGGCGTGCTGACGAGATCGGTGCGATGGCGCGCGCGGTCGAAGTATTCCGCGATAATGCCGTGGCGCTGCGGGAGGCGGAAACCGCGCGCATGGTCGAGCGCGAGCGGGCGCAAGCGGAAAAGGCCGCGGCGCTGGAGGCGGTCGCGGTGGCTTTCGAAAGCGACATCCTCGCCATCGCGTCGGCGGTGGGCCAATCGGCCACCGAGCTCGAAGTCTTCGCGCGCGGCATGACCGCGGTGTTGAACGAATCGCACCGGCACGCCTCAACGGCGACCAAAGTCGCCGATGAATCCACGACCAGCGCTACCGGAGCGGCGGCGGCGATCGAAGAGCTGTCGGCCTCGATCGGCGAAATCGGCAGTCAGGTCGCCAATGCATCCGAGATTATTGCCGACGCGACGCGCTGCGCCGGCAGCGCCGTGACCCACACTTCGGCGCTGGTGGCGACGGTCAAGGATATCGATCAGGTCGCGTCATTGATCGCCGCGATTGCACGTCAGACCAATCTCTTGGCGCTCAACGCCACGATCGAGGCGGCCCATGCCGGTGAGGCCGGACGCGGCTTTGCCGTGGTCGCGCAGGAGGTCAAGGCACTGGCGGCGCAGACCACGACGGCATTGGCCGAGATCAAGAATAAAACCTTGTCGGTCGGGGCCGTGATCGAGATCGTGCAGGGCGCCAACGATGCCATGGCGCAATCGATGAACCAGGTGCGGGCGATTTCGCGCTCGATCTCCGAATCGATAGAGCAGCAGAACCTCGCCGCGGGCAAGATCGCCGAAAGCGTCGATGGCGCCGCCGTGCGCACGCTGCAGGTATCGAGCAGCATCGCCGGCGTGAGCGAGCTGGTGCAGCAGTCCGGCCGTGGCGCCGACCAGGTGCTGGAGGCCGCGGCCGAGCTCAATCGCCAGGCCGCGGCGCTGAGCCGGGACGCCACCGCCTTCACCAGCCGGGTCCGAGTCCGCGCCGCTTAGCCGACGAAACGGGCGCCGCGGAGACCGGCCTTTTTTCGGCAACCTTTTGCGCCTATATTGCTTGTTGCCGGCGCAAGCCGGCTATGGCGATAAACGGACGTCGTAATAAACCTTTCGGACCCGGGGGCAGTACCCGGCGACTCCACCATCTACGGGGTCGAAATAGGATCGACGAGGGCGTAAAGGGCGTGCTTTTGCTCGGCATGGTACCGCCGTTACCGGGCCAATCCATAGTTGCAAACGACAACTATGCTCCGGTTGCTCTGGCTGCGTAAGCAGTCCGAAAGACCGACTTAAAGTCCTAACGGGTTAAGCTCCGTTAGGCGGGGTTCGGAGGCACCTGGCAACAGAAGCCTCCACTTTCCACCGATCAGTCGTGAAGAATTCAAGCGCGGGACAGAATCGCTCTGGACCCCTATGATCCATGCACTATCTGATAGGTGACCGCTGATTCTTGACCCCTGAGCCCGCAATGCCCGTCGATCACATTCGCTACGATATTCTGGCGCAACAGGCCCTGCGCGGCGTGGTGCGGACGGTGCTTGCCGACGCGGCCAAGAAAGGCCTGCCGGGCGAGCACCATTTCAAGATCACCTTCGCCACCGCGGCGCCCGGATTGCGGCTGTCCGACCGCATGCGCGCGCAATATCCGGAAACCATGACCATCGTCCTACAGCATCAATTCTGGGATCTGGTCGTGACCGACGACGCCTTCGAAGTCGGCCTGTCGTTCGGCGGCATACCGGAGCGGCTGGTCATTCCTTTCGACGCCGTGACGGCATTCTACGATCCTGCCGTCCAGTTCGGCTTCCAGTTCGAAACCATCGAAGCCCAGGCTTCCGACGGCAAGGCTTCGGATTACGAGGCTTCGGATGACAAGGCTTCGGTCGAGCCCAGTGCCAACGTCAAGCCGATCGAGACCTTGACCACACCCCCTGGCCGTCCGCTTGGCGGGCAAAAACCCGATGCGCTGCCGCCGTCCGTTGCCGCAAGGCCGGCGGACCCGCCGCATGAAGGCGGCGGCGAAGTCGTGCGGCTCGACCGGTTCAGGAAGAAGTGAGGACGGCGGACGACGTCTGCCCGTCATCCGCATGAAAACACGCACTGAAACCGACTCGTTCGGACCGATCGAGGTCGCGGACGATCGCTATTGGGGAGCGCAGACCGAGCGCTCGCGCAACAATTTCCGCATCGGCGAGGCGCGCATGCCGCGTCCGCTCATCACGGCGCTTGCCATCGTCAAGCTTGCCGCGGCTGAGACCAATCGCGCGCTCGGCTCGCTCGACGCGCGGCCCGCCAAAGCTATCGTGCGGGCGGCGCAGGAAATCATCGACGGCAAACTCGACGATCATTTCCCGCTTTCGGTGTACCAGACCGGCTCCGGCACCCAGACCAACATGAACGTCAACGAGG
>PLTE01000100.1 GCA_003164375.1 Hyphomicrobiales bacterium | reverse complement strand
CGGCCCTGGTGCTCAACGCGGACTTCCGTCCGCTGAGTTATTACCCGCTGTCGCTGTGGTCGTGGCAGGACGCGATCAAGGCGGTGTTTCTGGAGCGGGTAAACATCGTCGCCAATTACGACCGCGCCGTGCGCTCGCCGAGCTTCGAAATGAAGCTGCCGAGCGTGGTCTCGCTGAAGACCTATGTGAAGCCTTCTACGCATCCGGCATTCACGCGGTTCAACGTCTTTCTGCGCGACCGGTTCTCTTGCCAGTTCTGCGGCGCACGCGACGACCTGACCTTCGATCACCTCATTCCGCGTTCGCGCGGCGGCCACACGACTTGGGGCAATGTCGTCGCCGCCTGCTCGCCGTGCAATCTGCGCAAGGGCAATCTGACGCCGGAAGAGTCGAAGATGTTTCCGTCGCAGCGGCCGTTCCAGCCGACGGTGCAGCACCTGCACCGCAACGGCCGGCTGTTCCCGCCGAATTACCTGCACGACAGTTGGCTCGACTATCTCTATTGGGATACCGAACTCGATCCGTGAGAATTTCGTAGCCCGGATGGGCGTCAGCGAAAACCGGCAGCGAACCGTCGGCTGAAACGCCAACCCTGGATGTGGCTTGACGTATCCGGACCGCGCTGCTCGCTCGATTTTGGGTTGTCTGCCCTGCTGCTTCGTCCTACATGCGATTAGGAGGTATGCTAGTAGGAGCCTGTGACGATGGGATCGATCGTCCTCCTCGATCTGATGGGCGGCGTGGCGCTGTTGCTGTGGGGCCTGCATATGGTCCTCAGTGGCGTCTTGCGCGCATTTGGTCCCGACCTGCGCCGCTTCCTCGCCGGCGCGCTGCGCAACCGTTTCACCGCTTTCGGCACTGGGCTCGGCTTGACGGCGCTGCTGCAGTCGAGCACCGCGACCGGATTGATGACCGCCTCGCTGGCCGCCGACGGCGTGGTGAGTCTAGTGCCCGCGCTTGCGATCATGCTTGGCGCCAATGTCGGTACGACGCTGATCGTGCAGCTCCTGTCGTTCGACATATCGGCGATCGCGCCGGTGCTGTTTGTGATCGGGCTCGTCACGTTCCGCGTCGGCGGATCGAGTCTGAGCCGCGCGCTCGGGCGGATCGCCATCGGGCTCGGCCTGACGCTGTTGGCGCTGCACATCCTGCTCGACACGCTGGCGCCGGCGGAACAGGCGCCGACGGTCCGCGTCTTGCTCGGCGTCATCACCAACGACCCCGTGCTGTGCATCCTGATCGCGGCTGCGCTGACCTGGGCGGCGCATTCGAGCGTCGCCGTCGTGCTCCTGGTGATGTCGCTTGCCTATTCGCAATTCGTCACGCCCGAGGCTGCGCTGGCGCTCGTGCTCGGCGCCAATCTCGGGAGCGCCATCAATCCGCTGATCGAATCCGGCGTCCGCGGCGATCCGGCAAGCCGGCGCGTGCCGGTCGGTAACCTGCTCAATCGGCTGGTCGGCATCCTCATCGTGCTGCCATTCCTGCACCCGATCGCGCGCGAGTTGGGGACGTTGCAGCCGGACATGGCGAAGCTGACGGCCGAATTCCACATGCTGTTCAACATCGCGCTGGCCGTGCTGCTCATTGGTCCGCTCGATGCGGTGGCGGCCCTTCTGGTGCGCATCCTGCCGGAGAAGAAGCAGCCGGACGATGCCGCGATGCCGCGTTATCTCGACGACGCCGCGCTGGAGACGCCGTCGCTCGCGCTTGCCAATGCCGCGCGCGAGACGCTGCGCATGGGCGATACCGTCGAGACCATGCTGCGCAACGTCATGACCGCGCTCATGACCAACGATCGCAAGCTCGCAAGCGACGTGTCGCGGCTGGACAATGTCGTCGACCGCCTCAACGAGGCGATCAAGCTCTACATCACCAAATTGACGCGTGACAGTCTCGACGAGCGCGAAGGCCGCCGCGCCATGGAGATCATCTCGTTCACCATCAACCTCGAGCATATCGGCGATATCATCGACAAGAATCTGTCCGAGCTCGCGACCAAGAAGATCAAGCGGCGCTGCCAATTTTCGCCTGAAGGCTCAGCCGAGTTGACCTCGTTCCACAAGCGGGTCGTCGAAAACCTGCAGGCGGCCTTCGGCATCTTCATGACCGGCGACGTCGCGGCAGCCCGCAAGCTGCTTCGCGAAAAGACCGAGCTGCGCAAGGCCGAGCTTGAAGCGGCCGACCGGCATTTAGAGCGGCTGCGCGAAGGCCGGCCGGAAAGTCTGGAGACCACTTCGCTGCACCTCGACGCGTTGAGCGACCTCAAACGCATTCATTCGCATATTTGCTCGGTGGTCTATCCGGTGCTGGAAGCCGCCGGCGAGTTGCCGCCGCTTGAGATCGCCAAGATTGATGCGGCGGCGGACACGCTCGCGTATCAGCCGAAGCTGCCGTGACCGCGGAGCCGCGACTTCGCTCGGCATGCCGGCGAAGGCCGGCACGACCTCGGCCTTGAAGCGCGCCATCTCGTCGTTGTCCTTCCCGTGCGGCCCGAGGGGCAGCCGCTTGGCCCGCGCGCCGGCGCCATTCGCGTAAGACTCGGCGACGACATCCAGCTTTCGTCAGGACCGAGGCGAATTGCGTGGCCAGCGCGGCCGTCGGCAATGATTTGTGACGCAGCCGCAGGCTTGGACCGCAAAACTCCGCCGTGCCCCGCCGCTGCTACGCCTTGCGCAATGAAACAAATTGAGCGAGGCGATTATCCCGGACTTGACAAGGACCCTTAGGCATGGCAATATCCTTCCACACTAGGGAGGTCGCTATGGCCCGTCGCCCCAAGCCAGTTCACCAGATGACAATCGCCCAATTCGAGGCTGCTTTCCCCGATGAGGAAGCCTGCCAGCGGTATCTGGTCGCCCGCAGATGGCCGCAGGGAGTCGTTTGTCCGCGCTGCGGAAACGTCAAATTGTATGACGCCTCCTCCTACAAGCCTTTTCATTGGCAATGCAGGGCATGTGCGCCACAGGGCTATCGGTTCTCCCTTATTGCGGGGACCATCTTCGAGAATACCAATAAGCCGCTCCGGGATTGGTATCGGGTCGCCCATTTGATGCTGGTTAGCAAAAAGGGCATGAGCGCCCTTCAAATTATGCGGACTATGGGCTTCGGCTCCTACAAAACCGCTTGGTACATGTGTCACCGTATCCGCGCCGCTTTGATCGAAAAGAACATGGACAAGCTCGGCGGTATCGTCGAGGTCGATGAAACCTATGTCGGCGGCAAGGACAAGAACCGCCATTGGGACAAGCGCAGCGGCACCACCGGACGTGGTTACGACAGACTTAAAGTTCCCGTCGTCGGTGCGGTGAAGCGCAAGGGCAACGTCGTCGCTCGCGTCGTTTACGGCGTCGATCAAATCACGCTCGAAAATTTCCTGAACGAGGTTGTTTCCGACAAGGTTAGCCTGCTCTGCACCGACGCCTACCCGATCTATCGTAGTTTCAATCACAAATACCCCACGGCGTTGTGGATCACAAAGCTGGGCAGCACGTCATCGGCGCGATCCATACCAATACAATTGAAGGCTTTTGGTCGATTTTCAAACGTGGGATCGTCGGAAGCTTCCATAAAGTCAGCCGCAAATATCTGCCGCTGTACGTCGCGGAGTTTCAATTCCGCTACAATAACCGCATGAACCCGGACATTTTCGGAGCGGCAATCGCGGGATGCTGAGCCCATTATTTTCGGCCCCGAATTACCTGAACGATCCCGTCATCGACATAGACGACAAGCATAAACTGAACGGCATCGGCATTTCTTGCGGTTACCTCAAAATGAAGTTCCCATCGCTCGTCAGGCTCTATTGCGATGCGCGGATCGCTAAGATTTTTGGTGTTCAAATGTACAGACAATTGACCCGTTGCGGACGACCGGGAGGCCGGGACCGCATCATAATCCTCGCTGTCGCCGGGATTTAGTTCCGCAGCCGGAGCATCAAGAGTTTGCTCGGCTCGCACGATTGGATAAGGATATTCTGCGCGCCACTCGGCTGATCGTGGTCGCGGCGAGATACCGATCAGTCTCATTTTTACGTTTGACGCCGGGGTCGATCCGTTGTGGACCGTCACCCTCCATTTATCAAATTCCGAAGATGCTCTATTGCGTCTAGGTCCAGCGACAGCCAGCGTCGCCCGTTGATTGAGCACCGCATTTGCTCTCCCAGCAGATGCAGCCCCACCACGAACAACCGAAAATCTATTCACCTTGAAGGCAATGAACATTAGCGCACAACATGCCCCCGCGACCACACTGGCAACCCAAACGGCAGCCGCATCCCATCCGTAGGCGGAGGTTGCGAAGAAAGTCACCGCCCAGCCCCCGCCAGCCAAGGCCATCGTGCCAACAAAGTGCACGCGAGCGGCCCAATCGACAAATTCGAGAATTCGGCGCATGGCAAAACCCTGCCTCCGGGGGAAATTACCCCGAAAGAGGGTTCCCGTAGAACGGGTAGGCTACCTTTGTCAAGTCCGGGATAATCGCCTTTTCAGTTTGGCGAAGACCCGCCTCTTTTCGTCTGGCTGCATCGCACGGGCTATGTCCCCGACATGAATCTTATCCAGGCCAAGGCTCGTGCTGCGGCTGTGGTCGCCCAATCTTCTCGCACGGTTGCTTTGCTCGCGTACGTCACGCCTTCCGGAACCTACTCGCGCGCCGTGCCGCTTAATGTCCTGATACCGTCGAAGGGTACGCCCGAATACGCAGCCATCGAAGCCGATGTATCGCGTATGGAGGCGCGGAAGGTAACAATACCGGCGGGAATCGAGCGCGAGCACGAAATTGCGCAAATGCCGGTGCCCGGGCCTAACGATCCATGCTGGTGTGGAAGCGGCAAAAATACAAAAAATGTCATCGTCCCTAGAAGGGGTGGCTCGCTAAGAGATCCGGCCAAACCATGTCGGAATTACCGTGACAGCTTACTTTTTCTCCAATTAATTTATTCGGATTACGGACTACAGTGACCGTGCACCTAACACGCGCCGCCAAGTCGATGCCGGTACGGCGGCTGTGTAAGAGTTGTGTATGCCAATCGGCTTGGGCGAGAAGGGCCAAAATCAACGACATCTCCGGCATCTGGTGATCTATGCCCTGGCGAAAAGTCAGTCGCGACTGCCGGCCACTTCTGTTTTTTGCCATCACACCCTGAGAATCAGCGGTTTTCCTGCGTTAATCCGGGTGGTGCCGTGGAGGAATCCACACGGAACGCCTAACGCTTTGAAGAACTTAAGTTATCTCCAGTGTGGAAATTGGCCGTATACTCACCCGTACTCTCACGAGGTGGGGCTGCGGCGGTGCACTATGGTGAATGGTGTTGCCATAATTATATGATCCGCACCCTTAGGGCTTGAGGCAGGGCAATGAGCGAAGAGTTCGACGAACTTACCGAGGAGCAAGTTTATGCCGACCTCCCGGATGACCCTGAACAGGCATTCGTCATCTTAGAAAAATTCTTCAGAGAGCAAAGTGAGGCTAGGCTGGCGCGAACGGACAACTCCACGGACCAGAGAGTTATCTACGTAGACTACATAAGCAAAGTCATCGCTGCGATTAACGAACTTGGCATCGCCGCACAATTCGAAACAAAGATACCACGAATAAGCGACGTTGATTTCAATACGTATGCTGAATTCGGAAAGAACGTGCAGCATTACCGAACTACGCTGCAAATTCGGCAAGCGCGCAGAAATAAGGGCTATTCTGTCGGGTTCGATTCAGCAACCAAACAAAAGATAAGGCACCATGTCGAGCAGGTTCGAAGCGTCCTCCAGAAACTAGAAGTTAATAAGGCCAAGAAAGAAAACTTGCTGAAAAAGCTCGACGCGTTTCTTGCTGAAGTAGATCGCGACCGGACGCGATTTGAAGCGTGGGGGGCGGTCGTGATTCAAGCGGCTGAGGTTTTGGGTGACGCAGCGGATAAAGCCGAGCCAGCACGGAAGTGGCTCGACTCGATCAGTAGACTTATCTGGGGAGCCAAGAATGACGAGGATGCCGCCAAGCAGCTACCTGCTCCCAAAGAGGTAAAACAGATTGAGCCGCCGAAGAAATCAGATATGGACGATGAAATCCGTGGAGGGAATCGTATTCTTTGCCCAACTTATTGTCTTTCATAGACTAATTCGGTGACCAGCCAAATGGATACCCCCAG
>PLTE01000269.1 GCA_003164375.1 Hyphomicrobiales bacterium | reverse complement strand
CACCGCGCCAAGCTCGACGACAACGAGGCGCTGGCAAAATTCGCTTCGACGCTGGAAAAGGTCACCGTTGCAACCGTCGAATCCGGCTTCATGACCAAAGACCTCGCATTGCTCGTCGGTCCCGATCAGAAGTGGCTCACCACGACGGGCTTCCTCGACAAAATCGACGCCGGTCTGAAAGCCGCAATGGCTTGATCGCAATGGCGTAACACGCCGCCGGACTCAACGCCCGGCGGCGCGCGTCATTTTTCGCCCGGTTTGTTGTTAGAATTCTTTTCCGATCGCCCGATCGATCGAACAGCGTCCGGCGCCGCGGAAAAAGATCGCAACGTAAAGCACCAACAGCACGAGCGGATATTCGTAGCCGCCATGCGGGGCGGCGAACACGTAGCCGTTGCCGTAATGCCAATAAGTGATGATGACGAATTCGACTGCCAGCAGGAGCGCGATCGGCCGGGTCAAAAAGCCGACGGCCAGCGCCGCGCCGCCGAAGAATTCCAGGCTGGCAATGAAATAGGCCCACACGATCGGAAACGGCAGACCAAGCGGCACGACCACATGGTCGGCGACGGCGCCAACATTGCCGCCGAACAGCTTGCCGTAGCCGTGATAGATCAAAATGGCGCCGGCGCAGAAGCGGATGATGGCGTAGCTATAGGGTGCCATGCTGGCATAGAGCCCCGCCAGCCCCGGTATGATCAGTCGCGCGCTGTCGATTTGACCTTCACTATTGCCCACCGTTGACATCGGTCCCTCCTCGCAAAGCCCATCTGGGCGTTGATAAAACCTTACTCTCGCACGTCAAGGTCCGGGCGGGAAGTTACCGAGCGCCCATTCTCGGCCGAGGTGCGGCGACTGGCAGTCCGCACGCGGCAGCCTATCTATGCGACATGGGAAAGCCTGACACCAAAGCGGGCGCCACATTGCGCGTCTTGGGCCTGATCGCGCTATTCGCGCCGCTGTTCGCAATCTTGACGGCGAGCGTGTGGTACGCGGCCCGGGCGTGGACCGCGACTGCCGGCCCGCCCATGCCGATCGACGGCTATATCGCCATGACGCTCGGCGTGGTGTTTTCGCTCGTGGTCGGGTTCGGGCTGATGACGCTGCTGTTCTATTCAAGCNNGTCATGGGTATGACGAGCAAAGCCACGACAACCCCGCCGGACCAAGCGCCAAGGCGAGCGAGCCGCCGGGGGACGACCATGACACACAGAATGTGCCTGCAAAGTGAGCGCAGCGGCGGCGCCCCCGTTGGCGTTTCGTCGTCGGGCAGCGTCTCCTTGCCGTCGATGGAGCGGCTGCCGCAAACAGAAAAGCCCCGGCGGCAAAAGGAAAAGCCCCCGGCGGGGAAGTCGCCGGGGGCGGAACCCGGAGGGGGAAGCAGAAGATGGTGAAAGCCTTCCCGCAGCGGATCGACCGGCATTCGACCAGACAATTGCGGCAGTTTGTTGGATCGCGGCAGCTGAAACGGCCCTGCGGCGTAACTACGCCCGTAAATTCCAAATAAACACGAAATGGTTAATTACGAAAATTTGTTCGCGCCGACGCGCCAATACGCCGGTCCAGACGCAAAAAAGATGGCCGGCGCGGAGACAGCGGCCTATGTTCGCCCTGCATCAGCCTCGTTATCATTATTTGAGCGGCATTCGATTGCGAGCGACCCCAAAAATTGAGCCGAGTTTGCGTCCGGGACTGAGTTCGGAATTCGGTCAAGGACTTACGCCGCTGTGGCGGCAATTGCGCGGCATAGCGGCTGCCTTGTTGATGGTCGCGATTACGACGGTCGTCGCGCTGGTGTTGCGCGAGTATCTCGGCATCCTGCGCGGCGCGGTGCTCTATCTCGTCCCGGTGATGATCGCCAGCTACCAATTCGGCGTCATTCCCGCGCTGGTCACCGCAGTCGCCGGCGTGATTCTATCCGGCTACGTATACTTCGCGCAACTCTACAGCTTCCAAGTCGCCTCGCCGCAGGAGGCGCTCAATCTCGTCCTGTTCATGGTCGTCGCGGTCTTTGTGTCGCACCTCGCCACCCAAGCCAAGCGCCACACCACGATCGCACGCAAGCGCGAGCAGGAGATGACCGATCTCTACGCGTTTTCCCGCCGCCTCGCAGCCGCCCCCAGCGCCGCCGAGATTTTCGTCGCGATCCAGAATCACCTGGCCAATCTGGTCCAACGCAAGGTGGTACTGCTCGGCGCGGCCGACGCAGGCGCCGCCGACGGCGTGCCGGAACGGCTGCGCGCCGAGGTGGCCCGCGTCGAACAGGATGAAGGCCTTGAACTCACGATCGACGACGGCATAGGCAACATCTGGCTCATTCGTCGCGTCTCGCCGAAGACTCCAGATTTCGGCATTGTCGCCGTCGATCTTGGCAACGTGTCGGGCGAGGCGCTCGCCGGCATGCGTCAGCGCATCGACGATGCACTGGCCGACGCCGCGGCGACGCTGGAGCGGCTCGACGTCGCTCGCGCGCTTAACGAGGCGAAGATGCGCTCGGAGACCGAACTGTTGCGCGAAGCGCTGATCGGCTCGGTGTCGCACGAACTGCGCACCCCGCTCGCGTCCATCCTCGGCGCCGCGACGATCCTGTCGAATGCGCCGGCGCTCGCCGCCGACGAGCGGCTGCATGCGCTCACCGTCGTGGTGCGGGACGAAGCCGAACGCCTCAATAATGACATCCAAAACCTGCTCGATGCCACCACCATATCGAGTCAGCAGGTGCGGCCGAAAATGCAGTGGATCGAGCCGGTCGATATCGTCAATGCCGCGGTCGAGCACCGCAAGCGGCGGCTCGCCGGGCACCCGGTCACGCTCGACCTCGACTCCAATCTACCCATCGTGCGCGCCGACCCGACGCAGGTCGAGCAGGCGCTGGTGCAAATCCTCGACAATGCCGCGAAATATTCTTCCGACGGCGCGCCGATCCGGNNACCCAACGGACACACCGTCGTGCTGTCGGTCCACGATTGCGGGGCGGGCCTGTCCAGCGAGGAGCAACGTCAGGTCGGCGGCCGTTTCTTCCGCGGGCCGCGCCACGCCTCGACCACCTCCGGCTCCGGACTAGGGCTATGGATCGCCAACGCTTTCATCTCAGCCAACGGCGGCAGGGTCGAAGTCGAGAGCGACGGTGTCGACCGCGGCACGACGGTCTCGATCCATCTGCCGCTCCCCAGCGAAGCGGCGCCATTGGAGACTACAATCGATGACTGAAATAGCGTCCCGCGTGCTGGTCGTCGACGACGNNTTCTCGATCTCGGCCTGCCGGATATGGATGGCGCCGACGTGCTGGAACGGCTGCGCGCTTGGTCGACGGTGCCCCTGATCGTGCTCTCGGTACGCGCCAACGAAGCCGAGAAAGTCCGCCTCCTCGAGCTCGGTGCCGACGACTACGTGGTGAAACCGTTTGGCATGGCCGAATTGCTGGCGCGCGCACATTCGGCGATGCGCCGGCAACTGCGCGCCACGAGCGGCGAACCGGTGGTGAAATTCGGACCGCTCGCAATCGATTTTGCCGCGCGCGCCGTTTTCATCAACGACCACCGCGTCACGCTCACGCCCAAGGAATACAGATTGCTGCAGATGTTGGCCCAGCATTCCGGCAACGTCGTCACCCATCAGTACCTGCTGCGCGAGGTCTGGGGTAACGAACATATCGACGACACCCATTATCTGCGCATTTTCGTGCGCAAACTGCGCCGCAAGATCGAAGCCGACCCGACGCAGCCGCGGATCCTGTTAACCGAGCTCGGCGTCGGCTATCGCCTCGTGATGTCCGATCCGCCGGCAGGCCCGCATACCGCGCCTGCGCCCCCAGCCGCCGCGCCGACCGGCGTCGATAACCTGTCCGGGCAGCGCTAAGGGATTCAAAAACCGGTAAACATTCGGTAATTCGCCGCAGCGGTCGGTGTCGCGGCAATTTTGCGGCAATTTTACCGCCCCGATCAACTGGATTTGAACCTTTACCGTTAGAACATTTACTTACTTAGGCGCGACTAACCTGCGAGTGCGGGAGGCGATAGCCGCCTTCTAACCTCCGGGCCAACAAATTGAGCGGGATCGCACCCGCAAGCAGGGACGGCAGCTATGATCAATCTGACAAACCGAGCCGGCGGCGGCGTGCTGTGCGCCTTGATCGCCACATCCGCCGCTATGATCACGACGACGAGTTTCGCAGCGCCGCACTATGACGGACTGTGGAGCGTGTTAATCGTCACCGAAAAGGGCGATTGCGATCGCGGCTACCGCTATCCGGTCCGCATTTCCAACGGCCGGCTCGCCGATGCCGGCGATACCGGTTTTACCATCGCGGGTGCGGTCGCGCAGACCGGCGCCATCACCGTGACGGTCAGCGCTGCGGGTAAAAGCGCGAGCGGCTCGGGCCGCCTGTCCGGCGACGCCGGCGGCGGCTCCTGGACCGGCGGCTCGTGCTCGGGCTCGTGGACCGCAGAACGCCGCGGCGCCTAAGGCTACCCTGCCGTCCTCCCCCACGCACGAGGGGGGGAGGACATCGCGCGCTGCCGCGCTTAGCCTTCCGCCGCGTCGTCGTCGTCGTCCTCGGCGGTCTCTTTCTCGCCGGCCAGAATCTTTTCGGCGATGAGACCGGCATTCTGCCGGATCGCCGCCTCGATTTTTGTCGCAATATCCGGATTGGTTTTGAGGAAGGTTTTGGCGTTCTCGCGGCCTTGGCCGATGCGCTGGCTGTCGTAGGAGAACCAG
>PLTE01000071.1 GCA_003164375.1 Hyphomicrobiales bacterium | reverse complement strand
CCGGTCTGCGCCATGAAACCGTCGATGACGCGGTGGAACGGCACGTTGTTGTAAAAGCCGTCGCGCGCGAGCTGTTCCAGGCGCGCGGCATGAAGCGGCGCGACGTCATTGCGCAGTTTGATGACGATGCGGCCTTCGGTGGTGTCGAGGATGAGCGTGTTGTGGGGATCGAGACCGGCGGGAAGCGGCGGGGCGGCATTGGCCGGTGCCGCGCAGAGTAGCGCAACGAATACGACAAGGACGCGGATCATTTTATCTCCCGGGTGAATTTTAGCTTTTGGCGAATTTGGTTTTCAGCCGCGCCGCGACCGGCGCCGGCACGAAGGCCGAGACGTCGCCGCCCATGCCGGCAATTTGGCGGACCAAAGTGGCGGTGATCGGGCGAACCGCCGGCGCGGCAGGCAGGAATATGGTTTGCACTTCCGGCGCCATGGTGGCGTTCATGCCGGCCATCTGCATCTCGTAATCGAAGTCGCCACCGTCGCGCAGCCCGCGGATCAAGAGCGTCGCGCCGGCACGCCGCGCCGCCGTGATGACGAGATCGGCGAAGGTCGTGCTGGTGATCTCGCATCCGGCGGTGCGCCCCAGTGGGCCGCAGATCTCGTCGAGCATCGCGAGCCTTTCGTCGGGCGAAAACAGCGGCGTTTTGCCGGAGTGGACGCCGATCGCCAGCACCAGCCGGTCGGCAAGCCGGACGGCTTTGCCAATGACGTCGAGGTGGCCGTTGGTAATGGGATCGAACGATCCGGCAAAGAGCGCAATCCGCTGCATGGCGGCGGTCTAGCCCGCGCCGAGATCAACCGCAAGCTGGCCGCGCCAAGGTGCATCCAAGCCGCGCCCAAGCTTTCGTTGGCGCGCGCACTGCCAAAACCAATCCCTGCCCGCATTTTGCCGGGTCGGTCATTGGCCTTGCCGCCCGGCCCGAAGAAAGGCCGGCGACTGCTCCCAAAATCATTAGATTATCATTTTAGATCAATTAGATACTGTAATCGGCCCAAATGTGACGACCATCACGGCAGGTTTCGGCGGTCTACGGCATAGTCGACAACAGATGAAAAGCAACCACACAGCCGGCTCGAACGTTGAAGTCGGTAAGGTTGCAACAGGGGACAGGTGTCATGATGAAAACCTTTTCCGCCATCGCCGTTGCAGCGATCGTTGCGGGTTGGTTTGTTGCGTTCCCGAGTTTGTCGCCGCAAGTCGAGGCGAGTTCACCGGTACCGGGCGCCAAAGGCGACCGCGCGGACGTAAGGCCGCTCGGGACCGCGTGCGGGCAAAAAGCCTGGCCGTATTTCGACGCCGCTTGTACGCGCGATGCGCGCAACCCGCTCATCGAGCCGCGCGACGTCAGGGTGATTGCCATGAATCGTTTGGCGACCGCCAGCGTGCGTTAAGGTCCCGCGATCCGTCGGCATCGTTGTAACGAGAGTTTGCCGTTCCTCCGCGGCGGAAGGTGGTGCCGCACCTTCCGCCGCAGTTTCTTTTCGCGCAGGATCGCTCCAATGCGTGGTCCGCTGCAGGTCTGACCACCGCCGCTGTTGCGGAGGAGATCATGAGGACGAGCCCCCTGCTCCNNGTCGGCGCTGGCGATCACAGTCACGTGCGCCCAGCTAACCGTTCCCACTGGGGCCGTCGCGCAAGACGCCATAAGAGGCGCTTTCCCGGATCGGCCGATCCGACTGATCGTACCGTACCCACCGGGAGGACCTTCCGACGTGATGGGCCGGCTGATCAGCCAGTCGCTGTCGGGCACGCTCGGCCAACAAGTTTATGTCGACAACCGTCCCGGCGCGGGATCGACGCTCGGCGGCAAACTCGCGGCGGCTGCTGATCCGGACGGCTACACGCTGCTTCTCGCCACCGCCGCGACGCTTGCCATCGGACCGGCGCTTTATCCGGACGCCGGTTTGGATCCAAGCGTTTTTGTTCCTGTCGCAATGTTTTCCAGCGCGCCTTTCGTCATGATCGCGGGGCCCAAGACCGCATTGAACAGCGTCGCGGAGGTGATCGCCTTTGCCAAAGCGCAGCCGGGCAAGCTCACGCTTGGCGTCCCGAGCGGCGCGCCGCCGCATATGCTCGCCGGCTGGTTCAAGAGCCTGACTGCGACCGACATCCTGGTGGTGCCTTACAAAGGTGCCGCGAGCGGGATCACCGAAATCATCGGTGGCCAGATCGATCTCGGCATCGAGCCGACGTCCGTCGTGCTCTCGCATCTTGGCGACGGCACGATGCGTCCGCTCGCTACCACGACGCCGGAGCGGATCGCTGAAATTCCACAGGTGCCGACCATGATGGAAAGCGGCATTCCCGGCTTTATCGCCAGTTCGTGGACCGGCATTATGGCGCCGCCCGGCACGGCCCAGGCGATCATCGATAAGATCAACGGCGCGCTCAATGCCGGATTACGAACGACGGAGCTGCAGACCAAGCTCAAAGCTCTTGGTGCCGAGGGCGCGCCCGGCACAACCGCGGAATTTGCGAGTTTCATCGCCACGGAGGTTCCGAAATGGACCGCCATGGCCAAATTATCCGGCGCTGATCCCCAATAGCCCTTACGTTTTGTCCTTCGCCTCGTGCTTCAGCATGGGATCGGCTAATCTATCAGCCTCGTCCCGTCCGGGCGAAAACAGGCCGCCTTGACCCTACCCTGACCCGCGTCTAAGAGCCGCGCAGATAAGGCGTTTTTAGTGCCATGATCGTACTGATCGACAATTACGACAGCTTCACCTTCAACCTGGTGCACTATCTCGGTGAACTGGGGGCGGATGTTGTTGTGCATCGCAATGACAAAGTGACAAGCGCCGAGGTGATCGCTACCGATCCCGACGCCATCGTCCTGTCGCCGGGTCCCTGCACGCCCAGGCAGGCCGGTATTTGCCTCGACCTGATCGAAAAGGGCGCTTCGCGTATCCCCATCCTCGGCGTTTGCCTCGGCCACCAGGCGATCGGCGACGCTTTCGGCGGCAAGGTGGTGCGGGCGCCGCTGCCGGTACACGGCAAACTGTCCGAAATCCACCACCAAGGCGGCGGGATTTTTCGCGGCATCAATGCGCCGTTCAAGGCGACGCGGTATCACTCGCTGGTGGTTGAGCGCGCTAGCCTGCCGGGCGAATTGGCCGTGACGGCGGATACCGACGACGGCCTCGTCATGGGGCTTGCACATACGCAACTGCCGGTGCACGGCGTGCAATTCCATCCCGAAAGCATAGCGTCCGAACACGGCCACCTGATGCTGAAAAACTTTCTCGACATTGCCGCTAAGTGGAACGCGTCGACCGGACGGCGCGAGGCTGTGCAACCGCCGCCGCACCGCGCGCGAGCGCGGGTCAATTGAGGACCGCACCGTGACAGCAGAGTTCAAAGCCCTGATCGGCAAGGTCGCAACCGGCGCGAGCTTGAGCCGCGACGAGGCGGCCAGCGCCTTCGAGCAGATGATGTCCGGCGAGGCGACGCCGTCGCAGATGGGCGCGCTGCTGATGGGCTTGCGCGTGCGCGGCGAGACCGTGGACGAGATCACTGGTGCGGTCACCACGATGCGCGCCAAGATGCTGCGCGTGAACGCGCCGCCCGACGCCATCGACGTGGTCGGCACCGGCGGCGACGCCTCCGGCTCATTCAATATTTCGACCTGCGCCGCGTTGATCGTCGCCGGCGCCGGCGTTCCGGTCGCCAAGCACGGCAACCGCGCTTTGTCGTCGCGCTCGGGTGCAGCCGACGTGCTGGCGGCGTTGGGCGTCAATATTGATCTCAACCCGGAGCAGATCGGTCGTTGCATCGCCGAGGCCGGAATCGGATTCATGTTCGCGCCGGCGCATCATCCGGCGATGAAGAATGTCGGCGCCACCCGGGCCGAGCTCGGCACCCGCACGATCTTCAATCTGCTCGGTCCGCTGTCCAATCCGGCTGGCGTCCGCCGCCAGATGGTCGGCGTGTTTTCAAAGCATTGGACCGAGCCGTTGACTCAAGTTCTTAAAAATCTCGGTACCGTGAGCGCCTGGGTGGTACACGGCTCCGACGGCCTCGATGAAATCACGACGTCCGGGCCCACCACCGTGACATCGCTCGAAGCTGGCGTGGTGCACACATTCGAAATTTCGCCGGAGGACGTCGGCCTCGGCAAGGTCAAGCCTGAGGCGTTGCGTGGCGGCGACGCTGAGGCCAACGCCAAGGCGGTCGAGGAGGTGCTCGAAGGGAAGAAAAACGCGTTCCGCGACGTCGCGCTGTTCAATGCTGCGGCCGCGCTTGTGGTCGCGGGCAAGGCGAAAGATATCAAGGCAGGCGTCGATCTCGCCACCCGTTCGCTCGACTCCGGAGAAGCCGAAGGCCGGCTCGATCGCCTGATCGTGGTGTCGAACGATGGCTGACATTTTGCAAAAGATCGCGGCCTATAAGCGCGACGAGATCGCCGCCGCCAAGCGCCGCCGGCCGCTTGCCGAAATCGAAGCCGAGGCAAAAACGGCAAGCCCGCCGCGCGGTTTTCTGCGCGCCATCGAGGATCGGCTCGCGGGCCGGGATTACGCGCTGATCGCCGAGATCAAAAAGGCGAGCCCGTCGAAGGGCCTGATCCGCGCCGACTTTGATCCTTCAGCGCTCGCTGTGGCTTATCAGACGGGCGGCGCGACCTGCCTTTCGGTATTGACCGACGCGCCGTCATTTCAGGGCAATCCCGATCATCTCCTCGAAGCGCGCGCGGCGGTTACGCTTCCGGTCCTGCGCAAGGATTTTATGTACGAACCGTATCAGGTGGTGGAAGCCCGCGGTTACGGCGCCGATTGCATCCTCATTATCATGGCCGCGGTCGACGATGTCTGCGCCGGCGAGCTCGAGGCAGCGGCGTTTTCTCTCGGTATGGATGCGCTCATCGAAGTCCACGACGAGCAGGAGTTGGAACGGGCGCTTCGCCTGCGATCGAAACTCATCGGCATCAACAACCGGGATTTAAAAACGTTCGCGACCACGCTTGCCACCTGCGAGCGGCTCGCGCGCCAGGTCCCAGCCGGGCGCATCGTCGTCGGCGAGAGCGGCATTTTCGCGCCGGTGGATCTGGCGCGGCTCGGCAAAGCCGGAATTTCAACATTCCTCGTCGGCGAAAGTCTGATGCGGCAGAGCGACGTCGCGGCCGCAACGCGCGCGTTGCTGACGCGTCAGACCGCGCTCGCCGCGGCCCGGTAAACGTCGTGGCGCAGCGGGCGAAAAAGCTCACTCATCTCGGCGGACGCGGCGAAGCCCGCATGGTGGACGTTGCCAAAAAGCCCACGACCGAGCGGGTGGCGGTCGCCGAGGGCCGCGTGGTGATGCAAGCCAAAACGCTGGACATCGTGCGCAAAGGCAACGCGAAAAAGGGCGACGTTCTCGGCACCGCCCGCATCGCCGGCATCCAGGCGGCCAAGCGTACTCATGAACTGATCCCGCTTTGCCATCCCCTCCTCATCTCCCGGATCGAAGTCGATCTCGCGCCCGACGCCAAACTGCCGGGCGTCGTCGTCACGGCGCGGGTCAAAGTCGCGGGCAAAACGGGCGTCGAGATGGAGGCGCTCACTGCCGTAGCGGTCGCCTGCCTGACGATCTATGACATGGTCAAAGCGGTCGAACGCGGCATGCGCATCGAGGGCATTCGCCTGATTGAGAAGCGCGGCGGACGATCCGGCCGTTACCGCGTACGGGAGTAAGCCCTTTGATGACGGTCGCGGAAGCGCTCGACCAAGTGCTCGCGCATGCCGCGGCGCTGCCGGCCGAAATGGTGCCCCTCGCTAAGGCTAACGGCCGGGTGCTCGCGAGCGATCTCAAAGCGCTGCGTACCCAACCGCCCGCCGACGTCTCAGCCATGGACGGCTATGCCGTGCGCTCAGACGACGTTGCGCATGCGCCAGTGCGCTTGAAAGTCATCGGCGAAATCGCTGCGGGCCGGCCGTTCAACGCCGTTATCGGCCGCGGCGAGGCGGCGCGCATTTTCACCGGCGGGGTGGTGCCCGACGGCGCCGATACGGTCGTCGTTCAAGAACTGACCACACGTGACGGCGATAGCGTCGAAGTGCAAAAGGCTGCGCGCAAAGGCCGCAACGTGCGCCGGCAGGGCTTGGATTTTCGCCTCAACGATCTGCTCCTCACCGCAGGGCATCGCCTTACCGCACGCGATCTGGCGCTCGCCGCCGGGATGAACCACCCGACCGTACCGGTGCATCGCCGGCCCAAACTCGCTTTGTTCGCGACCGGCGACGAGCTGGTGCCGCCGGGAGTCGAACCCGGGCCCGGACAGATCGTCTATTCAAACGGCTTTGCGCTGGCCGCGCTGGCGCGTCAGGAAGGCGCCGTCGTCGCCGATCTCGGCGTTGTCGGCGACAGGCTTGAGGAAACCATCGCGGCGGTTCGGCGGGCGCGGGAACTCGAAGCCGACATCCTGGTGACAACAGGCGGAGCGTCGGTCGGCGACTACGATCTGGTGCAAAAGGCCTTTGCCGAGGAAGGCATGGCGCTGTCGTTCTGGAAAATCGCGATGCGGCCCGGCCGCCCGCTGATGCACGGCCGGCTCGGCGCCATGCAAGTGCTCGGCCTGCCCGGTAATCCGGTATCGTCCTATGTCTGCGCCGTGCTGTTCTTAGGCCCGCTGATCCGCCGCATGAGCGGGCGCACCGACGTCATCGTTGCCACCGATTCGGCTGTACTCGGCTGCGACCTTCCCGCCAACGACGAACGCGCCGATTACCTTCGCGCCACCCTTGCGGCGGGTGCGGAGGGTCCGATAGCGGCGCCTTTCGCGGTCCAGGACAGTTCCATGATGGCGACGTTGTCCCAGGCGGATTGCCTCTTAATCCGAGAGCCTTACGCGCCGCCGGCAAAAGCCGGCAGCCCCTGCCGCATCGTTAAATTCGAGCGTTAAGGGGCCGTTGGCGCCGACGCTTGTTTTGTTCACCTCAAATTAAGTGGTTGCAGAACACATATGGAACGGATAGTGTCCGTTCATGATTTGTTTCGATAACGCGCTGTTCTCGCCGGGGCATTTTACGGGACGTCGGCGGAACTTTGCTGTGTAGGAGGGGAAGCGCCGATGCTCACTCGAAAGCAAGCCGAACTCTTGCGGTTCATCCATGAGCGGCTCAAGGAGGCTGGGGTTCCGCCCTCCTTTGATGAGATGAAGGATGCGCTCGACTTGCGCTCCAAGTCGGGGATTCATCGGCTCATTACGGCATTGGAGGAGCGCGGCTTCATTCGCCGCCTGCCCAATCGGGCGCGCGCCATCGAAGTGATCAAGCTGCCGGAATCGGTCGCCAACGGCATTGTGTCGGGGCGTTCCCGCGGTTTCACGCCAAGCGTCATCGAAGGCAATCTCGGCCGCGTGCGCACCGCCTCGGAGGACGATGGCGGCCGCCCGATCGCCGTACCGGTGATGGGCCGCATCGCAGCCGGCACCCCCATCGAAGCGATCCAGACCCGCAGCCACACCATCAACATGCCGCCCGACCTTCTGACTACGGGGGAGCACTTTGCGCTTGAAGTGCGCGGCGATTCGATGATCGAGGCCGGCATTCTCGACGGCGATATGGCGCTGCTCAAGCGCACCGAGGCCGCCGACACCGGCGACATTGTCGTCGCTTTGATCGACGACGAGGAAGCAACGCTCAAGCGCTTCCGCCGCCGCGGCGCCTCGATCGCGCTCGAGCCGGCCAATACCGCCTATGAGGTGCGCATTCTGCCGCCCAACCGCGTGCGCATTCAAGGCAAATTGGTCGGGTTGTTCCGCCGCTATTGAGCGCGCCATCAATCAGACCGGCGCAACGTCTTAGACCCTCAACGGCGATGCTTTGCCGCGCGATCGCGAGGCTGCCGCATCGGGCGCACCACTAAGCGGCCTCGGCGGCTCCCAACCCTTGGTCGTCATCGCCGCCGATGCGGAAGAAGCCGAGCTGATCGGCCATGGCGGCCGCCTGGGACTCCAATGTTTTGGCGGCCGCCGCGCTTTCCTCGACCAGCGCCGCGTTTTGCTGATTGACCTCGTCCATTTGCGACAGGGCGACGTTGATCTGTTGCAATCCGCTGGCTTGTTCGATGCTCGCCTCGGCGATATCGGCGACAACGTCGGCTGCCCTCTTGATCGAGGCGACGACCTCGTCGAGCGCTGAGCCGGCCTGATTGACGAGTTCGACGCCCTCCTGCACTTGGCCGAAGCTTTTCGTGATCAGTCCTTTGATGTCCTTGGCCGCTTGCGAGGAGCGTTGCGCCAGGCTGCGCACCTCCGACGCCACGACGGCAAATCCGCGTCCCACTTCGCCGGCGCGCGCCGCTTCGACGGCGGCGTTGAGCGCCAGGAGATTGGTCTGGCGCGCGATTTCGTCGATCACGCCGATAATGTCGGCGATTTTGCGCGAGGAGTCCTCGATGTTGGACATCGAGGCGATGGTCTTGGTCACCATCGCGTTGCCGCGGCTGGCGACATCGCGCGTTTGCGCCGTGATCTGGTTGGCGTTTTGGGCGTTATCGGCGTTCTGCTTGACCGTCGAGGCCAGTTCTTCCATCGAGGCCGAAGTCTTCTCCAGCGCGGCGGATTGCGCCTCCGTGCGCTGCGACAAGTCGGTCGTGCCGCCGGAGATTTCGGTCGATGCGCCGGTGACTTCGCGCGCCGCATTGGCGATCGTCTGAATGGTTTCCTGCAGGCGCTCCGCGGCCACGTTGAAATCGAGCTTGATCTCTTCATAGGCGCCGCCGAAGCTTTCGGTGATGCGGATGGTGAGATCGCCTTCGGCGAAGGATTTGAGCCCAGCGGCGATGACTGCGACGATGTGGGCCTGTTCGCTGGCGATTTTGGCCCGTTCCTCGGCCGCCTTCGCCTGCACTGCAGCTTCCCTGCGCTGCTGCTCCTCCTCTTGCTGACGCTGCATCCGCGCCTGCTGCTGCTGTTCGATACGGCCTTTTTCCAGCGCCGCGTCCCGCAGCGCCATGACGGCCTGGGCAATTTCGCCGATCTCGTCGTGGCGCTCGGCGCCCGGCACTTTGAGATCGAGGCTGCCGCCGGCGATCCGCGCTAAGCAATCATGAAGACCGTAGAGCGGACGGATCAGACCCCAGATGACGTAGAAGAAGCCGGCAACCAAGGCGAGTGCGGCGAGGCTGGCAAGGCCGATGAGGACAGCAAGGTTGAGCGCCTCAAGCCGTTTCACCTCGCGCTCGCCGTCGGCGGTATGCTCCTTATAGGCATTGTTGAGCTCGACGAGCTTGGCGTTAAGGGTCGAGCGGACCTTGCGGTTGGCGTCGTTATCGCCGAAGGCGCGTGCGTTCGCCGCGGTATCGAACTGCGCAAGCCTGACCAGTTCCTTGCGGAAGGTGATGAACTGATCGATGTCGCGCGCCAGATCATCGATCTTGGCGCGTTCGGATTCGATGACGAGGCCTTTCCACTGGTTTGCCGCCGCTTGGATCTCATCGATGTCTTGCAACAAATTCTTGGCGTAGGGTCCGGCCGTTTTCCAGTCGGGCGACATGTAGATACCGCGCGACTCCATCACGACCGCGTAGACAAGGCCATTGATGCGCCCGAGATAGCCCGAGCCCTTCCACGCGGCATCCATCTGCGCGCTGGCCTGTTTGCTCAATCCGAGATTATACGTATTAAGCCCTACGCCGAGGATCGGAACCGCCCCGAGCAATCCGATCACCAGAAGCAGTTTCGTTTTCAGCGAAAGTTTCATGTGGAATTAGTCTCGACAAAA
Organism: Hyphomicrobiales bacterium; assembly: GCA_003164375.1. GTDB lineage: Bacteria > Pseudomonadota > Alphaproteobacteria > Rhizobiales > Xanthobacteraceae > BOG-931. Next base: position 3,527 of record PLTE01000071.1, on the reverse strand, counting down.
AACCCGACTATCTCATCATTCTGGGGGTTGCGCTTTATTTGCGGTTAAACTTTTCGTTTTGCGACGACTGGATGCGTTGATCCAGATTAAGGGCCTCACTGGTCCGCCTCGACGTCCTCGAGCCGCGGCGTGGCATCGCGCGACGCCGCGGGCGCTCTCTGGGCACTCGGATCCGCGGCGTTGTCCAGGGGTACCCGCCGCGGCGGCAGGGCCGGCGACCAAGGTCGGTCGAAATTTTCCGGCCGCGCGGAATCGACGATAAAACCCGAACCGGCGCGGCGCAGCGCCAGCGCGCCCCGCTGCCGCCACTCGTCGCGCCCGACGATCATTGCGGCGCAGTCGGGAGGCGCGGTGCGCAGAGCGATGACGAGGGCGGCGCGGCGGCAGTCGTCCTCGAAGGCATCAGGTTCGAGCGCATAGGCGATCAGCGCGCCATCGGCGAGCTTGCCGATACAACCGGACCCATCGCAGGTCATCCCCTGCCCCAGGCCGCGATCATGCAGGTCGCGGCCGTCGGCATCCGCCGCCAGCCATTCGCGGATCGCAAACGTATCGCCGCCGCTGTGATGGAATGCGAGCCGGCCGTCGGCGCCGCGCACCGCAAACGTGCGCCCGTCGGCAGCGACCAGCACGTCCGGCAGCGGACTGCGCACCGCCCAGATGATGGCCAAAACTGCGAGCAGCGCGCCGCTCCAGCGCAGCGGCGTCTTCAATAGGCCGATCACCAGAAGTGCGGCCGTGGCGACCAAGAGCGGGCCAGTGCCGAACGCGGCAACCCGTCCGAAGGCCCCAGGCAGGCTCGCCACCCACTGCGCGACGGCGTCCATCCACTCGATGCCGTAACCCATTTGCCGCCAGCATTCGGTGTCGAAGCCGAACGGGATGGCGACGACGCCGAGAATGCCCATCGGCATCACCCAGGCGGAGACGACGGGCATGGCGAGAAGATTGGCGAGCACGCCATAGGGTGCGACGCGGTGAAAGTGATAGGCCGCATAGGGCGTGGTGGCCAAGCCCGCCAAGAGCGACGCTGTGGTCAATCCGACCACCTCGTTGACGCCCCACAGCGCGGCGCGGGCGCCGAGCGAACTGTCGGCGCCCGCCCGAACTTTAATCGCGCCCCGTTCGTAACCGGCGATCAGCGCCAGCGTCGCTGCAAACGACATCTGAAAGCTCGGATGCACGACCGCCTCCGGTGCAAAGAACAGTACGAGCAGTGCCGCAACCGTCACTGTGCGCATGGTCAGGGTCGGGCGATCAAACAACACACCGAACAGCACGACCGCGATCATGATAAACGAGCGCTGCGTCGCCACCTGGTTGCCGGATAAGACGAGATAGAACGCGGTCACGACGAGTGCGGCAGCGGCGGCCCATTTCTTGATCGGCGCCCGATCGGCGAGCCCGGGGATCAAGGCCAGCACGGCGCGGAAAAGAAAGAAAATGACGCCGGCGACGACCGCCATGTGATAGCCCGAGATCGACAGCACGTGACCGATGCCGGAGACGAACATCGCGTCGTAGAGATGACTGTCGATGGCGTCGCGCCGGCCATTGATCAGCATCGCGGCGATGGCGCCGGAGTCGCCGGGCAACACGGCACGGATGCGCGCATCGATCGCGTCGCGCAGCCGCTGAACGAAGGCATCAGCCCGCTGCAGCGGCCCCTGCAGTGTCGGCGGCGTAATGATCTTGATCGCACCGCGCACAAAGCCCGACGCACCGATGCCCTGGAAAAACAGATCGCGGGAAAAATCGTAACTGCCGGGCTCAAGCGGCTGCAGCGGCGATTCAAGGAACGCCTTGACCTCGACGAAGGCGCCCGCGGGCGGCGCCGTGCCGCGTTTCACCGAGAGCCGCACGCGCGCGGGCTTCTCGTCCATGCGGCCGCCTTCGATGCGCTCGACGCGCAGCACGAAACGGTCGGTGTGCTGGCTCTCCTCGCGCAGTTCGACAAAACCGGCGACGGTCACGCCCGAAGTCGAAAACCGCAGCACCGGATGATCGATGCGCGCGGTTTTCAGCGCGGCAACGGCAAAACCCGCGGCGATGGCAAAGACGCCGAGCGCCACGACGAAAGCGACGACCTGGCGGCGCAGCAGTACGGCGAATATTGCACAGACTACCGCCAGCGCCGTCGCGGCCCACCAGGCGGGTTCGCGCTCGGCGGTGAAATAGAGGACAACGCCGAAGCCGAAGGCGACCGCAAACCACGGCAGCAGTCGCCCGGTCGCGACCTCCTGGGCGGCCCATTCGCGGACGCGCGCGGGAACAACAAAGCCGAAGCGCGGCCGAGCGTCGCCCCACGCCGCGCCGGCTTTGCCAATAGGCCAAGGGATTGACCAAGGGATTGGCCAAGGCACTGGCCAAGTCCCCGTCCGCGTTCGCGGCCGGCTCTGCGGCTGGTCGTCCGGTGCCACTGCGCGTTCCCCGCGCGCTGAAAACTTAGACTTATGCTACACGAGGCGGTTTGGTTGTGCGATAGACTCACACAACCTGTTTGCGGGAAAGCCGCGTTCACGAGGACCGTCAGCCGCCGCCGGACATCTTGGCCCAGGTATCCCGCAATCCGACGGTGCGATTGAACACCAGCCGCTCCGGCGTCGAATCCGGATCCGGGCAGAAATAGCCCTGGCGCTCGAACTGAACGGCAGTACCGGATGCTGTTCCAGCCAAGGCCGGTTCGACGCGTGCATCGGCGAGTACTTCGAGCGAATTCGGATTGATCTCAGATGCAAAATCGCCGGCGTTGGGATCGGGCCTTGTGAACAGCGGATTGTACAGGCGCACCTCGGCCGGCACTGAATCCTGCGCCGACACCCAATGCATGGTCGCCTTGACCTTGCGGCCATCCGGGGAATTGCCGCCCTTGGTGGCCGGATCGTAGGTGCAGCGCAGTTCGACCACTTCGCCGGCCGCGTTCTTCTTCACTTCGTGACACTTGATGAAATAAGCGTAGCGCAACCTGACCTCGGTGCCCGGCGACAGTCGGAAGAATTTCTTCGGCGGGATCTCCATGAAATCGTCATGCTCGATGAAAAGCTCGCGGCCAAAGCGGATGCGGCGGGTGCCCGCGGCCGGGTCTTCCGGATGATTGACCGCCTCCAAATCCTCGACCGTGCCTTCCGGATAATTCTCGATCACGACTTTGAGCGGCCGCAGCACGGCCATGCGCCGAAGCGCCGTTTTGTTGAGATGTTCGCGGATCGAGAATTCCAGCATGCCGACGTCGACGACGCTGTTGGCCTTGGCGACGCCGATGCGCTTGACGAAATCGCGCAGCGCCGCGGCCGGCACGCCGCGCCGCCGCAAGCCCGCCAGCGTCGGCATGCGCGGATCGTCCCAAGCCTTCACATGGCCGCCGCGCACCAGTTCGGTAAGCACGCGTTTCGACAGCACCGTATAAGTGAGATTGAGTCTGGCGAATTCGTACTGATGCGGCTGCGACGGCACTGGCAGATTTTGCAGGAACCAGTCGTAGAGCGGCCGGTGGTTCTCGTACTCCAGCGAGCAGAGCGAGTGCGTGA
>PLTE01000129.1 GCA_003164375.1 Hyphomicrobiales bacterium | reverse complement strand
TCGCGCCGATGAACGCGCCGGGCGTGAAACTATTCTGCCGCACATCCTATGAGATGACCGCGAGCGTGATGGGGACGCCGTTCGACTACCCGCTGTCCTCGCGCTTCGACGAGAACGACGCGATTTTCGTTTTCGACAACGTCTTTATCCCCTGGGAGGACGTGCTCTTACATCGCGATCTGGAAAAGCTGAAGATCTTCTTCCCGCAATCGGGATTNNCGGTCAAACTCGACTTTCTCGCTGGCGTTATCGCGAAGGCGTTGCGCGCCGCTGGCTCCGACGAATTTCGCGGCAATCAGGCGCTGCTCGGCGAAGTGATCGCGTGGCGGCATCTGTTCTGGGCACTGACCGACGCCATGGCCATGAACCCGACGCCGTGGGTCAACGGCGCCGTGCTGCCGAACCTGCAATCCGGCTCGAGCTACCGCGTGTTCGCCGGCGACGCCTATGGTCGCATCAAGGAGATCGTCGAGAAAATCGTCGCTTCGGCGCTGATCTATTTGCCGTCCTCGGCCAAAGATTTCAAAAACCCGGCGATCGACTCCTACCTCGAACGCTACGTGCGTGGCTCGCATGGCATCGAGTATCGCGACCGGATCAAGGTGATGAAGCTTCTGTGGGACGCGATCGGCACCGAATTCGGCGGCCGTCACGAACTTTACGAGCGTAATTACGCCGGCAATCACGAGGATATCCGCATCCAGACGCTGTGGAACGCGCGCGGGTCCGGAACTCTCGATCAGATGACGGCGCTGGCCGAGCAATGCATGGCCGAATACGACGAAAACGGCTGGACCGATCCGGCCTGGCTTAACCCCGATGACGTGGCCTATCCTGGCTTGCCGGATGCGGTGCGCGCGGCGGAGTGACAATGACGAGTTGGATCGATCAACGGCCCGACGATGCAATGGACGGCGCGTTCGCGGCGGTCGCGCCGGGGCCGATCGTGAGCGTCGAGCCATTGGCGTTTCGCGAGGCGATGAGCCGGCTCGGCGCCGCCGTGCATGTCGTGACCACCGCGGGCATTGCCGGCAAGTCCGGCTTTACCGCGACGGCGGTTTGCTCGGTGTCGGATCAGCCGCCGACATTGCTGGTCTGTCTCAACCGCCGCAGCAACAGCGCGCCGATCCTGGCGCAAAACGCCGTGTTCTGCGTCAACACGCTCGGCGCCGCCGAAGAGAAGCTCGCCGATCTGTTCGCCGGCAGGAGCAACGTGCAACGCGCCGAGCGTTTTGGCGTCGGCGAATGGACCACGCTGAAAACCGGTGCGCCGGTGCTCGCCTCGGCCGTCGTTGCCTTCGATTGCCGTACCGTCGAGATCAAGGCGGTCGGTTCGCATAACGTTATCTTTGGGGCGGTCGAAGCGGTGCGACTTGGGCCGAGCGGTTCGGCACTGGTGTATCACGATCGGGCCTATAAGCCGGTGTGAGGGGCTCGATTGCGGCATTGCGCGTGGCCGCGATGGCTCCGATTTCCTCGTCATTCGTATTAATTTATCTTTTCTCTTCAAGTGGTTGCCCATAATCGGCGTAGCTGAAGCGGGAACCCTTGCCCGGGTGGGACGTTGGCTCGATTGGGCGGGGATTATCACCAAAAGTTCCAACCCTCACATACGGAGAACATCCCGATGGCGAACGAACAGAACAACCCGCAGCGCGACCAACAGCAAAGCAACCCGCAACAGGGTGGCCAGAACAAACCCGGTCAGCCGCAGCAGGGCGGGCAGAATAAGCCCGGTCAGCAGCAGCAGGGTGGCCAGAACAAGCCCGGACAGGGCGGCCAGCAAAGCGGGCAGGGCGGCGTCAACCGCTAACGTTGCCGTTTTCTGAAGGCGGCGGCCCGCCAAGGCGCGGGCTGCCGCCTTTTTTTGTGCCGAACCAAAGTTGTGCCGAACCAAAGTTGTGCCGGACCAAAGTTGTGCAAACCCACAACTGTGTTACGGGCCGGGCTGCTTCTTGGCCGCAGCCGGCCTATTGTGGCGCGGTAGTTGCTCAGTTCAACCTTGTTCGGGGCATGAGCGATGACCGCAACGCTTCCACTGTTTGCGCCCGCCGACGATCCGCCGGACGATGCGGGTTTCGACTTTATTCGTGTCGAGACGATCACCTCGGGTTCCAACGTTCATGACTGGACCATCCGCGCCCATCGACACCGCAATCTGTTTCAGATCCTCTTAATCGAGCGCGGCGGCGGCGAAATGTCCTACGACGCGACGCGGCTGGCGTTTGCCGCACCCGCAGCCATCCTCATCCCGGCCGCGATCGCCCACGGTTTTCGTCTCGAGCCGAACGTCACCGACGGCTGGGTGGTGAGCTTCACCGAGGATGCCGCCAATTCGCAAGCAACAAGTTTGGTCCCGGGTCGCAGCGGCCGGGCGATCGAGCGGTTGCGCGCGCTTGCGACGCAGCCACTCGTTCCGATTGCCGATGCGGTGGAACAGGCGCGACTCTCCGCGCTGTGCAAAGGACTTTTTGACGAGCAAACATTTGCGCGGGAAGGCTACCGGTTGGCGATGCGCGGGCTTGTCGTGCTTATCGCGGTCGGTGTGGCGCGGCTCGCGGCCAACCGCACGCGCAGCGGAGGCGTCACCTTGCAGCCAGCCGACGCAACGGTCGCGCAATTGCGGTCGCTTCTTGAAACTCATTTTCGCCGCGAGCGGCTGCTCGGCTTTTATGCCGAGAAGCTCGGCATGACGGTCGATCGCCTCAACGACCATATCAAGCGCGCGGCCGGCGTGACCGCGGGCCACCTCATCCGCCAGCGTGTGCTCGGCGAAGCCAAGCGGCAGCTCGTTTTCACCACGCAGCCGATCCATGACATCGCCGCGGAGCTTGGCTTCACCGATCCGTCGCATTTCGCGCGTTACTTCCGCAGACGGGCCGGCACCGCCCCGCACGAATTCCGCGAGCAATACGGCGGCTGACCGTTCCCTAGTTTCGCGCCGAGACCGGCTGATAATTGCGTCGTGCCGCTCCGGTATAGAGCTGGCGCGGCCGGCCGATCCTCTGATGCGGCTCCTCGATCATTTCCTTCCACTGCGCGATCCAACCCACGGTGCGGGCGACCGCGAACAGCACCGTGAACATGGTTGTGGGGAAGCCCATGGCGCGCAGCGTTATGCCCGAATAGAAGTCGACATTGGGGTAAAGCTTTTTCTCGATGAAGTAGTCGTCGTGAAGTGCGATGCGCTCGAGTTCCATGGCGACGTCGAACAGCGGATCGTTGACGCCAAGCTCCTGCAAGACCTCGTGACAGGTCCGCTGCATGATTTTTGCGCGCGGGTCGTAGTTCTTATAGACGCGATGGCCGAAACCCATGAGCCGGAACGTGTCGTTCGGGTCCTTGGCGCGCTTGACGTATTCGGGGATGCGATCGACGGAGCCGATTTCACCGAGCATTTTCAATGCGGCCTCGTTGGCGCCGCCATGTGCGGGCCCCCACAAGCAGGCGATGCCGGCGGCGATACAGGCAAAGGGATTGGCGCCTGTCGAACCGGCAAGTCGCACCGTGGAGGTCGAGGCGTTCTGCTCGTGGTCGGCGTGCAGGGTGAAGATTCGATCCATGGCGCGGGCGACAACCGGATTAACTTTATAATCCTCGCACGGCACCGCAAAGCACATGCGCAGGAAATTCGAGGCGTAATCGAGTGCGTTGTTCGGATAGACGAACGGCTGGCCGATCGAATATTTGTACGCCATCGCGGCAAGTGTCGGCATTTTGGCGATGATCCGGATCGAGGCTATCTTCCGCTCGGTCGGATCGGCGATATTGGTCAAGTCATGATAAAAGGCCGCGAGCGCGCCGACGCAGCCGACCATCACCGCCATCGGATGGGCGTCGCGGCGGAAGCCTTGAAAGAACCGGCTCATCTGCTCGTGAACCATCGTGTGATGGACCACGCTCTGGTCGAAGCTCTGCTTCTGGGCCGCGGTCGGCAGCTCGCCGTAAAGCAGGAGATAGCAGGTCTCGAGAAAATCCCCGTGCTCGGCCAAGTCTTCGATCGGATACCCGCGATAGAGCAGGACGCCTTCGTCGCCGTCGATGTAGGTGATCTTGGATTCGCAGCTGCCGGTCGAGCTGAAGCCGGGATCGTAGGTGAAGATGCCCACCTCGCTATAAAGCTTGCTCACGTCTAGGACCTGGGGACCGATCGTTCCGTCGTAGAGCGGAAACGACCAACTCTCGTCGCCGAGTGTTAGCTTGCCGGTCCTGATATTGGCTCGCGTGATCGCGTCCATGATTCCCTCCTCGATGTGTGGCAACCTCATTCTTGTGGCGCACTTCACCCAGGTTAGGATTTCCCCATATTTGAATCGAACAACCTTTGATCCAAATCAAAATCGAGAAAACAGTTCAGCAATTTCGACCGCCGGTCATGACATCACGCCGCGACGCCGCGAGCCGCGACGCGCTGCAAAGTCCGCCGGGACGCGAACGCGACGTCTGACCTAATTCAGCAAAAATCCCAGCACGGTATCGGCGTAGGCCTGCGGCTGCTCGATATTGGCGATATGGGCTGCTTCGAGCACGGCGATCTTGGCGCCGGCGATGTGCCCACGGATGAATTCGTTGCCTTCCAGCGGCGTCGCCGGATCGTGTTGGCCGGCGATGACCAGCGTCGGCACGGTTATTTTTGCCAATAGCGGGCGATGGTCCATGTCACGCACGGCGGCGCCACAGCCGAGGTAGCCCTCAAGCGGGGTTGCCGCGAACATGGCCTGCACGCGCGCCACGACCTGCGGCTCGCGCTCGCGAAATCCCTTGGTGAACCAGCGCTCCATATTGGCCGGTGCAAACGAAGCGACGCCCTTTTCGCGCACCAGTTTCAGCCGGTCGTTCCAGCCGGTCTTATCGGGAAAGTAGCAAGCGGTATTGGAGAGGATTAGTTTGTCGATGCGGTTTGCCGCGTTGGCACCGAGCCATTGCCCGACCATGCCGCCCATCGACAAGCCGCACCAATTGATTTTTCGAATATCGAGCCCGTCCAGCACCGTGAGCACGTCGCGGCCGAGCCGCTCCATCGTATAGGGGCCGTTGGGAACGGCGGACTTGCCGTGGCCGCGACGGTCGTAGCGAACAATGCGGAAGTGACGGGTGAACGGCTCGACTTGCGCGTCCCACATATGCAAGTCGGTGCCGAGCGAATTCGACAGCATCAGCACCGGGGCGTTCTCGGGCCCTGCAACCTCGACATGGATGATGCAGCCGTCGTCGGTTTTGATGTCCGGCATTGGATTTGTCCTTCCTCGTGGCGGCGCACTTAGTAGCCGTCCTGGCGTGCCGCGCCAACCCCTCGCGTGATTACCTTTGCAACGCTCTTTCAATAGGCCGCGTGAGGCGCTAGACCCACATGGAATTCGATTGGATTAGGGCTTGGCTTCTTCGTTTGAGCGTGATCTCACCCGAAACCGGTTTCCACTTTTCGGGATCNNACAGCCGGCCAAGGGGAAATGCAGATGGCAATGACGATGAATGGCGAGGTACAGCTTGCAGCTCCTCCGCAAACGGTTTGGGAGAAGCTCAACGATGCCGAGACGCTAAAGTCGTGCATTCCCGGCTGCGAGCAGCTCGACAAGCTTTCCGATACCGAAATGCAGGCCGTCGCGACGGTCAAGATCGGCCCGGTCAAAGCCAAGTTCAAAGGCAAGGTTACGCTGTCCGATCTCGATCCGCCGCACGGCTATAAGATCTCCGGCCAGGGCGATGGCGGAGTGGCCGGCTTTGCCNNTTGACGCCCAGATCGGCGGCAAGCTTGCCCAGCTCGGGCAGCGGCTGGTCAACGGCGCCGCCAAGAAAGTTGCCGACGATTTTTTTCAGAGCTTTGCCAAGGCGGTCAATCCGGCGGTCAATCCGGCGGTCAACCCGCAGAGCTGACGGCACGGTGGACGTCCGCCGCGACGAGCCGCCGTTTGAGCGCGGAACTCCCTTGACCGCCGGCTAGGCCGCGGTTCAGACTAACTATTGTTCTAGGGCACTAAAAACGGCAAAATCAACCTAAATTGGCCCTGGAACTCGGCCGTCGGCCGTATGCGGCCGGCGAATCGAGGCATTTAGAGAATTCGAGGAGGAGCCCATGGCAGCGCAAATGGCAGCCGGCATGGCGACCGTCAACATGACGGTGAACGGCAAACCCATCACCGCAAGCGTCGATCCGCGCACGCTGCTCGTTCAATTGCTGCGCGAGCATCTGCGGCTCACCGGCACTCATGTCGGCTGCGACA
>PLTE01000417.1 GCA_003164375.1 Hyphomicrobiales bacterium | reverse complement strand
TCATGCGGTTGAGCCAGCCGAGGCGGGCCACACAATTGAATACCCAGGCGAGCTCGGCATGCTCGGCGACCTGGCTCTGGTTGAACACGATGTGCTTCTTGGGATCGATGCCGCAGGCGATAAATGCCGCCGTTACCTCGCGGATCGCGCGCGGCAGTTCGGCCGGATCCTGCCACACCGTGATCGCATGCAGATCGACGACGCAATAGATGCATTCGTAGCGGTCCTGCAATTCGACGAAGCGCTTGATGGCGCCGAGATAATTGCCGAGGTGCAGGTTACCGGTCGGCTGTACGCCGGAAAAAATCAGTTCCTTGAATGCCATGTCTTAAACACCATGCGCCCCGCGCGGGCGCATGTACCCAGGCCATACGCCGCTCGCCGGTGTCCCCATGCCATGGCGTCGGCTTGCCGTGCAAGGGGCGGCCGTTATAGTGCGCCTCCCGCCACAGACTTAAGCCAAAGCACCAAAGCCATGACAACCGCCCGTTTCGACGTTCTCGGCATCGGCAACGCGATCGTCGATGTCATTGCCCGCGCCGAAGAGGACTTTTTGCTCGCGCAAGGCATGCGCAAGGGCGGCATGGCATTGATCGACGGCGCGCGGGCGCAGGCGCTTTACGAGGCGATGGGGCCGGCGGTCGAAATGTCCGGCGGCTCGGCGGCGAATACCATCGTTGGCCTTGCTTCCCTCGGCGGCCGCGCGGCCTTTGTCGGCAAAGTCAAAGCTGACGGGCTCGGCCGCTCCTTCGGCCATGATATCCGCGCCGCCGGCGTGAGCTTCAACACGCCGCCGGCGGTTGCCGGCCCGTCGACCGGCCGCTGCTATGTGCTGGTGACGCCCGACGGCGAGCGCACCATGAATACCTATCTCGGCGCCGCGCAGGACTTGCATCCTGACGATATCGACGCCGACACGATCGCGGCCAGCGCGGTGACTTATCTCGAAGGCTATTTGTGGGATCCGAAGCATGCCAAGGAGGCGTTCCTCAAGGCGGCGAAGATCGCGCATGACGCCCAACGCAAGGTGGCGCTGACGCTGTCGGATGCGTTCTGCGTCGACCGCTGGCGCGAGGAATTCCTGCAGCTGATGCGCACGCGGACCGTCGATCTGATCTTCGCCAACGAGGCTGAGCTACACAGTCTCTATCAAACCTCGGATTTCAACGCCGCGGTCGCAGGTTTGCGCGCCGATATCGCGATCGCAGTGATAACGCGTAGCGAGAACGGCTGCCTCATCGTCAGTCCCGACGGCGCCGAGGCGGTGCCGGCGTTCCCGGTCGAGCGCGTCGTCGATACCACCGGCGCCGGCGATCTGTTCGCCGCCGGTTTCCTTTCCGGCCTTGCGCGCGGCGCCGACGACCGCACCTGCGGGCGGCTCGGTGCGCTGGCGGCGGCCGAAGTGATCCAGCATCTCGGCGCGCGGCCGGAAACCTCGCTCAAGGACCTGGCGCGGGAAAACGGCTTGGTGGACTGATTTCGGCCGACCGATCGCGGCTCGCGTCAGCGCGCCGTCACATCTCCGGTAACCAATTGCTAACCAAACATGGTTAACGACTGGTCAACCGCAATTCCGGAGATCAGACCATGGCGCAGAGCCCGGACCACAATGCCGACGGCGAAAAATCCGCATCCGAGGCCGCCAAATCGTCCCACGCCAATTTGCCGATGGTTGTAGCGCCGAGACTCGGTGCCGGCGAAGACGAAACCGTCGACGCGGCTCCCGACCAGCCGACTGACGAAACGGCAGCGGCTGCAGCGCCTGCGCCTTCCCCGCGCTTTCTCATGCTCGCGGCCGCGGTCGCCTTCGCTGCCGCCTTCGGCTCGTTTGTCGGTTCGGTGTCGGGCTCCGGCTTGTCGCGGCTGATCTATCCCGAGACGCCGACAGTTGGCGCCGAAAACGCCAGCGATACGATGCGCGCCATGAAGCAACAACTGGCCGAGCTCGCCACCATCAAGGCCAGCCTCGACACCGCATCGCATAACACCTCGAGCCAATTCGCCAAGATCGCCGACAAAATCGCGGACCGGCTCGACAAGCTTGATGCCCGTGGTGCCGCGGCGGCCGAAACCACGGGTTCGATCGCGGCCGTACCGTCGCCGCCGGCTGCCGCGCCATCGCCCCCGCCAGCCGCGTCCGCAGAGACTGCGAAATTGACCGATCGGGTTCTGGACGATTGGGTGGTGCAGGATGTGCAGAACGGCCGCGCTTTGGTTGCCAGCCGCTACGGCGGCATGTTCGACGTCGGCGCCGGCAGCTTCCTGCCCGGTGTCGGTCGCGTCGACAGCATCAAGCGCCTGGACGGCCGGTGGATCGTGCTCACCGCGCGCGGCGCGATCACGTCCGGCCGATAAACGGGCATCGGACCAAACACTGCTCTCTGAAACGTCACTTCCGGGAAACAGGAACGGCCGCCATGCGCGGCCGATAGCCTCGCCGTCACGCTGCCGCCACGTTCCGTGTCGAACTTTGCTTTGACATGGTGCACATCGGACAAAATGCGATTGATCGAGGCCGCGGCCGCGTGAGCCGTCTCGCTCGCCGCGCCGCCGTTGCGCTTATGGCAACGACGCTTGTGGCAACAATGCTTGGGGCCGCGGCCTTCGGCTCGCTTACGGGCGCGCAGACGGCGGACGCGCCCGTAGCCAAGCCGGAAATGATGGAAAATTGTCCGGGCCTCGTCGCCGCCAACCGGCCGCAAGTCGTTCCCGCGGCGTTGCACCTTGCGGCGCTCAATTCCGACCAGGTGCGGTTGACTTATGTCGGCCACGCCACCTTCCTGATCGAGAGCCCGCAGCTGGTGCGGATCGCCACCGACTACAACGACTACGTGCGGCCGCCGGTTCTGCCCGACATCGTCACCATGAATCACGCCCACGACACCCATTACACAGACACTCCCGATCCGGCGATCAAATACGTTTTGCGCGGTTGGGGGCCAAGCCCCAATGAGCCGGCGATCTGGGATGTAAAATATCGCGACGTGCGGGTGCGCAACGTGCCGACCAATATCCGAAACGGGGAGGGCGGCACCGAGCGCTACGGCAATTCGATCTTTATTTTCGAGATCGCCAATCTCTGTATCGTCCATCTCGGCCATCTACATCATACGCTGACGCAAGCGCAGCTCAACGAGATCGGCCGCCCCGACGTGGTGATGGCGCCGGTCGACGGCGGCTACACGCTTGACCTCGACGGCATGATGGAGGTGCTCACCGCGCTGAAACCCCAGATGATCATCCCGATGCACTTTTTCAGCCAGTACACGCTCGATCGCTTCCTCGACCGCGCCCGCCGGCAATGGGATGTTGAGGCGGCGGAGATTCCTTCGGTGGTGGTGTCGAAGACGACGCTGCCGGTAAAGCCGGAGGTGCTGGTGCTACCGGGGCATTGACGACTGGAGCCGTTAGATATCCACGCTCGCCGTCAGCGCGTTCGCCTCAATGAACAGCCGGCGCGGCTCGACTTTATCGCCCATCAGCTCGTCGAAGATTGTGTTGGCTTCGTCGATTTCCTTGATGCCGACTTGCAGCATGGTGCGGGCATTGGTGTCGAGCGTGGTTTCCCAAAGCTGCGAGGGGTTCATCTCGCCGAGGCCTTTATAGCGCTGCAGCGTCACGCCTTTGCGGCCGGCGGCGGTGACCGCTTCGAACAGGCTGACCGGCCCGTGGATGGCGGTCTCCTCGTCCTTGCGCTTTAAGATTGCCGGTGGCGTCGGCCGCGGGAAGACTTTCTGCAAGGACGGCGCAAATTCGTCGAGCTTGCGGGCATCGACCGAACCGAGCAGCGCCTGATCGATCACGGCGACTTCCTTGACGCCGCGCACGGTGCGCTCGAACTGAAAGCCCGCGCCTTCGGTGAATTGACCCTGCCAGCCGCGTTCGGTTTCCTCCGACAGCGCGTCGAGCCGCTTGGCGATATAGGGTACCGCGGCCACGGCCTTCTGCGGGTCGCCGAAAATGTCGCGATTGAGCACGCTCAAGATCGCCGCTTGTTCGACCACCTGGCGATTGTAGCGGCTGTGCAGCCCGCGCAGCAGATTGCGGATCATGCGCGCGTCCTCGACCAGCTTGCGCAAATCGTTGCCGGCGCGCACTTCGCCGGACGACAGCCGCAACGCGCTATCTTCGAGGCCGGTATCGATCAGATAATTCTCGAGCGCGTGCTCGTCCTTGAGGTATTGCTCGGACTTGCCACGCGCGATTTTGTAAAGCGGCGGCTGCGCGATGTAGAGATGGCCGCGATCGATGAGCTCGCGCATCTGCCGATAAAAGAACGTCAACAACAGCGTGCGGATATGGGCGCCGTCGACGTCGGCGTCGG
>PLTE01000097.1 GCA_003164375.1 Hyphomicrobiales bacterium | reverse complement strand
GAGCGGTTGGCGATGTAGCGCACCGGATCGATCGGCTCGTGGGTCGGTCCCGCGGTAATCAGGACCCGTTTGCCGGCAAGCGGGTGCGGCTGCGGCGGACGCAGCAAGCGTTCGGCAGCGGACGCTATTTCCAGAGGCTCCGCCATCCGGCCGATGCCGGCTTCTCCGGCTTCGGCCATTTCCCCGGCATTGGGCCCGATCATGGCGACACCGTCGCGCTCGAGCAGCGCGACGTTGCGGCGGGTCGCAGCATTGTTCCACATCAACGGGTTCATCGCCGGCGCCAGCAGAATCGGCCGATTGGCCGCCAGCAAAATCGCGCTGGCGAGATCATCGGCATGACCCTGCGCCATCTTCGCCATCAGGTCGGCGGTCGCCGGCGCGACCACGACAAGATCGCTGTCACGCGCGAGCCGGATATGGCCGACGTCGAATTCGCTCTGCGGATCGAACAGGTCGGTAAAGGCCGGTTCGCCGCACAGCGCGCCGGCGGCGAGCGGGGTGACGAACTGCTGCGCGGCGGCGGTCAGAATACAGCGCACATGCGCACCGCGGTCCTGCAACCGGCGGATCAGATCGAGCGACTTATAGGCGGCAATGCCGCCGCCGATGATGAGGAGGATGCGCGGCCCTGCGTCCGCTGGTGTCCGCTGCCGTGCTTGCCGCGTGGGCGGGTCGGAGCGCTCAAGGATGTCGCGGCCGGTCTCCGCCGCCGCCTGCCGCAAAATGACCCGGACCTCGTCCTCCATCGAGCGGCTGTGACGTGCCGCGCGCAGGCGCAACAGCTTCTTGAGCTTGTCGTCGAGTTGCCGGACCGTGAGGCTGGCCACCGCTGTCGTCCTTTCGTCGATCGCGAAGAGTTTAGCGGCCAATTGATTGCATTGCAATCATTGCAATCACAAGTGCTGGAAGGCGATCCAGAGCAGCAGCGCCGCAATGGCCCACAGCGCGCCGACGGTCCAGCGGATCCGGCGCTTTTCGGTTTTGTCGAACGCGGCGACGGTCTGCGGCGACAGCACGAGGCCGTCGCGGGTTGAGTCGTCGAGCTGCTCGAGTATCCGGGCGCCGCGCATCAAGAGGCCCGGCACGTTGCCGATAAAATGTCCGATCTCGGCGACGCCAAGCGCTGCGTTCTCGAGCTTACCGACCGGGCCGAGATAGCGCGTCATCCATTCGCGCACCACCGGCTCGGCGGTGCGCCACATGTCGAGCCTGGGGTCGAGCGAACGCGCCACGCCTTCGACCACCACCATGGTCTTCTGCAACAGCAGCAGTTCCGGCCGCGTGCGCATGTCGAACAGCCCGGTCACCTCGAACAATAAATTGAGCAGCTTGGCCATCGAAATGTCTTCGGCGGTGCGGTTATGGATCGGCTCGCCGATGGCGCGGATGGCTTGCGCGAAGTCGTCGATCGAATGGTGCGGCGGCACATAGCCGGCCTCGAAATGAACTTCCGCCGCGCGGCGATAATCGCGGGTGATGAAGCCGTGGAGGATTTCAGCGAGAAACAGCCGCTCCTTGGCGCCGAGCCGGCCCATGATACCGAAATCGACGGCAATCAGCCGGCCGTCGTCATCGACGAACAGATTGCCCGGATGCATGTCGGCGTGAAAGAAGCCGTCGCGCAAGGCATGACGCAGAAAACTCTGGATCAGCGAACGGGCGAGCTGCGGCAGGTCGAAGCCCTTGGTCTCCAGCCGGGCGCGGTCGGACAAGGCCGTCCCCTCGATCCACTCCAGCGTCAGCACGTCCTTGGCGGTGCGATCCCAGTCGACCTCGGGCACGCGGAAATCCGGATCGTCTTTGGTGTTGTCGGCCATTTCCGACAGCGCCGCCGCTTCCAGCCGGAAGTCCATTTCCATCATCACCGAGCGGCGCAGCGTCTCGAATACTTCCACGAGGCGCAGCCGTCTTGCTTCGGCGGAAAAGCTTTCGGCGTGCGCGGCGGCAAAGGTGAAGTCGGCGAGGTCGGCGCGAAAGCGCTGCTCGACGCCGGGCCGCAATAGCTTGACCGCGACGGCGCGCGGGCCGGACGCGGTCGCGACCGTCGCGCGGTGCACTTGCGCGATCGATGCGGCGGCGACCGGCGGGCTGAAACTTGAAAAGATCGCAGCCACCGGCTTGCCGAACGCGGCGACGATCTCAGCTTCCGCCTGGTCTTGCGGAAACGGCGGCATCTGATCCTGCAAGCGTTCGAGATCGTGGGCCAAGGCCGGGCCGACCACATCCGGCCGGGTCGCCAGGAATTGGCCGATCTTCACATAGCTCGGCCCGAGCCGGGTCAGCGCCGTGGCCAAAGGGGTTGCGGTTGCGTCGGGCGAGCGCCGTTCGAACAGGCGCGCGAAGCGCAACAGCGGGCGCACCGAGACCGGCGCCAGCGCCGGATCGATGCCGCCGAACACGCCCTCGCGGGCGAACACGAAGGCGGCGCGGGTGAGGCGCAGCAGATGCGTGGGGCCCGAGATCACAAACGCCAGCCGGAATGAAGCGCCACGATGCCGCCGCTCATCTGTTGGTACGAAACCCGCGCGAAACCCGCCGTCCGCAGCATCGCGGCAAAATTTTGCGGGCTCGGGAAGCGGCGGATCGATTCCACCAGATAGCGGTAGGATTCGGCATCGCCCGCGACCGCGCGGCCGAGCGCGGGAATAACGTTGAACGAATAAAAATCATACAGCCGGTCGAGGCCGGGGACGTCGACCGCGGAGAATTCGAGGCAGAAAAAACGACCGCCGATCTTGAGCACGCGATAGGCTTCGGCGAGCGCCTGTTCGATGCGCGGCACGTTGCGGATGCCGAACGCGATGGTCGCGGCATCGAAACTCTTATCGGCAAAGGGCAGCGCTTCGGCGTTGGCCTCGGCGAAGGTAATAACGTCCTCCAGCGCGCGCGCCGCGGCGCGCTCGCGGCCGACGTCGAGCATGTCGGCATTGATATCGCTGACCGTCGCGCGGGTCTCCGGTCCGCCGCTCGCAACGACGCGCAAGGCGATGTCGCCGGTGCCGCCGGCGATATCAAGGAGCGCAAAAGGCCCGTTGCGCGGCGGGTTGACCGCCGTGACCAGGGCGTCCTTCCAGGCGCGGTGCAAGCCGAACGACATCAGGTCGTTCATCAGGTCATAGCGCCGCGCCACGCTGTGAAAGACGTCGTCGACCAGCGCCTGCTTGTCCTCAAGCGGCACCTGCTGCGAGCCGAAATGCGTGGTATTTGTCATCGTCGATCCTTCAATCCATAACCATAGCGCGGCGCGGCAAGCGACGCTATGTCCTTGCAATTAACCACTTTGCCGTCCGCGTTGGATCAACGATGCCCGAGCTGCCCGAAGTCGAAACGGTGCGCCGCGGTCTTGAGCCGGCCATGGACGGCAAGCGCTTCGTCAAAGTCGAAGTCCGTCGCGGCGACCTGCGCTGGCCGCTGCCGAAGGATTTTGCGCAGCGGCTCACGGGCACCACCGTGACCGGTCTCGGCCGCCGCGCCAAATATCTGCTCGCCGATCTGTCCTCCGGCGACGTGCTCATCATGCATCTCGGCATGTCCGGCTCGTTTCATGTCTATGCCGCGGCCGATAAACAGCTTGGCCGCTATTACCACGATCGCAAAAAGCACCTGGCTCACGATCACGTCGTCTTCGTCATGTCGTCCGGCTCAACCGTGACCTTCAACGACCCGCGCCGCTTCGGCTCGATGAAGCTCGTGCCGCGCGACGAGCTCGATGCCGAACCCTTGCTGAAAGGGCTCGGCCCCGAGCCGCTCGGCAACGCGTTTGACGCAGCGATGTTGGCGCAAGCCTGCGAAGGCAAGAAGACAAGCCTCAAAGCAGCGCTGTTGGACCAGCGCATCGTCGCGGGCTTGGGCAATATCTACGTCTGCGAAGCGCTGCATCGGGCGCGACTGTCGCCCAAACGCCAGGCCTCGACCATCGCCGGCCGCAACGGCGCGCCGAACGAACGCGCCGAGCGGCTGGTCGAGGCCATCAAGACGACGCTGAACGCCGCCATCAAAGACGGCGGCTCGTCGCTGCGCGACCACCGGCTCACCGACGGCGACCTCGGCATGTTCCAGCACAGCTTCCGCGTCTACGATCGCGAAGGAGAGAAGTGCCGGACGCCCGGCTGCACCGGCACCGTCAAACGCATCGTGCAGAATGGTCGCTCGACGTTTTATTGTCCGAAGTGTCAGAAGTGAAATTCACCTCTCCCGCTTGCGGGAGAGGTCGAGAGCGAAGCGGGTGACAGCCCGCCCAATCCGTAGGTGCAGGCCTATCTGGATTTGCTGGCGCAGAGCATTCACGAGGGCAGGCTGGTGCAGTAGGTCGCTTTGCCGCTCGCCGCGCCGTTCGACCCGTTACCCTGAGGTGGCCGCAGAGCGGCCCTCGAAGGGTGCGGCCCGGGCGGTGCAGCCGTCGCCCTTCGAGGCTCGGCCTGCGGCCGTGCACCTCAGGGTGACGACTTGGAGGGCGGGATTTTCAGTCTTCCTTGCGCTTAGGAGGACAGAGGAGACGTCGTAATTTTTTTAGCGACACCCTCTTGATACTCGTCACCGACAGGAATATATTCCGGCACTCTCGCCCATCGAAGGGTCGTCGACCGGTGACAGCCGAGCGATGGGGCGGGTGCGGTTCCTGCGGGCGGGGCTTGTAACCTCGCTCCCGGGCGGTCCGGGCATCGCTTCGGCCGGCATTA
>PLTE01000025.1 GCA_003164375.1 Hyphomicrobiales bacterium | reverse complement strand
CTCTGCGATCATGCGGTGATAGTCGGCGTGGCTCTCGACTTGCAAATCGATGAGCTTTGTCGCGTGCTTGGCGCGCCGGGCGGCCTCAGCCACCAGTTCAAGCCCCAGCGGTTCAAGCCGTAGGAAAACATTCGTGTAGAGCAACGGCCCTGGGTGCACGAAAAGCAGTTTCATCGGGACCTTCGATAGTGGATCTTTTAGATCCAGTATGAGAAGCGCCCGCCCCTGGAAGCCATGGTATTCACCGGACATTCTCCACGCAAGACACCGCTTGCTCCACGCAAGACACCGCTTGCCGTCGATCGTCGCCGTATCCGGGTTAGGTGATTGCGCTAGTTCCCCTCGCGCCAGAGTCCCAGCGCTTCCTGCGCCGGGCGGTCGGAGATCGAAAACAGCACGGATTGTTTCGCTGCATGATGCGCATAGCGCTTCCACGGCGGCACCACGAAGACGTCGTTGGGGCCCCATTCGAGCACTTTGCCGTCGACCTCGGTCGAGCCTTCGCCTTCGGCACAGACAAAGATGATGCCGTCCGTCGAACGGTAAGGCTCGCCCACAAATCCCTTGGGCAGCATCGCGAGGCAGGCGCTCATGGTCGGCAGCACTGGGCCGCCGTTGACCGGATTGGCGTAGCGCACGCGTGCGCCATGGCGCTTGTCGATATCGCCCGTCTGCATCATGCGCTCGACGATCGGGCGCGTGCGCGCATAGGTGTAATTGATAACCGGGGTCCGGTTCATGGCCGGCGTGCCGTCGGGCAGCACGCCCGAACCGTAGAACGACAGTGAGTCGCCGTCCTGGCGGGTCGTCGCCTGCATTGCGTCATCGAAATGCTCGGCAAACGAGGCTTCGTAGAAGTTGACGGTGGGAAGATCCAGCACGTCGAGCCACAGCATCGGTTTGTTTGACGGGTTGCCGTGGTCGTGCGGCGCCCAGTTCGCGGTAATGACAAAATCGCCCGGCGCCATGAAGGCTTTTTCGCCCTCGACCGCGGTATAGGCGCCCTCGCCGTCGAGCACGAAGCGGATGGCGGACGCGGCGTGGCGGTGCGCCGGCGCCACTTCGCCGGGTAAAATCATCTGGATGCCGGCGAATAGCGTATTGGTGACGCGGGATTCGCCGTGCAGTGACGGGTTCTCCAGGATCAATACGCGGCGCTCCGCCTCCTCGGCGGTGATCAGGCCGCCGGATTCCATCACCAGCGCTTTGACGTCGTCGTAATGCCAGACATGGGGCTGGCATCGCGTCACCGGCTCCTTGGTGACGACCGATTTCATGACCTTCCACAACGGCGCCATGTCCTTCTTGGCGATGCGCTCGTAGAAGGCATTCCGCATCGCCTCGATATTATGTTTCGGGCTTATTTTGCCGTTACCGGCTTTTTTCGCGGCCGCGACCGCCAAATTTCTCGCCACGATGGCGTCCTCCTCGGGAATCCGCAGGCTTTCGGCAACTATAGTCAAAGCGCGACCGCGCGGAAATAGCGCGCAAAAAGGGGGCTGTCATGCGGCCGCGGCGCCTGCCGCCAGCCCCGGCTCAGGGAGTCGCGTTGCCGCCGTCCACCGCCAGCACCTGACCGGTCATGAATTCACCATCGGCGGGCTTTTCATCGTCAGCGCTTTAGGCCGTGTTGCTCGATGGATTTCGCGAACGCGGCAAGCTGCTGCTTGATAAAACCTATTGTCTGCTCGTCCTTGATCTGTCCGGTCTTGTCATCGATGCGCTGGGAAGCCATGCCGATGAATATCTCCGGCTTGTTCAGCGTCAAGGCGTCGAGAAAAATCATGCAGCGGCGAAGATCATATTGCATGCGTCCGCCACCGAGATTGCCGCCGGTCGCGGATTGAATGGCGACCGGCTTGCCGGCAAACGGTTGATTCGGCGTGCGTGAAACCCAGTCGATCGCGTTTTTCAATCCGCCCGGGATCGAGAAATTATATTCCGGCGAGACGAAGATCACGCCATCGGCGGCACGGATCGCGTCGGCGAGATTTTGCACCGGCGCCGGAAAGCCGGACGCGTTTTGCACGTCGGCGTCATAGAGCGGAAATTCGGCAAACGGCGGCGCCTCGGTGATTGTCATGCCGTCGGGCGCAAAGCTCGGCAGCAAATTCATGACGATACGATTGTAGGAACCCTTGCGCAGGCTGCCGCAAATGGTGACGACGTTAAGTGCTTTATCGGACATGATATGCCTCCCGAAGCCTCGTGACCGGCAATCTCGTGCACGGGCGGTAGAATTGAATCGTGGTCTAACTGCTCGGAGAACTCAACAGCGCCGGCGCGACGATCTCCTTCCAGCTTTGCGGCGCAACCTTAAGTTCGTCATGGCGGCCCATGAAGTCGGCCGTCTTTTGCACGCCGTAAACCGTGCTGCCGAATTCGTCCTTGATGTCCCTGATCACCGTTTCCATCGCCGCGCCGTTGAGCGTCGCCGAGGGCTCATGCGTCAAATAGATTTGCGCGGCGCGGCGCGGATCGTCGTGGATGAGGCGAGCGGCTTCATCAATTGCCTTGTCGATCACTTCGGGCAAGAGCGGCTGCGCCTCGATAAAAGCTTTGGCCGCTCCCATGATGAGAAACGAGGATTTTCCGCTCATCACGTCTGACGAAGCGAGCAAGGGGTGGACATTGGCGGCCCGTAGCGCCAGTTGCGTGAACGGCGGCGAGGCGAAATAGGCCGTCACCTCGCCGGCAGGCTCGACAAGAGCCGCGATCGCATCGGCGTGCGGCAGCACAACGACTTGGCTGCGCAGCCGGTCGTAATGTCCGAAAATTTTCTCCGATTGCAGCTCCAACAGATACATCTGCGGCGACGAGAGGGTGGGCACCGCGATACGATCGGCCGGCGTCAGATCGGCGATTGACTGCTCGTTCGGCTGATTGCTCAGCAGCACCAGCGGCAAGGAAGTAATGCCGGAGATCGCGAAGATTTGCTTCGGCGTGTCCTTGGCGTCCTGCCAGGCCTTAAGCAGCGGCGCCGTACCGAACGGCGCCATGTCGATTGCGCCCGAGCCCAGCGCGTCCTGCATCTGCGCGGCGCTCATGAAACGCTGGAAGCTTGCCCTCACGTCAAGGTGCGCCGCCTTGGCGTGCTTCTCGATCAGCTTCAAATCTTCGCAGACATAGACCGGCAGAAACGCCAGCCCGAAGCCGAGGCCGACTTTGACCTGCTCCTGCGCGAGCGCCGGCGTGAGCGTCGCGCAGGAGAACAGCAGCGCGGTGAAGCTGCAAAGCAGTTTCACGCTTACGCCTTACTTTTCGTCGACGATCGGATTGCGCAAAATTCCGATACGCTCGATTTCGACCTCGACAGTGTCGCCGTTCTTCATCCAGACCGGGTTGGGCTTGCGCGCATGGCCGACGCCGGACGGCGTGCCGGTGAAGATGACGTCGCCGGGCTCAAGCGTGATGCCCTGGGTGACGTAGACCAGCATCTCGACGATCGGGAACATCATATTGTCGGTGTTGTCCGATTGCATGACATTGCCATTGAGCCGGCTCTCGATTTTCAGCCCCTTGGCGGCGTCCGGCAATTCATCGGCGGTGACGAGCCACGGGCCGAAGCCGCCGGTATGGTCGAAATTCTTGCCCATCGCCCATTGCGTCGTCTTGCGCTGGAATTCGCGCACCGAACCTTCGTTGCCGCAGGAGTAGCCGGCGATACAGGAGGTGGCGTTGGCGGGGGTGAGATGCTTGGCGCGTTTGCCGACCACCAGGATCAGCTCGGCTTCGTAATCGAGCGTCTCGGACACTTTCGGCCGGATGATCGGCTCGCCATGCGGCACCATCGAGGTGAGGCCGCGAAAGAAGATGGTCGGAAATTTCGGTATATTGTCGCGCTGCGAGCCTTCCTTGACGTGATCGAGGTAATTCAAGCCGAGGCAGATGATTTTTCCCGGACGGCCGACCGGCAGTGCGTATTTCAGGCCGGCGAGCGGCTTGCGGGCGCTTGCTGGCGCACGCTTGGCGAATTCCGCCAGGGGCTTAGTGTCGCCGTTGTTCTTGGCAAGCCACTCGCCGAGATCGGCTGGAACCTTGCCGTCCACAGCCTGCAGATCGACCACCTGATCGCCCTCGACCACGCCAAGATGAGGGCCTCCCTGCCCTTCGAACGCAACGATTTTCATGATTTTGTTCCTTCACAGTCCGGGAAGGTCCCGGCGGGCGGCGACTATAGTGCGGAGCACGGATCGCGCAACGGGTCTGGACACCGCAAAGCGCCGGCTACCGACCGCCGCCGAGGAAAAGCTCTCTGAGCCGCTCGCGCGCCCCGAACGCGCCGTCGAGATCGAAGCCGTTGATTATCGCCAAACGGAAGCCGCCCGGTGGCATGGCGTGGGCTTCCGGCGCGCGATCCTGGTGAAAACTGATTTGCACGCTCGATACGCCGGGCAGTTGCCTGATCTGCTCGATCAGCGCCGGGGGCGGATGGCGGTAGCGCCGGCCGTTCGGCCCGAACAGCACGACGCTGTAGCCGTCGCGGCGGTCGGCGTCGGCGAAGTCCCAGATCCC
>PLTE01000429.1 GCA_003164375.1 Hyphomicrobiales bacterium | reverse complement strand
GCTCCATGATCTCTCCCTCGTCGCAGATCAGCGTTCCCGGCGGTGTGCCATACGGGTCGATTCGTTCTGGCGGGTCGAAGCTCGACCGCACGAAAATGCGCACATTATGCAGCATGCCGAGCTCGACCGAACGAACCTGCAATACCTTGGCGCCGAGCGACGCAAGCTCCAGCATTTCCTCGAAAGCGACCTTGTCGAGCCGGCGCGCGCGCGGCACCACGCGCGGATCGGTGGTGTAGACGCCGTCGACGTCGGTGTAGATGTCGCAGCGGTCGGCGTGGATCGCGGCCGCGATCGCCACCGCCGAAGTATCCGAGCCGCCGCGGCCGAGCGTCGTGATGCGGCCGGTTTCCTTGTGCAGACCCTGGAAGCCGGCGATGACGGCGACCTCCTTGCGCTCCTTGAAACGTCGGATCAGCTCGTCGCCGTTGACGTCGAGGATGCGCGCTGAGCCGTGCGCATCCGAGGTCACTACCGGCAGCTGCCAGCCCTGCCATGAGCGCGCATTGATATCGAGGTCCTGCAGCGCGATGGCGAGCAGTCCCGCCGTGACCTGCTCGCCGGTGGCGACGACGGCATCGTATTCGCGGGCATCGAAAATACGCCGCTCGCGCAAGGCCGCTTCGCACCAGGCGACCAGCTGGTTGGTCGTGCCCGACATCGCGGAAACCACGACGGCCACTTCATGGCCGGCATCGATCTCGCGCTTGACGTGTCGCGCGACATTGCGGATGCGGTCGATATCAGCGACGGACGTTCCGCCGAATTTCATGACGAGACGGGCCATGACGGTATTGACGCTCTTGCGGATTGGGGGCGCGTATCAATACCGGCGAGGTAGGCCCGCTGCAACATGATCCTGCCGGAGCCCCGCCGATTGTCGTCGCGCGATGTGTGTCTTGGCGCGCCGGTGTCTTGGCGCGCTGGGTTCGGCGAAATGAGAGACTTCGCGCGTTATGGCAGGCGATACGACGACGGGGCGAGCGGCCGTAACTGGTTATTGGGCGGTTTAATCGCGATTCCGAGGTTTGGGCGCCTTGACGCGAATCGGTCGGGAGGCCTCGCCCCAGCACGTCGCTGTCCCCATCACCAAGGACCAGAAAGCAACCCACAGCAGAATAGGCATGACCGTGACTCCTGAGTATGAATCCAGCGACCGTCACTGCCATGCGGAGCGGTCACGCTAAACTTCGAAGCAATAACGTTCCAGCTTCGCCACGGTTCCCCGCAACATTTTTGTCGAGACAAACATGCGTGATCAGAACGAGCAAAACCCCGGCCAAAAAATAGCCATCGTCGGCGGCGGTTTGATGGGCCATGGCATCGCTTATCTGTTCGCCGCCGCGGGCCACCAAGTCGCCGTTTTCGAACCGGCAACGGAACTGCTCGCAACGCTGAGTAAACGTCTGCGCGCAATCGCCGATCTGCTCGACGACGATCCGGCTCTCCTGAACAACATCGCGGCGTATGATACGATTGCCCCGGCGATGCGGGGCGCGGCTTTCGTCTTTGAGGCGGCGCCGGAGAAGCTGCCGCTGAAGCAACAAATCTTCGCCGAGCTGGAGTCGCTCGTCGCGCCGGATACCATCCTCGCCAGCAACAGCTCGGCTATTCCCTCGACCGTGATCGGCCGACATCTCGCGCATCGTGAGCGCGTCATCGGCACGCATTTCTGGAATCCGCCGCATCTTGTTCCGCTGGTAGAAGTGATCCAGAACGAAATGACCAGCGAGCAGGTGGTGCGGCGTACCATGGCGCTGCTGCGCGATGCCGGAAAAACGCCGGTTCACGTCCGCCGCGATGTGCCGGGTTTTGTCGGCAACCGGCTGCAGCACGCCATGAAGCGCGAAGCGATCGCGCTCGTAGCCGCAGGCGTCTGCGACGCGGAAACGATCGACACAGTCGTCAAAGCAGGATTTGGCGCGCGCACCGCCGTGCTTGGACCGATGGAGCAGACCGATCTGGTCGGCGTGGATCTGACTTTCGATATCGCCGCGGTGCTTTATCAGCACCTCGACTGCACGCCGGGCCCGCATCCATTGCTGCGCGACAAGGTCGCGGCGGGCAAGCTCGGCATGAAAACCGGCGAAGGCTTGCGCCGCTGGACGCCGGAGCAGGCCGATGCGGTGCGCACAAGGCTGTCGCGTTTCCTCGCCGAACAGGCGAAGGCGCGGAAAAAGAATTTGACGTAACCGGCATGGCCGCCCGGCGGCGGGCGGGGCGACAAGTCTGTAGTTGACCGCGTAAAAATTGGGGGTGAGGATCGAGCATGTCGCACGTTAAGACGTCGGTGCGCCGTCGCACGTTCCTCAAGGCGGGTTTCGCGCTCGGCGCCAGTCAAGTCATCGGCTCGCCGTTCCTCATCGCGGCGCGCGGCGAGGAGCCGGTGAAGATCGGCATGGTCGATCCGTTGACCGGCGTGCTGTCGGCGCTGGCGCAAAGCGAGGTCGACGGCGCGAGATATGCCGAGGCGGAAATCAACAAGACGGGCGGCATTCTCGGTCGCCAGGTTCAGCTTCTGGTCGAGGATTCGGCGAACGACGTCGGCACCGGGGTTCAGAAGACGCGCAAACTGATCGACCGCAATCAGGTCGACGTGATCTTCGGCGACGTCAATTCTGGCGTCGCTTACGCGATGTCGCAGGTGACCAACGAGAAGAAAGTGCTCCATATCGTGCCCGGTGGCCACACCGATCCGATCACCGGCACCAATTGCAAATGGAACGTGTTCCGCGTTTGCAACGCGACGACGATGGACGCCGAGGCGGTCACGCCGGAATTGGTGAAGCGGTTCGGCAATAAATGGTTCTTCATCACGCCGGACTATGCCTACGGCCACACGCTGCAGGGTGCCTTCGTCAAGGCCCTCACCAAGGCCGGCGGCAGCTATGAGGGCGACATGCTGCCGATCAACAATGCCGATTTTTCCGCCACGCTGATCAAGGCCAAGGCCTACAAACCGAACGTGCTGCTGAACAACATGGGTGGACTTTCTCAGATCGACTGCATGAAGCAATTCACCCGGTTCGGCATGCAGAAAGAGATGTCGCTCGGGGGCGCGCTGTTCGAATTGGAAAGCATCAAAGGATGTCCGCCGGATGCGCAAACCGGCTGGTGGACCTATGAGTGGTGGTGGAATCAACCCAACGTGCCCGAAGTGGTGAAGTTCGTCGGCGACTACCGCGCGACGACCAAAAAGACGCCCTCGGCCCGCGATTGGTTCGGTTACGTGTCGATGCACACCGTGCGGCTTGCCGCGGAAAAAGCGAAGTCGCTCGAAGGCCCGAAACTGGCGATGGCGCTGGAGGATTTCGAGCTGCCGCCGGATGTGGCGCTGCAGCCCGGCAAGGTGATTTATCGCAAGGGCGATCACCAATTGATGCCCAACATTTTCATCGGGGAAGTGCACCCGGCGAAGGCGAGTGCCGACGACCTGGTCACGGTCGGAGCCCTGGTGCCTGGCGAACAGGCCGCCGGTTCGGTTGCCGACACCGGATGCAAGATGGAGCAGCCGACCTGAACTCCGCCGCTGACCTGCGTTACTGCTTGTCCCGTTCTTATCCGACGCCACAATAGCGGAAAAAGCGTCATGTCCGGCCGCAGCCTTGCGGATTGAAAACGCGCTGCCGCGATGGCGGATTGTTCACGAGCTTGCCGGCCGGTCGCACCGGGCGTAGCGCAAAATTGCCGCCGCAGTTCGGGCAGATACCGCCGAGTCTGTTTTCCACGCAGTCGCGGCAGAACGTGCACTCGAAGGTGCAAATCATGGCATCGGCGGCCGCCGGCGGCAGGTCCTTGTCGCAGCATTCGCAACTGGGGCGTAGTTCAAGCATGGCTCACCTCTAATATGGCAACCCCACATAATTCTCCGCGAACGCGGCGGCAGCGGATTTCGATCGGAACAAATAATCGAGTTCGGCGAGTTGGAGCTGATGATCAAACGCATTGTCGGAGATCCGATGCAGCGTCATGGTCATCCACCACGAGAAACGCTCGGCTTTCCAGATACGCTTGAGTGCGCGCTCGGAATAGCGGTCAAGACCGGCGTCCGACTTCTCCACGTAGTGCTCGACCAGCGCGTGAGACAGATATTGCACGTCGCTGGCCGCCAGATTGAGCCCTTTGGCGCCGGTCGGCGGCACGATATGGGCGGCGTCGCCGGCAAGGAAAAGCCGGCCGAAGCGCATCGGCTCGGCAACGAAGCTGCGCAGCGGCGCGATGCTTTTTTCGATCGACGGCCCGGTGACGAGCGCGGCTTGAGCTTGCTCGTCGAGCCGGGGTTTCAACGCGTCCCAGAATCGCTGATCCGGCCACGCCGCGACGTCGTCGGCGAGGCTGCATTGAATGTAATAGCGGCTGCGGGTCGGCGAGCGCATCGAGCACAGCGCGAAGCCACGCGGGTGGCGCACATACATCAACTCGTCCGAGACCGGCGGCGTGTCGGACAGGATGCCGAGCCAGCCGAGCGGATAGACGCGCTCATAGGCGGTGATCGCCTCCGTCGGAACGCTCTGGCGGCTGACGCCGTGAAAACCGTCGCAACCGGCGATGAAGTCGCAGACAATCTCCCGGGGTTCTCCCTTTGAACTATACGTCACGCGTGGCCGGTCGCCGAACATATCGTGCAAGCTCACGTCATTGGCGGAATAGATCGTCGGTGCGCCGACCGTCGCGCGGCCGTCCATGAGGTCTTTGGTGATTTCGGTCTGTCCGTAGACCATTACCGTTTTGCCGGTCAGGTCCTTTAACGACAGGCGATGGCGGGTGCCGTCGACGCAAATCTGGACGCCGTCATGAATGAGCCCGTCGGCGTGCATGCGCGCGCCAACGCCGGCCTGGTCGAGCAAGTCCATGGTGACCTGCTCGATGACGCCGGCGCGGATCCGGCCAAGCACATAGTCGGCGGTTTGCCGTTCCAGGATGATGTTGTCGATGCCCTGCTTATGAAGCAGCTGGCCGAGCAGCAAGCCGGCCGGGCCGGCGCCGATGATGGCCACTTGCGTTCGCATCAGATCGAATGTCCTCCCCGACGGGCCTGTTAAGACCGGCGACGATTATTTCACCTCTTGCGGCAAACCGGGAGTGGGCAAAGCAACGCCCGCTGCGCCGACGTTTGCGGTCGATCGGATACATCCTCGTCGCCAAATTCGCTCAAATCAAAAGTAATTTCTTATCGGCGCTGCAATGGCTTTTGTGTTTTATGGTGCAATGCACGCAGCCAAAGGGGCAGAGCTGGAGGCGTCCTCATGGTTCGACTCGTCGGATCATGTCGGCGTCAATTCGCGCCCGCGCCGGAATACATGGGCGCGGCGGGACCTCGACGACCAGACGTCGCTACGCGCCGTGATCATTTCATCGGCGTTTCTCATGCTCTTCGCCACCGCCACGCTGGTCGGTGGCCACGCCGCGATCGAGCCGCTGTTACGCTCGGCAGTGGCCGCGCGCGAAGCCAAGGGCATCGGCGACGTCGTTTATGCGATGCCTGACGGGAAGCTCTGTCGGCACATGTCGTTCGACAATGGGACGTCAGAAATGGTCGAGGGCGAAATCGGTCCCTGCCCGGATGGTGTCGCCAGGGACATGGTCCGCGCCCGTAGGCGCTTTGCCTGGGGCGGCTGAAAGGCCGACTCGCTCCATGCCCCCGGCAAATTCCCGCCTGCAGGCTGGTGCGCTCTAGATCGTACTTTCGCCACCTTTCGACCAGCAGGTGTGGAAGCTCCGGAATGGAGCTACGCGCAAATTTGCTTCGCAAACCAGATTTTGCGTAAAGAGATCGGCGCCTTGCCCGCGGCCGACGTCGCGGCGCCCGACACAAATTATCGAAATTGGGGAAATTGCATATGCGGATCGCTCGTTTCTTCGGCTGTCTGGTGTTACTGGCCGGAGCGCTGGTTTCCAGTTTCGATAGTGCCGGCGCCCAAGGCAGCGACGCCGGCAGCGACGCCGCCCGCCGAGCTTGCACGCCCGACGCGATGCGGTTGTGCTCCGATTTCATTCCCGACGTGGCGAAGGTCACGACCTGCATGAAAGAAAAATTGGCCCAGCTTAGCGAGCCTTGCCGCATCGTCATGAAAGGCAGCGGCCGGGCGGCCGGCGCGAAGGCGGCCGGCGCCAACGAGGCTGGTGCCAAGCAGGCCGGCCGCAAGCATGTCGAACGCGAGGCGCGGCACCACCGTCATCGCGCAGCGCGCGGCGTGCAATGCGATCCGTTCAGCCATCTTTGCAACTGATCGTTGCCGGGCCCGAAACTTCTCCGAAGCCGACAATGTTGCGCGGCGGGTTTCGCGACCGTCGCCTTGAGTTCCGATGGTGAAAAATGTCATGTTTTGGCTTTATCGTCTCAGCGCGGCCTAGACGCCGACATTCGAGGAGAAGGCATGCCGGCGGCCGAGCGACGGGCCAGGCGACGCGCTAAGCGACCGCTTCTCCAGCTGATTTCGCTTGCGGCTCTGGTCGCGAGCGCGCTGATCGCAGTTCGCGCCGAACTCAGGGCGCAGCAGGCGACCGGTGAAACCGCGCTCGTGCTCGCCGCAGATACGGCGCTCGGCGATGCCATGCATGCCGGCGACAATTCGGCCGTGCGCAGGTTGCTCTCGCTGCAATTCACTTATACCGACGAGAACGGCAAGATTCATCAGCGCAAGGAATTTCTCGCCGATCTCAAGAGCGCGGAAACAGCTCCCGCAACCGACGTCAAGGCGACGGTCTACGGCCTCGTCGCCATCGTCACCGGGGTGCGCCAATCCGCTCAAGGCAGCGACACCTTCATCCTCCATATCTGGGCCAAGCAGAAGCGCACTTGGCGCGTTCTGATGATGCAAGATGTTGCACTCGCCGCCGCGGACGCCTCGCAGGCCGCCGCGGAACTCCCGCCGCTGCCGGACGCGGTCAAGGAGTTGGCCAAACTCTACGAATGCAAGAACCCCTGCGAGACCATTCCCTACCGCGTCCGTTCGCAGGCCGAGCAGGACGTCATCACGACATATCAGGCGATCGAGAAAACCGCGGTTGCTCACGACACGGCGGAATACCAAAAACATCTTGCCGACGAATACATGTATTACCGATCGGGATACCCGCCGGTCCCGAAATCCGGACGCATTGCCCATTTCGAGAATGAGAAGGCGCAAAATATCCCAACGATCCTCACTGCCATCCATTCGATGCGGTTGTGGGTCTATGGAGATAGCGCGGTGATGGTGTCGGAGCAGGGCGAGCCCGACGATATTGAGCCGCTGCTGCGCATCGCGCGCGTCTGGGTGAAGCGCAACGGCCAGTGGCAAATGGCGATCAGCGTGCAGACGGACGTCAAAACCCCGCAGCATAATTAATTCAGTTTTGCGGCAATGGCTCAAGGCCGAGTTGCTTGGCGAATTTCGCCACTTGGGCACGCTGCTCGTCGATCGATTTGGCGAACTCTTCGGGGCCGCCGACATTGAGGAGCTGGCCCGTAGCGGCCAAGCGGTCCTTGATGGTGTCGTCGCCAACCGCGCGGATGTCGGCAGTGATCCGTTCGCGAAGCTCGCGCGGCATTCCCGTTGGCCCGAACAGACCGACGAGGCCGTCGACGGTCAGCGCCGGCTGGCCGGCTTCGCCAACCGTCGGAATAATCGGTTCGCTCGGGTTGTGCACGGTGTTGGTGACGGCAAGGACCTTGATCTTGCCGGAATCGACCTGCGGCCGGACGATTGCGAAGGCCGATTCGTAAAGCTGCACGCGTCCCTCGGCGAGATCATTGGCCGCATCCACCGGATTTTTGTAAGCCACCTTGGGAATGTTCAAGGCTTCCTGCTGCAGCCAGCCGGCGAGCAGGAAATCCAGCGCCCCGGTCATGCCGGCCCAATTGAGCTGGCCCGGCTCGGCGCGCGCCAGCGCCACAAGCTGGCCGAGCGAAGTGACGTTCAAGCTGGCCGGTACGGAAATAACGACAACGGTGTTCGATACCCGCGTGATCGGCACAAGATCGCTCGGCTTGTACGGCAGGTTCTCGTGCAAAAACGGATGCGCGGTGAACGACGATGTCGGTGTGTACAAAAGGACATGATCGTCGTGCGCGCCGACAAATGCATTGATGGCGACAAGGCCGTCGCCGCCGGGGCGGTTTTCGACGACCACCGGCTGGCTCCAGCGCTGGGCGAGCCGGTCCGCAAACAACCGCGCGCCGATATCCGCGCCGCTTCCCGGGCCAAGGGTCAGGATCAATCTCACCGGCCGGGTCGGCCACGCCGGCTCGGCCGGCGCCGAGGTCGCGCTGGGGAATATCGCCAGCGCGGCGGCAAATCCCACCGCGAGTGCATAGAAACAGCGCTGCGTCAGGCGCACGGTCTCCTCCCATTCGCGTTCGCGGTGGCGCCTTGTGATGGGCGCTTCACTTCGCTGTTAGCTCTCCAGCCCGGTCGGCACGTTCTTGTTTTCGCTCTCGAGCTTCATGCCGGCGGCGAGCGCCATGGTCTCGGCCAGCGCCGCAAAATCCTTCGCCAAATATTCTTCCGGATTCTTCTGCAACGTAGCAGCGCCGAAATGGCTTTGCACGACTTCGCGCGTCGCCGCGGTCACCGGCATCGGCACGTCCATCTCGCGTGCGAGTTCGAGGCCGAGATCGAGGTCCTTGCGCAGCAATTCCGGGGTGAACGTCGTCGCCCAGTCGAGATTGACCAAAGCCGGCGATTTATAGGCCGTGAACATCGAGCCCATCACGCCATTGTTGAGGAACGCAAGGAACGCATGCCGCGGTACGCCCATTTTATTGGTGAGCAGCGTGATCTCGATCAGGTTCTCGATTACCACGCCGAGCATGACATTGTGCGCGATTTTACAGACCCGCGCGAGCTCGCCGTCGCCGACATAGGAGGCCCCGCGCGGCGCGAAGACTTCGATCAGCGGCGTGGCGATCTTGCTTGCCGCTTCGGGGCCCGACACCACCGCAGAAAGCTTGCCGGCCTTGATCACCTTGGCATTGCCGCTCACGGGCGCCGCGACGAAGGCCGAACCGAGTTGCGTGAGCTTGTCGCGGATCGCGGCCGAATCCTCGACCGAGATGGTCGAGCAATCGACCACGACGGGCGGCAGCTTGCCGCCCTGGCTCGACACGCCGTTCTTGCCGTATAGGACTTCCTGAACGTCCTTGCCGGTCGAGACGATTGAAAACAACACGTCGACCGACTTCAGATCGGACAGATGATCGACCACCTTGCCGCCGATCTTTTCGAGCGGCTCGGCCTTCGCCCGCGTGCGATTCCAGATCGAAACGTCGTGGCCCGCTTTGACGAGGCGCTCGGCCATCGCAAAGCCCATGCGGCCCATGCCGATCCAGCCGATTTTCTGCGTGTTCTGCGTGGCCATGTCCAACTCCTGTGCCATTTCCTTGATCGTGGCGGCTTCCTAGCACAGGGCGCGGCCACTGCAACGTTGGCGCGGAGCTGGCGGCTTGTCCTTGGACGCATATCATCGGTCGCTGGGCGTCGCCCACTGCATGGCAATCACTCAGGCGCGTAAACCCAGGTTTCCATCATCACCGTGGCTCCCGGTACCGGCAGCGGCCCCGGTACCTCCACCGCGGAAAACGGCAGCGGGCGGCCGCCAAGCCTGCTCTCCCAGACTTTGTAGATCGGGTAGAACTCGCCGATGTCAGTGAGGAACAACAGCACACGGACCGTGTTGGCGAGCGAAGTCCCGGCGGCGGCGCAAAGCCGCGCGATATTGTCGACAATAGCCTCAGCCTGCACCTCGGGCGACGACGAGAAATAAGGCTGCCGCGGGTTCACGGCAGCCGCGGCCAGGAGGCCGTTGCGGTCGGCCGCCATCAACGCGGGAATGAACAAAAGATCGCCCGCTCTCACCGCCTGCGGCTGGTGGCGGAAGGCCGTCGGGACGCCGGCGTCGACATGGTGCTTGGCGGCCGCGCTGCCGGGCTTCGCCGCGATTACGTTGATTTCTATCTTGCCATCGTAGGGCGCAAGCCCGTGCTCGATACACGGAATGATCGACAGGGTTGGGCCGGCCTCCCCGAAATGCCGCGTCCATGTCTCGTTAAAGGCCGAATAATCCTCGCGGTCGGCGAGATAGACCTGCGCGTGCACGACATCCTCGAGCCGCGCGCCGGCCAACGCCAGCGAGGCCGCCATTCGCTGGGTGATGATGAACTCCGTCTCGAGCTTGATCGGTTGACCGCCCCACTGCGCGCCCTCGGTCATCAGCGCTGCTGCGGCGACCCCGTTACGCCGCGGCTCATCCCCGACCGCGAGCGAGGTGATGCCTGGCAGGAAAATGAAATCGCCGACCGTAACCGCGGGCGAATAGCCGGAGGTGGGACGCCCCTTGAGCTGCTCGTGCTTGAGGTGCTCGACCTCGAACCCGTTGCCGGGGATGACGGCCATGGCCTGGATGTTCATGTCGGCGCCCGGCAGCAAGAACCTCTGTTGCGCAATCGACGTCGAAGGCGGAATGCGCCCGTTCAGAATTTTCCTCCTGACTTGTTGATAGGGCGGCACAGCCTTCACCGTCGTGTAGTATTGATCAGTGCGCACAAGGCTGTCGCGATCGGTGCCGGCGGCGCGCAGGACGGCGTCGAGGTTCTCAAAGATACGACGCGCTTCCTTTTCGCGCTTAGGCAGGCCCGCATGCGGCGCCGATTCCGCCAGCACATCCGGTGCGATGCCGTTGGCAAAGTCCTGCGCCATCAGCCCGGTCGCGAAGACCCACCGGCCGGCCTTTACGCCCTGGGCGAACTTAATCCTACCCGGGCCGAGTTCGACCGGAAGCAGCGGCTCTACGGTTACGCTCTTGGTCATCGGTTCCTTCTCGTGCTGCTATGATGGCCCGCGTCGGGCAGAAGCTGGACTTTGGCATTGTGGCGCGACGCGAAGAAGATGCGCGCACAGGAGCGATACATGACCCATCATTCACCGCTCAGTCCACTGCGCATCGGCCTGCAGCTCTTTAGCGCGCTTTTGGGCGGCGCGCTGTTGAGCGTTTTCCTCCTGACGGTCGCGACAGCGCAGGACTACCCCAATCGCCCGATTACCATGATCGTGCCGTTCGCGGCTGGCGGATTGACCGACGTCCCCGCGCGCGTCTTTGCCGGCATGCTGCAGGAGCGCATCGGCCAGACCATTATCGTCGAGAACAAACCGGGCGGGTCGGGCACTCTGGGCGGGGCCTATGCGGCGCGCGCCGCCCCCAACGGATACACATTGTTCGCCAATTCAATCGCCGACGCGCAGAATCTGTGGTTTCTTCCGGTGCCCTATAACGCGATCGACGACTTCGCGATGATCGGCATGATCGTCGAAGGACCTCCCCTGGTCCTGATCATCGACGCCACGCTGCCTTACAAGTCGCTCGCCGAATTGCTCGCCGACGCGAAGGCTAATCCGAACAAAATCAGTTTCGGCACTTCGGGTCCGGCCACGTCGCCGGCGATGGCGTTGGCGCAGCTCAACGCTCTGGCCAAGACCGCGATCGCAGGCGTGCCCTATGCCGGCTCGGGCGAGGCCGCTCGCAACGTCTCGCCAAGCGGTGTCCAGGGCGCATTCGCATTCTATGCTCAGGCCAAACCGCTTGCTGACAGCGGCAAAGTGCGTGCGCTCGCGATCGCGCGGCCGCAACGGATCGCGACCTGGTCTGAGGTTCCGACCATGCAGGAACTGGGTTTTCCGAATTTCGACTATAGCGGCTTCGTCGGCCTCGCGGCGCCCGCCAAGACGCCTCAGCCGATCATCGCTTACCTCAACAAAGAGCTCAATGACGTCGTGCAAACGCAAGAGTTTCGCAACCGCATGGAGGCGCTCGGCATGACCGTTCCCGTCGAGAACACGCCCGAGCACCTCGCCAACTACCTGCGCCTCGAAACCAAGCGTCAGGGTGAACTGGCCGCGCTGACCGGCATCAAAATGAACGCGCCGCAGTGAGCTGGCGTGGCAATGAGCGGAGGATTGTCAGTCCGCCCTGATGTCCGCCTTGGCGATGATGCCCCGGTATTTCTCGATCTCAGTCCGAACGAAAGCGGCGAATTGATCGATCGACATCGCCTGTACCTGCGCGCCGTTGTCCTGCAGCCGCGATTTGATCTCGGGTTCGAGGATGATCTTGTTGATGGCGGCGTTGAGCCGGGTCGCAATGTCCAACGGAGTTCCGCGCGGTCCGAAGAATCCGGCCCACAAGGTGAAGTCGAAATCGGCGATGCCCGTCGCCTCGGCAACGGTCGGGATGTCGGGCGCCGCCGGTGAGCGCTTGGTTGTCGCCACCGCGAGCACTTTGAGCTTGCCCGCCTGCATCAACGGCATGGCGGCGATAAAGCCCGGAAAATAAAAGTCGACTTGGCCGCCGACGAGATCGGTCAAAGCCTGGCCAGCGCCCTTATAGGGCACATGCGTCAGCTTGGGATTGAGCTTGAGCTTCAGCAACTCGCCGGCGAGATGGCCGGATGTGCCGACGCCGCCTGATGCGAAGGTAACCGGTCTATCGGTCGTGCGCATGAATGTCACAAACTCGCTAATGGTCGAATAGGGCGCGTTGGCCGGAACCGCCAGCGCCAGAGGCACGACGCCGCCGAGCGCGATCGGCTGCAAGTCTTTCATCGGGTCGTAGCCGACGTCTTTCATAAAATAGGGATTGATGGCGATCTCCGGCGTCTGGGCGACCGACAGCGTGTAGCCGTCGGGTGCGGCATTGACGACGTCACGCGCTCCCAGCGTGCCGCCGGCGCCGGGCCGGTTCTCCACCACAACCGATCGGCCGAGCGCATCGCCAAGCCTGCCGCCGATCAACCGGGCGATGATGTCGCCCGTCCCGCCCGGGACAAAGTTGACGATGACGCGGATCGGGCGGCTCGGATAAGTCTGCGGCCAAGCCGGCCGTGCCGCGAGCGCAAGTCCCACCGCAAGTATCGCGGTTGCAACGACGCCGGTAGCAATACTCTTTCCCATCGGGGTCATGTGCTACTCCGCCCTGATGTCTGCCTTGGCGATGATGCCCCGGTATTTCTCGATCTCAGCCCGCACGAAAGCGGCGAATTGATCGATCGACATTGCCTGTACCTGCGCGCCGTTGTCCTGCAGCCGCGATTTGATCTCGGGTTCGAGGATAATCTTGTTGATGGCGGCGTTGAGCCGGGTCGCAATGTCCAACGGAGTTCCGCGCGGCCCGAAGAATCCGGCCCACAGCGTGAAATCGAAATTCGGCAGGTCCGCGCCTTCGGCGACGGTCGGCACGTCGGGCGCGATCGGCGAGCGTTTGGCGGACGTAACCGCGAGCAGCTTTACCTTGCCGCCTTGGGTCAGCGGCACGGCGGCGGGAAAGCCCGGAAAATAGAAATCGACTTGGCCGCCGGCGACGTCGTTCATGGCAGGACCTGCGCCTTTGTAAGGCACGTGGATCAGCTTGTCGTCGAGCGTGAGCTTCAACAGCTCGCCGGCGATGTGACCCGGCGTACCGACGCCGGCGGAGGCGAAGGTCAGCGGCTGGCCGGCGCGCAAAGCCGCCGCCCACTGCGCCACGGTCGAGAACGGCGAATTCGCCGGCACTACCAGCGCCAGCGGCACGACGCCGGCGAGCGCAATCGGTTGCAGGTCATGCAGCGGATCGTAACCGACGTCCTTCATGAAATACGGATTGACGGCGATCTCGGGGGTTTGTCCGACCTCGAGCATAGAGCCGTCAGGCACGGCCAGGGCCACGTCATGGGCTGCAAGGGTGCCGCCTGCGCCGGCGCGGTTCTCCACTACCACCGATTGGCCGAGTTCGATGCCGAGCTGGTTGGCGATGATGCGGCCGAGAATGTCGCCGGTGCCGCCGGGGGCAAAGCCGACCAGCAGATGAATCGGCCGGCTCGGAAAAGTCTGCGGCCAAGCCGGCAAGGCGAACAGCCCAAGTCCCAATACAAGTCCTAATATCGCCGCCGCGGCGACGCCGGCGCGGGTTTCCGCGAAAAGCTTCATGATGACGCTCCCCCATGTTTCCGGCTGGCTGCGGCGAACGCCTTCTGGCACAAAGCGGGCGCAACAAGCTTCGACGCGACTTTCCGGACGTTACCTAGAATTTACCCAGAGTTGGAGAGGAGACACCGA
This sequence comes from Hyphomicrobiales bacterium, assembly GCA_003164375.1. Taxonomy (GTDB): domain Bacteria; phylum Pseudomonadota; class Alphaproteobacteria; order Rhizobiales; family Xanthobacteraceae; genus BOG-931. The sequence continues at coordinate 8,955 of PLTE01000429.1, read as the reverse complement.
GTATGCCCGTTACCGACAAAAGCCCGCTCAACAAGGGCTATCAACCCGTCACCTGGAATTTCAAGCTGTTGGCGCACGATACGCTGTCAGGCTTCGGCGGCATGGGCGAGGGCATGTCGGTGCAGATCGCGCCCGATGGCCGGCGCATCATCTGGCTGGCGCATGAGAGCGCGCCGAAAAATTTCACCGCAGTCGACGTCAGCGATCCGCGCAAGCCCAAAGTGGTGTGTCAGACCGACCTGCCGCACGCCAATGTGCGCTCGAACTCGCTCGAGACCTGCGGCAACATGATGGCGGTGGCCTATCAGACCTCGCAGAAGGACTTGCAGCCCGCCGGTTTCGAGCTGTTCGACATTTCGAGCCCTGAGAATCCGAAGTCGATCGGTTTCTTCGACTGTTCCGGCCCGCATTCGCGCGGCGTGCACCAGTTGTGGTTCTGCGACGGCGAATATGTTCATTGCGCGTCGGGCTCGCGCGATTTCGTGCCGACCAATGCATTGGACGACCAATTCTATCGCTGCGTCGACGTGCGCAATCCGTCAAAGCCGGTCGAGGTCGGCCGCTGGTGGATGCCCGGCACCCGCCAGGGCGACAACGTCATGCCGCCGTCGCGTCATCCGATCGACAAGGGATTCCGCGCCCACAATACCAATGTCTATCCGCAACGGCCGGACCGCTGTTATCTCGCTTATATCGACGGCGGCATGTTCGTGCTCGACATATCCGATAAAGCGAATCCGAAGAAAATCTCGCACTGGACCAATTCGCCGCCATACACCGGTTTCATGCACACCGTGGTCCCGCTGTTCGATCGCGGGCTGATGCTGGTGACCGACGAATCGACGGAGAACAACGCCAAGGATTGGCCGAAGCTGATCTGGGTGCTCGACGCGCGCGACGAGACCAATCTGGTCTCGATCGCGACCTGCCCGCTGCCAGATCCCGCCGTCTACGCCGAAGCCGGCCGGTTCGGCGCCCATAATATTCACGAGAACGTGCCGCTGCCGACGGCTTGGCATTCCGATCAGATCGTGCTCGGCACCTTCTTCAACGGCGGCTTGCGCGCTTATGACATCGCCAATCCGTATCAGCCGAAGGAGATCGGCATCTTCATGCCGCCGGCGCCTCCCGGCGCGCCGACCGGGACCATCCAGATGAACGACGTCTTCGTCGACGAGCGCGGCATCGTCTATACCGTCGATCGCCACGTTGGCGGCTTGTACATTCTGGAAATGGATTTTTGATCCTNNCGTGGATGGCCGGGACGAGCCCGGCCATGACGGCTAGGCATAGATCATGCTCGATCTCTTCCCCTCGCGTGAGGCGAGCCCGTTCGGGCGCAAGGTGAAGCGCGAGCGCGGCGCGCGCATTCCGGTGACCGTGGTCACCGGATTTCTCGGCGCCGGCAAGACGACGCTGATCCGCCGCTTTCTCGGCTCGCCCGAAGGGGCGGGCACCGCGGTGATCGTCAACGAGTTCGGAGCCGTCGGCATCGACGACGCGCTGTTGCGCGAGGCCGCCGAGGAGACCGTGCTCCTTGGCAACGGCTGCATCTGCTGCATCACACGCACCGATCTGCAGATTGCGCTGCGGCGCCTGGTGTTCGACCGCGAGCGCGGCACGGTGCCGCGTTTCGGCCGCATCGTCATCGAAACTTCGGGCCTCGCCGATCCGGCGCCGATCCTGCAAACTTTCTCCACCGATCGCGCGCTCGGCGGCGAATTCCACATCGACGTCGTGCTCGCGGTGGTCGACGCGGTCAACGGCGAAGCCGAGCTCGATAGCGCCGCCGAAGCGCGCAAGCAGGTGATCCTCGCCGACCGGCTGGTGATCGCGAAGACCGACCTGGCGACGCCGGCCGCGGTCGCGCGGCTGACAGAGCGATTGCAGCATCTCAATCCACGCGCCGCGATCGATATCGCGGTTGCCGGTGCGCTCGACCCCAACCGTATCATCGAGCCGTCGACCGGCGAGCGCTCAGGCTTCCTCGCCGAAGCCGAGCATGGCGATGGCGTCCTAAGCTTCGTCATCGCGCAGGAGCCGCCGCTGGAATGGCCGGCGTTTTCGCGCGCCATGGAGACGCTGCTCGCGCTGCGCGGCGCCGACTTGTTGCGCGTCAAGGGTCTGCTCAATGTCGCCGGCTGTCGCGGGCCGGTGGTGGTGCAATATGTCCAGCACCTGGCGCATCCGCCGGTCGAGCTGCAAACTTGGCCGGACGCCGATCGGACAAGCCGCGTGGTCTTCATCACCCGCAACATCGCCGAGCGCGATGTGAGAAATCTTTTCGCTGCCGTGCAGGCGCTGGCGAAAGCTTGAGGCTTTGAGCAAGCTTCCCCGCCGAAGCCGTGTTCACAACCCGCCGTTTTGCGGATAATCTTACCGTCAGCGGATGCAGCGGCATCGGGACACACCGGCACATGCGGTCGAGCCCGAACGAACTGCCGCACCGCTTATGGAGGATGTCCGATCATGAACCAAAAGTTTTCGTTGAACGTCAACGGTACGGTCCATAGCGTGGAGGCCGACGCGGATATGCCGCTGCTTTACGCGCTGTGTGACGATATCGGGCTCAACAATCCGCATTTCGGCTGCGGGCTCGCCCAATGCGGCGCCTGCACCGTGCATTTGGACGGCCAGCCGATCCGCTCCTGCATCACGCCGCTGTCCGCGGTGGGCGACGGCAAGATCGTCACGCTCGCCGGTCTCGGCACGCCGGAAAAACCGCATCCGCTGCAAACGGCTTACGTCGAAGAGCAAGTGCCGCAATGCGGCTACTGCATCAACGGCTGGATCATGACGGCAGCAGCCTTCCTGCGCGACAAGAAGAAGCCGACCGAAACTGAAATCAAAAGCGCGCTCGAAGGACTGAAGTGCCGCTGCGGCACCCATGTGGCCATTCTGCGCGCGGTCAAGCGCGCCGCCGCGATGATGGGTTGAGGGGGTACGTCATGACCAAATTTGAAAAATCAGCCAACTTCTCGCGCCGCGCACTTCTCAAAGCCGGCGGTGCCCTGGTGGTTTCGTTCGGTGCGCCGATCGGCTTCGATTCAGCCCGCGCCGACGAGGCGATGATTGCCGCGGCAAAACCGCCGCTGACGCCCGACCAGTTGTCGTCCTACATCGCGGTCAATGCCGACGGTACCATCGCCGCTTTTTTCGGCAAGATGGATATGGGGCAGGGGCTGTTCGTCGCGGTCGGTCAGATCGTAGCCGAAGAGCTTGATGTGCCGTTTGGCGCCGTCACCGTAATCATGGGCGACACCGCCAATAGCGTCAATCAAGGCGGCGCCTCCGGCTCGACCGGCTTGCAGGAAGGCGGCAAGCAGATGCGGGTCGCCGCCGCCGAAGCCCGCCGCGTATTGGTGCAGATGGCTGCCGACAAGCTCGGCCTTCCCGCCGAGCAATTGACGGTGACCGACGGCGTTGTGCATGCCACGGCTGACGCCAACAAAAAAGTCAGCTACGCCGAACTCATCGGCGGACGCTTCTTCAACGTTCATCTCGACTGGAACGGCAAATACGGCAATCCGCTTTACGCGCCGGGCCAGGCGAAGCCGAAAGATCCGAAGACCCACAAGATCGTCGGCCTCCCGATCAAGCGCCAGGACATCGCGCCAAAGGTGTTCGCGCAGCAGGACTTCTGCACCGACATCAAGGTGCCGGGCATGGTGCATGGCCGCATGATCCGGCCCGACATCGCCGGCACCGTGCCGGTGAAGGTCGACGAGACGTCGATCAAACATATCCCGACCGCCAAAGTGGTCTGGAACAACGGCTTCCTCGGCGTCGTTGCCGACAAGGAATGGGACGCCATCCAGGCAGCGCAACTCCTCAAGGTCGAGTGGTCGAATACCGCGCCGCCGTTCCCGGCGCAGGCAGCGCTTTACGATCACATCCGTAAAGAACCTTCGCGCAAGCGCCAGGTGGAGCCGGCGGAGACCGGTAATGTCGACGACGCGTTCAAATCCGCCGCGCGCGTCATCGAGGCCGAATACGAATGGCCTTTCCAATCGCATGCCAGCATGGGACCGGCCTGTTCGCTGGTGGAGATCAAAGACGGTCACGCCACCTGCTGGAGCGGGACGCAGAAATCGCACTTCGTGCGCTCAGGGCTGGCGGCGATGCTGCAAATGCCGGAGGACAATGTCCACGTCATCTGGACGCCGGGTCCCGGTTCCTATGGCAGGAACGACGCCGACGACGCGGCGATGGATGCAGCCGTCCTCGCCAAAGCGGTCGGCAAGCCGGTGCGCGTGCAATATATGCGCAACCAAGGCACCGGCTGGGACCCAAAGGGCCCCGCCTCGATCCACAAAGCCCGCGCCGCGCTCGACGCCGCCGGCAATGTCATTGCCTATGATTTCTTGAGCAAGGCGTTCTCCCGCGTCGACGTCGATACCAACGGCAGCAAGCCCTACGACACGCTGGCCGGCCAGACGCTCGGCGTCGATCTGAAATCGGGCGACGGCTTCGGCATCCCGGCGGAGTCTTACGCGTTTGCCAATAAGCGCACCGCCTGGGAGGTGATCCCGCCGCTCCTTGACCGCGCTTCGCCGCTGCGCACCTCGCATCTGCGCGATCCGGTCGGGCCGCAAATCCATTTCGCCAGCGAATCCTTCATGGACGAAGTGGCCGCGGCCTTAAACGTCGACGCCATCGAATTCCGCCTGCGTTACGTCAAGGACCCGCGCGACGTCGCCGTGATCAAGGCGGCAGCGGAGAAGGCGGGCTGGCAGACGCGGCCGTCGCCGCGCAAGGACCAGAGCGGCGAAAAAGTCTCCGGCCGCGGCATCGCTTACGCACAACGAAACGGCACGCGGGTGGCCATGATCGCCGAGGTCGATATCGACCGCACCAGCGGCAAGATCTGGGTGCGCAAGTTCACGGTGGCGCATGATTGCGGCCAGATCATCAATCCGGACGGCATCCGCATGACGGTCGAGGGCAACATCGTGCAAGGCATCAGCCGCACGCTGTGGGAAGAGGTCAAGTTCGACACCAAGGCCGTGACCAGCGTCGACTGGCTGACCTATCCGATCCTCGACATCACCGAGACGCCGGACCAGATCGACGTGGTGCTGATCAACCATCCGGAGATCGCGTCGTCCGGCGCCGGCGAACCGTCGAGCCGACCTATAGCGGCCGCGATCGCCAACGCCGTGTTCGACGCCACCGGCGTGCGCATCCGCCGCGTGCCGTTCTCGCCGGACAATGTGAAATCGGCGTTGTCGTGAAGAAATTGTGGGGTGGGCATCGCCTTGCTTTGCCCACCCGACGCGCCGCGGTGTAGTCTCGGTCCATGCCGGTGATTGCCCGCACCCTCGACGAAGCCCTCGAGTCGATTGCCGACGGCGCCATGCTGGCGGTGCCGCGCGAAAGCTCGGGCGTGCCGATGGCGGCGACCCGCGCGCTGATCCGGCGCGGCGTCAAGAATCTGCATCTGGTCGCGCTGCCGACCTCGACGCTGCAGGCAGATCTCTTAATCGGCGCAGGCTGCATCGCGACGCTGGAAACCTCCGCCGTCAGCCTCGGCGAATTCGGCCAGGCGCCGCGCTTCACCGCGGCGATTCTTGGCGGCACCATCCGCATGCTGGATGCGACCTGCCCGGCGCTGCATGCGCAATTCCAGGCCGCCGAGAAGGGCGTGCCGTTCATGCCGCTGCGCGGCCTGATCGGCTCGGACGTGCTGGCGCACCGGCTCGACTGGAAAGTCGTCGACAACCCGTTCGGCGATAACGATCCGATCGTGCTGTTGCCGGCGCTCAAGCCGGACGTCGCGCTGTTTCACGCGCCGCTCGCCGACCGCTTCGGCAACGTCTTCGTTGGTACCCAGCGCGAACTGATCGCCATGGCGCATGCGGCGGCAAAGACCATTGTCACCGCGGAGAAACTGCACGACGGCGATCTGTTGCGCGATCCCGTTCTCGCCGCAGGCTCCCTGCCGGGCTTCTATGTCGAGGCGATAGCCGTCGAGCCGCGCGGCGCCTGGCCGCTGCCCTTGCCGGACCACTACGGCATCGACGCCGCGCATATGACCGAATACGCGCGGCTCGCCGCAACGGCCGAGGGCTTCGCCGAGTATTTGGATACGTATGTTTATGAGAAGCGCGCGGCGTGAGCACGCCCCTCGGTCGTCATGGCCGGACTTGTTCCGGCTATCCACGACTTTTTTGTTGATAGGAAGACGTGGATGCCCGGCACAAGGCCGGGCATGACGAAACAATGGTGTGCGCGTGACTGAATCCTTTCGCGACGAGGAACTGCTCGCCGACGTGATCTGCCGGCTGATCGGTGACGTGCGCCAAAATGTGCGCCACGTCGCGGTCGGCGCCGCCTCGCCGATCCCGGCGACAGCGGCGCTGCTCGCGCGCGAGAAGGGCGGCGGCACGCCCTACGTCTCGCTCCTCGGCAGCCGCGATCACACCTTCTTCACCGACGGCGCGCGCGAACTGTTCGATTGCGCGGGGCAGGGCCGCATCGACGTGTTCTTTCTGTCCGGCGGCCAGATCGACGGCGCGGGCAATATCAATCTGGTCAGCGTCGGCGATTACGATCACCCGAAGGCGCGTTTCCCCGGCTCGTTCGGCTCGGCCTATCTCTATTACGTGGTGCCGAAAGTGATCCTGTTCCGCGTCGAACATTCGCGCCGCACGCTGGTGCCGAAGGTCGATTTCATCAGCGCGCCCGGCGGCAGCCCGGACAATGTTTTTCGTCCCGGCGGCCCGGTCGCGCTCGTCACCAACCGCTGCCTGTTCAATTTCGACCGCGCGCGCAGGCGCTTTCGCCTCAAGAGCGTTCATCCGGGTCATAGCGTCGAAGAGGTGCTCGACAACACCGGCTTCGACTTCGACCGGCCGGATGACGTGCCGGTGACGCCGGCGCCGTCCGCCAACACGCTGCTCCTGATGCGCTCCGTGGTCGCGCCGATGGTGGCCGAGGTCTATCCGCAATTCGCCAAAAACGTGTTCGGTATCGAAGCCGCCGTTCCGTCATCCTGAGGTGGCCGCGAAGCGGCCCTCGAAGGATGCACGGCCCGGGCCGTCGCCCTTCGAGGCTCGCTACGCTCGCACCTCAGGGTGACGGATACAGCATTGTCGAGCGTGTTTGGTGCAGCTTGATCAATGTCCTCCGCTATGCCTCGATAGCGACCGAATTCTGCAGCGCGGCGAAATGAGGCGATGGGTCAATAGGCGACATTCCACCAATGAACTGATATGAAAGAGGTCGCCAACCGACGTGGCCTATTGAGAGCCGATGATGCGCCGCGAAATTCCTGCGATTGCCGCCGTTGTTATTATTTTAGCGGGGATATCGCTGGGGGCCATGACCGGCCGTCCATTCCATCAAATGGGTTTTGGTCCTGATTGGGATTGCCCGCCAAACGCAACGCCAGCCTCTACCGTGTGCATTAAAGAAACGAAACCTGCGAATTAGGAGACTTCGTTAGCGTCAAGCGCCGCTCATCCCGGATGTTCGTTTTGGGTCATCCGCGACCGGGGTTGATCCGGCATCAGATCCAACCACGTGCGTTAGCCCCGAAAGCGGAAGTGCTGGCGCCGCCCGCGATCGGGCGGTGCGGCTGTTCCCGCTTCCTGAAAATATCCGGTGCGGCATTGGCTCAACACGCGCCGCGACGATCCCGGGGCTGAGGCCGTCAGCGCCAGCCAAGCCCCGGCGCAACATGTTTCAGGATCGCCTCGATGGTGTGGGCGCAGTAGTCGACGCCGAGCTGATTGGGCACGGTCAACAGCAGCGTGTCGGCCTCGGCGATGGCTTCGTCTTTCGCCAGTTGCTCGATGAGGACATCCGGCTCGGCGGCATAGCTGCGGCCGAAAATGGCGCGTTCGTTGCCGCCGAGATAGCCGATGGTGTCGTCGCTGTCGCCGCGCCCGAAATACATGCGGTCGCGGTCGTCCATCAGCGCAAAGATGCTGCGGCTGACCGACACCCGCGGCTCGCGCGCATGGCCGGCCGCCTTCCACGCCGCGCGGAAGATCCGGATCTGCTCGGCCTGCTGGACGTGGAACGGCCGTCCGCTCTCGTCGATCTTCAGTGTCGAGCTCTGCAGATTCATCCCGAGCTTGGCCGCCCACTCAGCCGTGGCATTGGTGCCGGCGCCCCACCAGATGCGCTCGCGCAGGCCCTCCGAATGCGGCTCGAGCCGCAACAGGCCGGGCGGATTCGGGAACATCGGTTGCGGGTTCGGCCGCGCAAAACCTTCGCCGCGCAGCACATCGAGCAGGACTTCGGTGTGGCGTCTGGCCATATCGGCATCGGTCATGCCCTCGGCAGGCGCATAACCGAAGTAGCGCCAGCCGTCGATCACCTGCTCGGGCGAGCCGCGGCTGATGCCGAGCTGCAGCCGTCCGCCGGCGATGAGGTCGGCTGCGCCCGCGTCCTCCGCCATGTAGAGCGGGTTTTCGTAGCGCATATCGATGACCGCGGTGCCGATCTCGATCCGCGTGGTCTTGGCGCCGGCCGCCGCCAACAGCGGGAACGGCGAGCCGAGCTGGCGGGCAAAATGATGCACGCGGTAGTAAGCCCCGTCGGCGCCGAGCGCCTCGGCCGCGACGGCGAGATCAATCGATTGCAGGAGCGCATCGGACGCCGATCGTGTTTGGGATTGCGGCGACGCGGTCCAATGGCCGAATGACAGGAAGCCGATTTTTTTCATGGACATCCGTGGGGTGATGCGTTCGGTTTGCGCTGTTCTAATCTGAAATCGGGAGCCGGGACAGCTCGCCCCGTCACCCTGAGGCGCGAGCGCAGCGAGCCTCGAAGGGTGCGGCCGAGGCGTTGGAGCCGATCTCCTTCGAGGCGCGCCAATGGCGCGCACCTCAGGATGACGCAAAAGGCGACGTAATTTTTTTAGCGACACCCTCTTGATGCTCGTCACCGACAGGAATATATTCCGCTTATCTCGCCCATCGAGGGTCGTCGACCGGTGACAGCCGA
>PLTE01000106.1 GCA_003164375.1 Hyphomicrobiales bacterium | reverse complement strand
AGAAAGCCGTAGCCGGGATGGACGGCTTGGGCGCCGGTGATCTCGCAGGCGGCCAGGATGGAAGGAATGTTCAGATAGGACTGCGCGGCGGCGGGCGGCCCGATGCAGACGCTTTCATCGGCCAAACGCACGTGCATCGCATCTTCGTCGGCCGTCGAGTGCACGGCGACGGTGGCGATGCCAAGCTCCTTGCAAGCCCGCAGCACGCGAAGCGCGATCTCCCCTCGATTGGCGATGAGGATTTTGTCAAACATCGGTGCGCTCAAGACCGCGAGCGGCTAATTGCTCATAGAGATCACAAAGCACTTGCAACATGATCCCTACCCGCAGCTCGCCATCACTCAATGATCATCAGCGGTTCGCCATATTCGACCGGCTGACCGTCTTCGATGAGAATCTGAATGACCGTGCCGGAGCGAGGCGCGGGGATTTGATTCATCGTCTTCATCGCCTCGATGATGATGAGCGTTTCGCCGGCCTTCACTCGGCTGCCAACTTCGACGAAGGGTCGTGCGCCAGGAGCCGAACCGAGATAGGCGGTCCCGACCATCGGCGAGGCGACCGCGCCCGGATGCTGCGCAGGATCGGCAGGTGCTCCGCTCGGGATCGTTGCGGTGGGGGCAGCAACGGGCAGGTCCGCCGGGCGCGCTCGGCCGGCGGGGGCATAGCCATGACGGGCGACGCGAATCGATACGCCCTGGCGTTCGAACTCGATCTCGGTGAGGCCGGTTTCATCGAGCAACTGCGCCAATTCGCGGATCACATCGTGATCCACGGTTGGCGATTTCGCAGTCGACGGGATACCGGGCTTGCGCGCCACGATCACTCCTTGGCGCCCGTGACAGCGGCGAGGCCGGTGATGGCGAGTGCATAGCCTTCCGTGCCGAAACCGCAAATCACGGCGCGCGCGACCTTCGATACGTAAGAGTACCGGCGAAATTCCTCGCGCGCATGAATGTTGGTGATGTGCACTTCGATGATGGGTGCGTCGAGCGTGAGGAGCGCGTCGAGGATGGCAACCGACGTGGTGGTAAAGCCAGCCGGATTAATAACGAGACCCAAAGCATTGTCGACGCGCGCCTCGTGAATCCAATCGATGATATCGCCTTCGTGGTTGGATTGACGAAAGACTACCGCAAGTCCGTGTCCATGCGCCGTCGCCTGGCAGAGCTTCTCTACGTCGGCCAGCGTGGCGCGGCCGTAGAGCTCTGGCTCACGCGTGCCGAGCAGATCGAGATTGGGTCCATTGAGGACGTAAACGGTCTTCGACATTTGAAAGGGCTGATCCCGGCAAGGATTGGCGCGGACGAATGCCCGCATCGGGTCTGTTTATAGGGAAGGCTCCCGCAAAGGGGAAGCCGGAATAGTCTGGAAATGTCGCCTGTGGCGCGCCGTCAGTGGTAAACGGCCTGGAGCCTTAGCCGCTACATCCCAAGCCGCCAAGCCGATTGAAGAAGAACGACTACTTTGCCTCCGCAGCGAGCTTCGCCTTCAGGTCGTCCAGGCCGACAGCGCCAACGACGAGTTCATCGCCCACCACGTAGGTCGGCGTACCGCTAACCCCGAGCGCGTCGGCTAGCTTCATGTCCTCCGCGATTGTGGTCTTCACCTCGTCGCTGTCCATGTCTTTTTCGATGCGCGCCATGTCGAAGCCGACCTCCTTGGCCACTGCGAGCGCATGCGCCTTATCGGCCGGCCCGCGGCCGCCGAGGAGCTTCTGGTGGAACTCTATATATTTTTTGCCGGAAGTATCTTGCATCCGTACAGCGACCGCGACATGGGCCGCTTCGACCGAGCCTTGGCCTAGAACGGGAAATTCCTTGAGCACGAATTTGAGATTGGGATTGGTCTTGAGCAAATCGACCATGTCGGGAAGCGCGCGCTTGCAGTAGCCGCAATTATAATCGAAGAACTCGACCATCGTGACGCTGCCCTGCGGGTTGCCGAGCACGACCTGATGCGGCGAATTAAAGAGAGTGGCGTTGTTTTCCTTGATGCTCACGCGGGCCTTGTCGGCATCGGCCTCCTTCTGGCGCTTGTCCAGGGCGTCCATAGCCTCCTGCAACACCTCGGGATGCTGGAGCAGATAATCTTTGATAATGCTTTCGATGGCGTGGCGCTGATCGCTCGAAAACTTCTCCGGCGCAGACGCCTCTGCCGCGGGGGTCTGGGCGGTCGTTGCCGGGGCAGACGCAGTTTGTGCCGATGCGAGCGCCGGCATCAGCATGATGGCCGCAGCCAATGTGGCTAACCGTAGCGGATGGCGGGTCATTGAGAGAGGATTCTGCATTGGAACCGTCCTGCTGATGTCACTTGAAAAGTGGGTTGTCGCGCTGGTTCTTGTTGAAGGCGACGATATCGTCGGCGCGAACCCAGCCAGGGGAGCCGATCGGAAACCGTTGTTTGGCGCGCTCCGCGAGTTCCCGCGCCGTTTTGTTATCGCCGCGGGCGAAGGCTGCTTGGGCCGAGGCGAGGTCAGCATCGGCGAGGTCTTTTTTGCGGCCGTAAGCCATTGCCAGCGTGGTATAGGCATCGCCCGATTCAGGCTCTTTGAGCAGCGCAGTACGCAGGAGCGGGATCGCGTCATCCGCCTGCTTGGCCTCGTTGGTAGCCACAAGCGCCTGGGCCAGCAAGATCTGGATGAGTGCCGGATTAGGGGCAAGCTCAACGGCCCGGCGCAGCGGCGCGATCGCTTCGGCCGGGTGAGTGCCCTCAAGCAGAGCCTGGCCTTTGAGTTCATAGAAGTAGGGATTGTTGGGCATTGCCTGAATCAAACTGTCGATTTGCTCTATGGCGCTGTGCATGTCAGCGAACCGGTAGGCCGAAATGGCCCGCGCATAACGGGCGGGCAGGCTAGTATCGCTGAACGGATAGTGCCGCAACACCACATCCGGGCGTTCGGTAAATCCGTAGAGCTTGGCCCGCATCATGTCGTGGCGGAATTGCAGTTCCGGCGGGTCCTTCCTGTCCCAGTATGGTGTTTTCACCAGTTCCGCGAGAGCGGCCATGCGCTCTTGCGGCATCGGATGGTTCTGGGCGTAAGGATTGGCGCCATACGCCGAGAACAACGACTCGTCGGCGAAACGCTTGAACGTATCGTACATGCCTTTCGCCGATTGACCGGTCATGGTCAGAAAGCGGACACCGGCACGGTCGGCCGACTCTTCCTGGGCGCGCTGATAGGACAAGATCGAATTTATCGCCAGGGCCTGCGGTGCGGTAAAGACTGCACCGCCGATATTGCCCATGTCGGTGTTGCCGGAATGGGCGCCTGCCACCATCGCGCCGACGCCCAGCAACATGGCCACTATCATCGCGGTCTGCGCGTTGGCAAGCTCCTGGCGCATCTTGGACAGGTGGCCGCCAACAATATGTCCCGTCTCATGCGCAAAGACGCCGATGAGCTGATTGGGCACCGTTGCCTGCATCAGCGCGCCGGTATTAACGAAGATGCGGTGCGCATCCATGACAAAGGCGTTGAAAGAACTGTTGTTGATGATGACGACCTTGACATTTTGGTTGTCGAGACCGGCGACTTTCAAGATTGGGGCTGTGTAATNNGATCTCGGCGTCGCGGATCATCGGGATGCCGGCATTCGACCCTGTTTGCGCCCGGGCAGGGACGCTCGCCAGCGCGAGCGCGGCGGCGACAACAATTGCGATGGCGCGCGAAGCTGGCTTCACCGGCCGCACCTTGCTAGGAGATCGAGCAACAATCATGTGAGACGAAGTACCGGTGCCTCGGTTCGGGCGCAAATTATGGATCGGACGCAGTAGGGTCAACACGTTGGGCAGTATGTCGGGGCAGCGTGCGGGGGCCAAATGATGCAGATCGCTAGACCAAGCGGGAGGAAAGCCGCTGAATGCGGCATCAGCGGGGCGGCACGGCGAAGGCCGATAAGCTACAGCGCGGGTCGGAATTTAAGGGCGATTTGATGCTGGAAAGGGCAAAAACCTTGCTGCGACCGTCCGCCCGTAGCAACGTACCGCCGTTTATGGTGATGGACGTCGTCGCGGCTGCGGCTCGCCTTGAGTCCCAGGGCCGCCGAATCGTCCATATGGAAGTCGGCCAGCCGGTGGCTGGGGCGCCGGTAACCGCTGTGGCAGCGGTGCGGGCGGCGCTCGGGAATGGTCCCCACGGCTATACCGAAGCGCTCGGCATTGCTTCGCTGCGCCAGCGCATCGCGCGCTCTTATTCGGGATGGCGCGGTTCCGAAGGTAATGGTCTCGATATCGATCCGGAACGTATCGTCGTCACCACTGGCTCTTCGGCCGGCTTCATGCTTGCGTTTCTCGCCGCTTTTGAGGCTGGCGATCGCGTGGCCGTAGCGGTGCCGGGTTATCCGCCGTACCGGCATATCCTCGCGGCTCTCGGCTGTGAGCCTGTCTTGCTCGAGACCACGGCCGCGACGCGATGGTCCTTAACATGTGAAGCGCTGCTCGCCGAGCACCGCGTGCGACCGCTCAAGGGCGTGGTGGTGGCCTCTCCCGCTAATCCGACCGGAACGATGATGCCAGCTCAGGCACTCGCCGATTTGGTCCGCAGCGCGGAAGATGCCGGCATAACCGTCATATCGGACGAGATCTATCACGGCCTCGATTACGCCTTCACGGCCAAGACCGCGGCATACCTGTCGGACGATGCGATCATCATCAACTCGTTTTCCAAATATTTTTGCATGACCGGGTGGCGGATCGGCTGGATGGTGGTGCCGTCCGTGCTTGTGCGTCCAATCGAGCGCTTGCAGCAAAACCTCGCGATCTCGGTTCCGACTTTATCTCAGATCGCGGCCGAGGCGGCATTCGACGCCCGCGCCGAGTTGGAAAAAGTGAAACAGGGCTACGAGAAAAATCGCCGCATTTTGCTTGACGGATTGCCGCGTGCGGGCCTCACGTCGTTCCTGCCGGTTGACGGGGCATTCTATCTCTATGCCGATATATCGAGGTTCTCGACCGACAGTTTCGAATTCGCTACCCGCATGCTCGACGAAGCAGGCGTGGCGGCGACGCCGGGTGTCGATTTCGATCCGGTCCACGGTCGGAATTTCTTGCGGCTATGCTACGCTGGCGCGCCGGACGAAATGCGCGAGGCGGTCGAGCGGATCGACAAGTGGCTTAGGGGATAGCAGTGAGAGGCGAACGATGAGCGAGGCGTTATTCGATATTTTGCGCAAGGTGCCGACGGCAACGATCACCACGATGCTGCTGAAGAAAGGCATCAGGCGTTGCTGGATGAATGGCCCAAAACCGCTGGTCCCGGGCGGCGCGCGAATCGTCGGCCCGGCATTTACCTTGCGCTTTGTACCGGCGCGCGAGGATTTGGCGACACCGGAAAGCTGGGCGAGCCCAATTTCGACCCGCGCCGCGATCGAGGCCATGCCGGAGGGCGTGATCGCGGTCGCCGACGCAATGGGCGTGCCCTCGGCCGGTATATTCGGCGATATCCTTTGCGCCCGCATGAAAAAGCGCAATGTGGCGGCGCTGGTTACCGATGGAGTCATGCGCGATCGCGACGGCGTGCTGCGAAGTGCGCTTCCGGTCTGGTGCTCGGGCGTTGCCGCGCCGGCTTCCGTCAACGGCCTGACCTTCGTCGGCTGGCAAGAGCCGATCGGTTGCGGCGGCTGCGCGATCTTTCCCGGGGACGTGATCGTGGTCGACGACGACGGCGCGGTGATCATTCCGCAGGCGATGGTGGAGTTCGCAGCCCATGAGGGCGCCGAACACGAACTTTATGAAAGCTGGGTATTCGGCGAAGTCGAGAAAGGCGTCAAACTGCCCGGCCTCTACCCGCCGAACGAGGACGCCAAGGCGCGCTACGCGGCGTGGCGGAACTCGCGGTCGTAATCGTCCACTCCCGCTTCGCGGGACAGGGTGAACCAGGGTCGCGCCATGTTATTCATCCTCTCCAAGACCCTCGGCTTTTTCGCGCAGCCGTCGAATTTGTTGATGTCGATCGGGCTCGTCGGCCTTATTTTCTTGTGTACGCGATTGCGGCGGCTTGCCAGTTGGCTCGTCGTCACGAGTCTCATCCTGTTGGCCTTTGCGGGGTTTTCCCCGCTCGGCAGGGTTCTGATGCTGCCGCTCGAACAGCGCTTTCCGCGCTGGGACGCTTCGCGGGGGCCGCCGGACGGCATTGTTGTTCTCGGCGGCGCTATTTCGCCGGGTATTTCGCTGGCGCGCGGCGCGGTCGCGCTCAACGATGCGGCCGAACGGATAGCCGCCACAGCAGTGCTGGCGCGCCGTTATCCCGACGCGCGGATCATTTTCTCCGGTGGCACGGGTTCACTGTTCGACGCGCCGGCCGAGGCTCCGGTCGCGGTGAAGGAATTCGAGGCGCTTGGGATCGAACATGACCGCATCACGGCGGAGGAACAATCGCGCAATACGATCGAGAATGCCGTATTTTCGCAACTCCTCGCCCAGCCGAAGCCGGGCGAGCGCTGGCTTTTGGTGACTTCGGCTTTTCACATGCCGCGCGCCATCGCGGCATTCCGTGCCGCCGGCTTTGCGGTGGAGGCTTATCCGGTCGATTGGCGCACGCGCGGACCAATTGATGCGACGGCGCCGTTTGCTTCGTTCACGGCGGGCCTCACGATGACCGACACCGCTGTGCACGAATGGGTCGGCCTCCTCGCTTACCGGCTTGCTGGTGCGACCTCCGAACTGTTTCCTGCGCCCTGAACAATCATCCTCGGCCTTCGTTTCGGGCGCAGTATGTATTTTTACTAATCCTTCATCGCTACGGTCCGATACTTTGTTGTCGCGCTTCGTCCTTTGGGGAAGGACCGCCATGTCCTCCGAGATGTCGACCGATATGCCTGATGCGCTCGTCGATCAGCCGGCGGGAGCCCCGGTCGAGGCCGCATCGACCCCGAGCGAGTGGGCCGAGACCGCGCTCACCGTGCTGTTCACCGCCGCAGCCGTGCTGTTCGTTTCGTTCGTTGCAGTCGTGACCGGGCTGGTCTGAGCCGCTCGCGTCATAGCGCATAGTCGGGATTCCACGGTTGAGAAATCCGGGCTACAAAAGAGCATGCCGCTCCATCTGATCATCGGTAACAAGAACTACTCGTCATGGTCGTTCCGGCCTTGGCTGGCGTTGAAGACCGCCGGGATCGCGTTTGAGGAAACGGTCATTTCTCTGGAAGCATCCGACTTCAAGGCGCGCGTGACCGCCGTCAGTCCCGCCGGCCGGGTGCCGGTACTGATCGACGGCAGCGTGCTGATCTGGGAATCGCTCGCGATCCTCGAATATCTGGCGGACAAATTCCCTGCTTCCGGCTTATGGCCGGCTGACGCAGCGGCGCGCGCCCATGCGCGTGCTGTCGCCTCGGAGATGCACGCGGGCTTCATGCCGCTGCGCCGGCTCCTTCCAATGAATGTGGCGCGGCCGGTCAAGCCGCGTACGCTCGATGACGGCGCAGCAGCTGACGTAAGGCGCATCGACGCCATCTGGAGCGAGTGTCGCGCAACATACGGCGCCGACGGTGGTTTTCTTTTTGGCACATTCGGGGCGGCTGACGCCATGTATGCGCCGGTCGTCTGGCGCTTCCATACTTATGCGGTCGAGGTCAGCGCGCCGGCGCGCGCCTACATGCGCGTAATGATGGCGCTGCCGGCCTGGGGCGAATGGCGTGACGCCGCACGACGCGAGCCGTGGGTGCTGCCGCACGACGAGGTCGACTGGCCGGAAATCCCGCGTGAGTAACGGCCGCGGTGACGTCGGTCAGCCGAAACGCTGTTCGAGCTCGCGCAACAGCGGCTGTTGATAGGAA
This sequence comes from Hyphomicrobiales bacterium, assembly GCA_003164375.1. Classification (GTDB taxonomy): domain Bacteria; phylum Pseudomonadota; class Alphaproteobacteria; order Rhizobiales; family Xanthobacteraceae; genus BOG-931. The sequence continues at coordinate 1,908 of PLTE01000106.1, read as the reverse complement.
AGTATCTTGGACATGGCGAGCGGCAGCGCGAAATAGGCGACGCGGTCGATTTCCGGAAAACATTGCCGTCGACCGGATTGCGGCGGCCACTCGATCTCGAACGCATTGCTGGCGAAGGTCGCAAGGTCGAAATCGGCTTTGCAGGCGAAAGCGTGGACGGTCTTGCCGCTCTTTTGGTTAACCGGCCCCAGCGCGATCATCTCGCCATCGGCCACAAGGTTCGTTTCTTCGGTGAATTCGCGCCGCGCCGCGGCAAGGATATCCTCGCCAGGGTCGACCAGGCCCTTGGGGATGGTCCATGCGCCGCTGTCCTTCCTGGCCCAAAACGGCCCGCCGGGATGCCCGAGCAGCACCTCAAGCCCATTCCTGCGGCGGAATACCAATAGACCGGCGCTGACCTCCATGGTGCGGCCCATCCGCGCATATCCCGAATAAACTGCGGCTCTCTACCGCAGATCTTGCTAAACAGGCTGGCGTCTGCATGATTTTGTCACGATTACGCTGACAATGCTCATTCCTCAGCTGGGCTCGTTAGAGCGCGTTGGGGAGGGGTACACCGATCCAATTTCTGCACGGGAGCTAACGCCAATGCGATACGGATTTATCGCCGCTTTTGCCGCTGCCGCGGTCCTTCTCGCGCCGATTGCCAAACTCACTGCGAGCGCGAAGGCCGACGATACGCCCAAGGACATTAAGGGCCTTTACCTGGTGAGCGATTATCCCGCGGTGACACTCCGCCCGGGCGAAACGTCGACCGTCAACCTTCGGTTACAGAATTACGACATGGCGCCAGAGCGCCTGGCGCTATCGATATCCGGCGTGCCGACAGGCTGGACGGCGACGCTGTTGGGCGGCGGCCAGCCGGTCGCGGCGGCAATGCCGGCAAGCAACTCCAGTGTTTCGTTATCGCTGCGGCTCGACGTGCCGAAAAACGCTCCGGCAGGCACCCAAACGCTCACCGTCGCTGCCACCGGGACCACCTCGAATTTGCAGCTCCCGATCGCGGTGACGCTTGCCAATGACCTGCCGGCCAAGCTGACGCTGACGCCGCAGCTGCCCGACTTGCGCGGGACCTCGAAGTCGAGCTTCGAGTATCAACTTGGCATCAAGAACGACAGTGGCAAGAAACTGACCGTGAGCCTGTCCGCCCAGGCACCGCAAAACTTCGACACCACGTTCACCGAGCAATACGGCACCCAGGAGCTTAACGCGGTGCCGATCGACGCCGGCCAGACCAAGGACGTGAAACTCAAGGTAACGCCGCCAAATACGGCTGGCGCCGGCGATTACAAAATCACGGCGCGGGTGGCGGCCGAGGACGCCGCAGCAACGACTGACCTCGAAATGACGATCACCGGCCAACCCAGGCTCGACGTCAGCGGTCGCGAGGGCCTGGTGTCGACGCGGGCTTCGGCCGGCAAGGAGGCTTCGGTGCCGGTTGTCATCACCAATACCGGCACGGCGCCAGCCGATGATATTCAGCTGAGCGGCTCGGCGCCGAGCGGTTGGAAGATTAGCTTCGATCCGAAAACGGTCGAGCGCATTGCGCCGAACGACAACAAGGAAGTGCAGGCCTTGATCACGCCGACCGAAAAGGCGATCGCCGGCGACTACGTGACCACGATCCGTGCTTCGGCGCGTGGCGAGTCGGCGTCGACGAATTTCCGCGTTACCGTGACCACCTCGACCATGTGGGGGATCGCCGGCGTCGGAATTATCGGCGTCGCGCTCTTGGTGATGGTCGGCGCGGTCGCAAGGTTTGGTCGGCGATGAGTCAAGAGATGAGTGCCGATGCCGTTATTGAGGCGAAAGGCCTCACCAAAACCTATGGATCGGCGGTAGCCGTCGATCACATCTCGTTTGCCGTCGGGCGCGGCGAGATTTTCGGTCTGCTCGGTCCCAACGGCG
>PLTE01000192.1 GCA_003164375.1 Hyphomicrobiales bacterium | reverse complement strand
CGGTCGAACGGCCGGTCGAGCCGAGCTTGCCGATGATCTCGCCGATGCGAACGGCATCGCCGACGCTGACGTCGATCTCGGAAAGGTGGCCATAGCGCGTCGCCAGACCATTGCCGTGGTTGATCTCGACCATCTTGCCGTAGCCGCCGGTCCAGCCGGCGATGCTGACGGTGCCGGCGGCGGTGGCATGGATCGGTTCGCCCATCTCGCCGCGAAAATCGATGCCGGTATGCATCGCCGCTTCGTGCACGAACGGGTCCATGCGGACGCCGAACGGCGAGGTCTCGTCGATTTCCCCGATCACCGGCTTGCGCACCGGCACGGTGTTGAGCGTATGGCTGAGGCGGTCGGCGTCGGCGCGGGCGAGGTGGGTGCGCATCAGGGCGCGCGAGAAGCCTTCGTTCTCGGATGGCAGCTTGATCGGGACGAAGGGGCCACCGGTCGCGGCCGGCACAGAGTCGAGCTTCACCCCGAGCCCGGTGAGCACGCCGCGGATCTGTCGGGCCTTGTTTTCGTAGCGGTCGTCGAGCTGGGCGAGCGAGATAGATTGACGGCGCTCGACCCGGTCGAGCGAGGCTTCGAGCCGGCCTAGGGTTGCGCCGATGCTGGACTGCTGGCCGCGGCTCCCGCGCGGCGGCGCTGGCGGCTTGATCGAGCCGGTTGTCGTCGGGTCGGCGACGCCGTTGAGCGCCGTGGCGTGCTGCTCGAGCGTGGCTTGGCGGCGCATCAAATCGTCGAGCTTTTGCTCGAATTGTTCCTGGTCGAGCAGTTGACGGCTGGTGGTGCGGTCGATTTGGGCGCGCAGTTCGGCGATGCGATCCTCGTAAGCGAATTGCTGATCGGCCTGGTGCGCGATCAGCGTACGCAACACATCGTCGCGAAAGGCGAGGTAAGTGGCCGCCGTAATCGACCAGCCGGCCATGATGACGACAGTGCCGACCGCAATCCAGAACGCCACCGGGCCGAACCTGACCTGACGCCCGGCATGCGCAATCGTGTAACCCGAGCGGCGCGCTTCGTCCTTCGCGCCACGCTGGCGCGGCTCGGGCCGACGGCCGGGGTCACGGGTAAATTGCGCCGGCTGTTGCGCTGGATGTTGCGCTTTTGCGGCTTGTTGCGACCGAGACGCTGCCCACTGCGACATTGACGCTGACGCTCCCCACCAAAGCTGGCGGGGGATTTGACCCGTTTATGGTTAACAATGCGCAAATCGCAGGGCTGATTTTGCTGTCATTTGCACCCTTGGGTAAACGTTTGGGCAACGCTCGGACCAGGGCTTCAGTGAGGTTCCAAGTTCCGTCGCGAAAAGATCCTTGGCCCAAAGTTCCTCAGCTTAAAGTTCCTCAGCTTAAAGTTCCTTGGCCTAAAGTTCCTTGGCGGCGGCGAGCACTGCGTCGGCATGGCCTGCGACCGTGACTTTCGGCCAGACCCGCGCAATGCGTTGGTCGGGACCGATCAGGAAGGTGGCGCGCACCACACCGAGGAATTTCCGGCCGTACAGCGATTTTTCCCGCCGCACGCCATAAGCCTCGAGCATTTTGTGGGTCTCGTCCGAGCCGAGAGCGATGGTGAGCTTGTGCTTCGACTTGAACGCGTCTTGCGCCCGCACCGGATCGGCGGAAACGCCGAGGATGTCCGTGTCGGCACGGCTGAAAGCGTGCTTCAAGCGCGAGAAGTCGATCGCCTCCTTGGTGCAACCCGAGGTGTTGGCCCGGGGGTAGAAGTAGAGCACGAGCTTGCGCCCGGCGAAGTCCTGCAGCGAGATGGTGCCGCCGCCGTCGCGCGGCAGGGTGAACGAGGGGGCCTTGCCGCCTGCATCGGCGGCCGGAACCGGCTTTTGGGCCTTGGACTTGCTGGTTGTAGCCTTTTTTGCGGGCTTACTCGAAGCCTTGCTTGGCGCCATGTGCCTTCCTTTCGACGCTTTCCGAGGGGCATTCTGCCGGCACAGAATAGGCGCCCGAAAAGCGGTGGTCGATCACTTCGGGGCCGCTATCCTGTTGGCCGCAACATCGTTATGACGGCGCCACGGACGAGGGGACGCCCGAGCGGGCATGACGAATCAAGACAGGCACAGCGCGCCGTTCCAGCGATGGGACAAGGCCGTGCATCCGCGACGCCGGGGCAGCCTTACCGCTGCCCATCGCGGCGAGCGTTGGGGCGATGGCCGCTATTTGGCTGCCTATCGGCGCCTGCTCGCTCGCCATCGGCGACTCATCAGGCTCATCGGCATCGTCTGCGGCGCTGTCTTCGGGCTATTCGTGTTCGGCTGTGTCGGACTGTGGTGGCGGCTTTCCAGCGGGCCGATCCAGCTCGACGCGTTTACCCCCTGGCTGGTGTCCGCCATCGAGGAGAATTTCGGCAGCCGCGAGCGCGTCGAAGTCGGCGGCACGCAAATCGAGCGCACCGACACCGGCGCCGCGGTGCGGGTCCGCGACATCGTTGTGCGCGACCCCGACGGCACGATTGTCGCGAGCGCGCCAAAGGCGGAAATCCGGGTCTCCGGCATGAGCCTGTTCTCCGGCCATATGCGCGCCGAAAGCCTCAATCTGGTCGGCGCCGCGATGGCGGCGCGCATCGAACCGGATGGCAATGTCACCATCTTCGCGTCGGCAGCCGATAAGCGTCCGATCGCGACCGCCACGGTGCCGCCCGCCGCCGCGGCCTTAGCGGCCCGCCAAGACCCCAAATACGACAAGGCGGCGGCAGCGTCCGCCGCGCCATTGCGAGCCGCATTGCCGCGACCGCCGAGCGACAGCATCGCGGCGTTGTTGGCGTGGATCGACGGCATCGGCGAGACCGGACTCGACGGGCACGACTTGCGCGAACTCGGCCTGAAGAACGGCAGCCTGACCGTCGACGACGCGCGCACCGGCAAACGCTGGACCTTTCAGGACATCAGCCTCAGCCTCGAACGGCCGCGTGGCGGCGGCGTCGTCGTAACGGTGGGCTCGGATAATCCCGAAGGCCCATGGGGACTGACCGCATCGATCAAGCCGATCCGGGACGGTTATCGCAGCATCGAGCTGGAAGCGCGCCAAGTCTCGGCCAATAACCTGCTGCTGGCATCCCGGCTGGGCGACGGCAGTCTGCAAATCAATCTGCCGCTGTCGGCGAGCTTGCGCGGCGAGATCGGCCCTAACGGTATCCCGCAATCGCTGGTGGGCCGGATCGTGGCCGAAGCCGGCTTCGTCAGCGACACCAATGACGCCGATAGTCGTATCGATATCGACCGCGCCGAGTTCAAGATCAATTGGGACGCAGCGAGCCGCGTGCTCGCGGTGCCATTTCAAATTCTGTCCGGCGGCAATCGGCTGACGCTATTGGGTCAGGTCGAAGCGCCGGCGGAGGCGCCGGGTCCATGGGCCTATTCGATCGGCGGCGGCACTGTGGTTTTGAATTCACCCGGCGCAACGAGCGACCCGTTGATCTTGAACCGCATCGCGTTGAGTGGGCAGTTCGATCCGGTCAAGCGGCGTTTTGTTCTCGGTCACGGCGATCTCGGCAATGCCGAAGTGGGCGTGGCGATGTCCGGCACCGCGGATTACTCGAGCGGCGACTTGCATCTCGCCGCGGGACTGGCGGCCACGCATATGTCGGTCGATGCCATGAAGCGGCTGTGGCCGGTCTTCATCGTCCCCAAAGTGCGCGATTGGTTCATCGATCATCTGATGAGCGGCAGCGTGGAGCGGGTCGTGATCGCGGTGAATGCGCCGCTCAATACCCTCAAAGCTTCCGGTCCGCCGGTCCCGGATGATGGGTTGACGCTCGACGCGCTGGCCACCAATTGCGTGCTGCGCCCGGTGACGGGCTTGCCCGCCCTCCATGACGCCGATGTCAATGTCCATATCGTCGGGCGCAACGCGCAAATGGCGGTCGGCAAGGCAACGGCCGATCTGCCGTCGGGGCGCAAGCTCGCGCTGTCGTCCGGTCTGTTT
>PLTE01000379.1 GCA_003164375.1 Hyphomicrobiales bacterium | reverse complement strand
CGGATCGCTTTTGATTTCGGCCCCGCGAGCCCCCGCCCGCGCAGCCGTCCGCCGACGACGCGCATCAGAGCATGATCCGGAAAAGTGGAAACCGATTTTCCGAAAAGATCATGCTCCACTAAAGACTTAGAGCGCCGATCAATTCAAGCTAAAGTAATGGCGCTCTAACGCCCTTTGGGTTGCCGCGGGCGCGCGCCGAAAGCGCGATCCGAGGCGCGGCGGCGGCCGGGACGCGCGCGTTTGGGGGGCTCTTGCCGTGGCGGGTCCTGCACCGGCGGCTTGCCGTAGCGTTCGATCACCATGCGGCGGCCTTTGCGGTCGGTGAGGAGGCCCGCGCGCTTTTCCCCGCCCGGCGGCTCACGTTTCTCCGTCGTGCCTCGCGTGTCAGCAAGTTTGCCGCGGAATTTGCGGCGCAACAGTTTCGTCGGGCGTTCGACTTCGCGGGCGCGCCAGGCATGATCCGAGGATTTCCGGCCCTTGGATTTGTCGTTTGCCGGTTTTGGCCGCGCCGCAGGTGCTGCATGCCTTCGCGGCGACGGCGCGGCAGGCGTCGGGGCGGTCGTCGTAGTGGGCGTCGTAGTGGGCGTCGTGGCGGGTGTGGGCGTTGCGATGGGCGCGGAGAAGTCGGCCTCCGACAGTGCGACGATCTTGTCGCCGAGTTGCTCGCGCAGCACGCGGGTGGGCACCTCTTCGACCGCGCCCAAGTCGAGCTCGGCGAGCTGGAATGGCCCGAACGAGACGCGGATCAGACGCGTCACCGTCAGCCCGAGATGGCCCATCACATTGCGCACTTCGCGATTCTTGCCTTCGCGGATGGCGAAAGTGAGCCACAGATTCGAGCCTTGCACCCGCTCGATCGCGGCGTCGATGGCGCCGTAATGAATGCCGTTGATGGTGACGCCCTTGCGCAAGGCATCGAGCCTGTCTTGCGGTACCGAGCCGTGTGCGCGCACGCGGTAGCGCCGCAGCCACCCGGTCGCCGGCAATTCGAGCACGCGGGCGAGCGCGCCGTCATTGGTGAGCAGCAGCAAGCCCTCGGTGTTGAAGTCGAGCCGGCCGATACTAATGAGCCGCGGCAGGCTTGGCGGCAGGTTTTGAAAAATGGTCGGCCGGCCGCGCGGATCGGAGCGCGTCGTCAGGAGCCCGCGCGGTTTGTGATAGAGGAAAAGCCGGGTGCGCTCGCGCGCCGGCAATGGCGCGCCGTCGATTGTGATGCGGTCGTTTGCGGTAACGTCAAGCGCGGGCGAGCTGATCGCCTTACCGTTGACGGTGACCCGCCCGGCTTCGATCCATGCCTCCGCCTCGCGCCGCGAGGCAAGGCCCGCGCGGGCGATCACTTTGGCGATACGCTCGCCGGATTTGTGCTGCTCGCCGTCGCCGTTCATAGTTCCGCTCGCTGCTAGCGGCTGATAGCAGAGTGGCTCGCCAGGAACCAATAGAACTTTCATGCCGACCTTCATGGACATGGCCTTGGCCGAAGCCCGCGCCGCCGGCGAACGCGGCGAGGTCCCGGTCGGCTGCGTCATTGTGCGCGGTCGCGAGGTCGTCGCGCGTGCCGGCAACCGAACGCTCGCCGACCGCGATCCAACTGCGCATGCCGAAATCATCGCCATCCGCCAAGCGGCGACAGCGCTCGGCTCCGAGCGGCTCGAGGCTTGCGACCTTTATGTCACGCTCGAGCCCTGCGCCATGTGCGCCGGCGCTGTCGCCTTCGCCCGCATCCGCAGGCTTTATTACGGCGCCCCCGATCCCAAGGGCGGCGCGGTGGACAATGGCGTGAAGTTTTTTGCTTCGCCGAGCTGCCATCACCGGCCGGAAGTCTATGGCGGCATGGCCGAAGCGGAAGCGTCGGCGTTGTTGAAAGCTTTTTTCAAGGAACGTCGTTAAGAAGTGCGCCGAGTTTTTTCTTCACCTCGGCCTTCACCGTTTCCGCTGTCCGCAGAATAGCGCTCGCCTGGTAGAAATCGAGCGTGCGGAAAATTGCGACGTTGGGTTGGATGACGAGATCGGGTGCCGCGTGTCGTTGCTTCGCGGCAACGATGGTCGAGCCCATGATGAGGATCGTGGTGAACACGCTTTCCCAAGCGCTCGGCACGTCGCCGCGCTCCGCCGCCGGGACGCCGAACACGTCGACCGCGACGGTGATGTCGGCGCGTCCAGCGAGGCGATCGAACGGCAGTGGATTGGTTGCGCCGCCGTCGATGAGGATGCGGCCATCCATCGTGACCGGCCGGAACAGGCCGGGAATGGCGATCGAGGCGGCGAGCGCCGGACGAAGCGCCCCGGACGACAATGCGATCTCCTGTCGGCGATGCAGATCGGTCGCCACCACAATGAGCGGAATGGCGAGCGCGGAGAAATCCTCCGGTACCGTGGCGGGCAGGAACTGCGCGCAGAATTTCACGGCGTCGATCTGCGTCGCCTGGCTGAACCCGCCGGAAAAAAGGTCGGCGAGCGTGCCGGCGCGGGCGGCAAGCAGACGCCGTCTTGTTTCGCCCGGACTATGCGCCACATGCAATACGTGGTGGCGGATATCCTTGCCGCGCATCCCCGCCGCGTAGGCCGCCCCGATCAGCGCGCCGATCGACGTGCCGGCGATGGCCGTGGGCTTTACGCCCATGTCGTCGAACGCCTCGATCACGGCAATATGCGCCAGCCCGCGCGCGCCGCCACCGCCGAGTGCAAGCGCAAAGCTTCTCATGGTTTTGCCTCACAGGCGAATTGCCAGCCTTTGGCGGCGAGCGGGCGCACCAAATCGGCCTTGGCCGCGGCGTAAGCGCTCGTCGCGGTGCCGTCGCGCACACGGCCGGCGATGCCCTGCATGATGGCCGCGAGGCGGAAGAAATTATAAGCGAAATAGGCCGGCAGATGCGGCCGCGGATCGAGCCCGGTGCGTGCCACATAGGCCTCGACATAGGTTTCGAGCGACGGAATGCCGAGTGCCGCTAGATCGAGCCCGACCAGCGATCCGGTGCCGGCCTCGGCGAGTGGCATATGCCACTGCATCAGGTGATAGGAAAAATCCGCCAGAGGATCGCCAAGCGTGGAGAGCTCCCAATCGAGCACGGCTAAGATGCGCGGCGTATCGGCGGCGATAATCATGTTGTCGAGCCGGTAGTCGCC
>PLTE01000233.1 GCA_003164375.1 Hyphomicrobiales bacterium | reverse complement strand
GCGGGCGCTTGCCGGGCGCGAGCGCCGCCGGATGACCCTCTTCGAGCCAGAACATTTGTGCCCGTGTGCCAAGGCAGAAGCCGAGCTCGGGGATGACCGGCGAGGAATGCAGCCAGCCGCCCGACGGCGTTGCCGAAATCATGTTGCCGGCTTGATCGACGATGTCGAAATGCACGGTGTCGCCGCGCATCGCGCCGAGCTTGCCGACGGTTGGTTCGCCGGCACCGAGACTGCCGACAGTTGGCTCGCCGGCGCCGGCCGCCAGCGATGCGGGCGCACGGCGCAATTTGACCACGGCGCCGAAGCCCTCGATCGAGCCGGGCTGCAACTCGAGCGAGGCTTTGTCGCCGATGAGTTTGCGGCGCGCGGCGTTGTAGGCGTCGGACAAGAGCGTCGCCATCGGCACTTCGACAAAGTCGGGGTCGCCATAAAACACTTCGCGATCGGCATAAGCGAGCTTGGAGCTTTCGACGACGAGATGGATAAAATCCGCATCCGTCGGATCGAGGCGATCGAAATCGAAGCCTTTGAGGAGCGCGAGCTGCTGCAATGTCACCGGGCCTTGGCCCCACGGCCCGGTCTTGCACACGGTGTAGCGGCCGTAATCGTAGGTCAGCGGCGCTTCGATTTGTGGCGTCCAGCGCGCCATGTCGTCGGCGGTGAGCACGCCATGGTGACGCTCGCCGCTGGTGTCCATGATCTCCTGCGTGCGGCAGAACCGGTCGATGGCCTCGGCGACAAAGCCCTTCGACCAAGCTTGGCGCGCGCGCTCGATTTGCGCGATTCGATCGGAGCCCGCGCTTTCGGCCTCCTTGACGATACGGCTATAGGTCGCCGCCAGCGTCTTGTTGGTGAACAGCGTGCCGGTCGCCGGCACGGCATTGTCCGGCAGATAAACCGCAGCCGAGCTCGGCCAATGCTCGCGGAACAGTTCCGCGACCGTGCCGATAGTGGCATGGGTGCGCTCAAGCAGCGGATAACCGTTTTGCGCGTAGCCGATGGCGGGCGCGATCACGTCGGCAAGCCGCATCGTGCCGTAGTCGCGCAACAGCAGCATCCAGGTCTCAAACGTGCCGGGCACGCAAGCGGCCAGCAGCCCGGTGCCGGGGACGAGATCGAGGCCTTGGCTGCGGTAATACGCAATGGTCGCGCCGGCCGGTGCAACGCCCTGGCCGCAGATCACCTCGGGCTTGCCGCGTCGCACGTCTTGGAGAATGACGGGCACGTCGCCGCCCGGACCGTTGAGATGCGGCTCGACCACCTGGAGCGTGAATGCGGTGGCGACTGCGGCATCGAAGGCGTTGCCGCCTTTTTCCAGGATGCCCATGCCGACGGCGGTGGCGATCCAATGTGTCGTCGCGACCACGCCGAACGTGCCTTCGATCTCGGGACGGGTGGTGAAGGCGTTCAGGTTGATGTTGGTCATGAACGTTCTCTTGTTCTGTTCTGTCGTGGTTTGTTCAGTCATGCGCTGCGGCATCCGGCCTGTAGCGCAGGAGTTGTTGCATGAAGCAAGGCCTGCGCATACAGACAGAATGTACCGGGCCGCGCGGGCGGCTGCCAGTGGAGAGAAAGCTTAAGGTGGCGCGAGCGGCTTTGAATGTCGGGCTGGCTGGGCTCGGCGCTGTAGGCCTTGGCGTGGCGCGGCGACTCGAAGCCGGCATACCCGGTCTCGTTCTCGCCGCCGTGGCGGTGCGCGACGAGGACAAGGCGCGACGCAATCTGCCGGCGGTCGGCGACCGTATCCCGGTTGTTGCCGCCGAGGCGCTCGCCCGGTCCTGCGACATCGTCGTCGAATGCTTGCCGCCGCAGCTGTTTCGCGCCGTAGCGTCGTCGGTGGTCGAAGCGGCCAAGATTTTCATGCCGCTTTCCGTCGGCCAGCTTCTGGAGAACTGGGATCTGGTGGCGAGGGCTAAAGAAACCGGTGCGCGCATCCTGGTTCCGACCGGCGCACTGCTCGGGCTCGATGCGGTGCGCGCCGCCGCCGAAGGCACCATCCACTCGGTCATCATGATCACCCGCAAGCCGCCGAACGGGCTCGACGGCGCGCCCTATCTGGTCGAGCGCGGCATTTCATTGAAAGACCTCAAGGCGCCGCTGAAAGTCTTCGACGGCTCAGCGCGCGAGGGCGCGCGTGGCTTTCCCGCCAACGTCAACGTCGNNTCACGCGCAATACCCATCGCATCGAAGTCGATGCCGACTCGGCGCGGTTTTCGATGTCGATCGAGAACGTACCTTCGGAAAATCCTCGCACCGGCCGCATCACGGCGCTCAGCACAGTCGCGGCGCTGCGCGGACTGGTGGCGGAGCTGAAAGTCGGGACGTGAGGTACCTCCGCGTTACTCGATCTGCGGGATTTTGGCGTTTTTCACCAGATCTTTGAAGAACGGCAGATCCCTGGCGATCCATTGCTTGGCCATGTCGGGACCGCCGGAAACCGGCTCGTAGCCGACCTGACGCACGCGCTGTTTCACGTCATCTTGAGCCAGCACGACGAGCATCGCTTTGGTCAGCCGTTCGATGACGTCCGCCGGCGTGCCCACCGGGGCAAGGAAAAAATGTTCGGTGGCGAGCGTGATATCGGTAAAGCCAAGCTCGGTGAATGTCGGCACGTCGGGAAGGGCCGGCCACCGCTCTTTGGTCGTCAGCGCGATACCCTTCATGGCACCGCCTTGTACCTGCGGCAGCGCGCCGGGCAATGCGGTCGACAGAACATCCACCGTTCCGGTCATCAACGCCTGCGTTGCGGGTCCACCGCCGTTATAGGCAATATTGGTGACGTTGACGCCGGCTTTCAGCTTGAACAGCTCCATGGTCAGCTGCGGCGTCGTACCATTGCCGGGGCTCGCATAATTCAGCTTCTGCGGATCGGCCTTGGCGCTCGAGATCACGTCGGCGAGCGAATTGATGGCGCTATTCGCCTTGACCGCAAAGATATTGGGAGCGACCGGAAGCGCGGAGATCGGGATAAAATCCTTCGTTGGATCGTAGGGAATGGTCTTGTAGAGCGCCGGGTTTACGACGAAGGCGCTCGAGGTGATCAAAAGCGTCAAGCCGTCGGGTTCGGCGCGTGCGACCTCGCCGGTGCCGATATTGGTGCCGGCGCCGGCGCGGTTCTCAACAATGACGGTCTGCTTGAGCTCCTGCTGCAGTGGGCCGGCGAGAACCCGGGCGAGCACGTCCGAGGAGCCCGCCGGGGCGAACGGAACGATGATCCGGATCGGCTTACTGGAAAGGGACTGCGCGGAAGCGGGCGCCGACACCGCGCCAGCCCAGGCCAATACCGCGGCGGCGATAACCGTGTGCAGCTGCCAACGATTCATGCGTTCCTCCCGCCCGCGAGTCTTGTTCCGAAACGCGACTTTATCGCCGTTTTGACGCGTCAGGTCGTCAGTACATTTTCGCGCATCGCGGGAGCAAGCACAATGGCGCGCAGTCTGTTCAGCTCGATCCTGCGGGCGCCGGGGCGAATTTCAACGCCACGCCGTTCATGCAGTAGCGCAGCCCGGTGGGTTTCGGGCCGTCGGTGAAGACGTGGCCGAGATGGCCGCCGCAGCGGTGACACGACACCGCGGTGCGGGTCATGCCGAAAGAGCGGTCCGTGTTTTCGTCGACGGCGTTGTCGAGCGGCGCCCAGAAACTCGGCCAGCCGGTGCCGCTGTCGAATTT
>PLTE01000173.1 GCA_003164375.1 Hyphomicrobiales bacterium | reverse complement strand
ATCACGCCGTCAACGTCACGCTCGGGCTGCCTTTCGTTCGTACCTCGCCGGACCATGGCACCGCATTCGACATCGCAGGGACCGGGGGCGCCGACCCGACCAGCTTGGTTGCAGCTCTCCGGCTTGCGGCACGGCTCGTCGAATCTTCATCAAAAGCGGTGGCGAGGCCCCCATCCGTGGCCGCTTCAACGACCGCGTCGTGACGAGCGCGTCCGACGGCCTGCCGCCACTGCGCGAGGTGATCCGCCAACATGGTCTCGTCGCGAGGAAATCGCTCGGACAGAATTTTCTATTCGACCTCAATCTAACTGCGCGCATTGCTCGTGCGGCGGGGCCACTCACCGGTGTCACGGTGTACGAGGTCGGCCCCGGACCGGGTGGCCTTACCCGCGCGCTCCTAGCGCTCGGCGCGGCCCGCGTCATTGTGGTTGAGCGCGACGAACGTGCGATCGCCGCATTACAGGATATTTCAGCCCTCTATCCGGACCGACTCGATATCATTGCAGCGGACGCTCTCGGCTTCGATCCGCAAACGCGCGTTCGGGGCGGCCCGGTGCGCATCGTCGCCAATCTGCCTTATAACGTCGCAACCGCTCTGCTGATCAATTGGCTCAGCATTGAGCCCTGGCCGCCCTGGTTCGATTCTGCAGTCCTGATGTTCCAGCGCGAGGTCGCCGAGCGCATTGTCGCGGCGTCAGGGTCGAAAATTTATGGCCGCTTGTCCGTCCTGGCGCAGTGGCGGTGCGAGGCGCGTATATTGTTCGACGTGAATGCCTCAGCTTTCGTACCGCCGCCGAACGTGACGTCCTCGGTGATACGGCTTGTGCCCCACCCGGAGCCGATGCCGTGTGACCGCAGGCTGCTGGAGACCGTAACCCAAGCCGCGTTCGGGCAGCGGCGCAAAATGCTGCGCCAAAGCCTACGATCGCTTGGCGCCGATACTGCGGCTTTGCTCGATACAGCAGGCCTCGACCCCACTGCGCGAGCCGAGGACATTTCGATTGGCGGATTCGTCGCGCTGGCACGGGCACTCGCCGCAGCCCGTAATCCTGGGGCATGATATCCGCGACGGCGGTTTAGGAGGCCAGACTTCAATGACCCAATTGCATCGCCAATCGCTGGTCGCTTACGGCCAACCGCTTTGTGAGACCGTCGCGAATTGTCCTACCCCGCGCGACAGCGAGGTTCTGGTTCGCGTTCAGTGCTGCGGCGTGTGCCATTCAGACCTGCATTTGCAGGACGGCTATTTTGCGCTCGGCGGCGACAAGCGGCTCGACATCACCAAAGACCGCGCCTTGCCGTTCACGCTCGGGCATGAGATCGCAGGCTTAATCGAAGCCGCGGGAGATGATGCCGCCAGCGCCGTCATCGGCCGCCGTGTCGCGATCTATCCGTGGATCGGGTGTGGCGTCTGCCCGGCCTGCTGCTCAGGCGAAGAGAATCTGTGTGCCGCCCCTCGTCATCTCGGCATCGCCGTCGATGGCGGCTTTGCATCTCATGTCCTCGTCCCGCACCCGCGTTATCTGCTCGATTATGCGCCGTTACCGACAAATTTTGCCGCGCCGTTGATGTGTTCCGGATTGACCGCATATGCAGCGCTCAAGCGGCTTATCAGCCGGGCCGACCGCGGTGCGGTGCTGCTCGTCGGCCTCGGTGGGGTGGGCATGATGGGCCTCGCGCTTGCCCGCGCCATGTTTCGGCAGGCGCCGTTCGTCGCCGATATCGATGCCGAGAAGCGCCAAGCTGCGCTCGCCGCCGGCGCGGCTCAGGCGTTCGACCCATCGGATCCGCAGGCCCGCAAAGCGGTGATGGCAGCGACCGGAGGCGTGCTCGCGGCCTGCGATTTCGTCGGCTCGGAGAAATCGCTGCAATTCACAACCGGGGTGCTCGCCCGCGGCGGCAAGGTCGTTGTCACGGGACTACTCGGCGGCAATTTCTCCATCGCCGCCGCCCTGATCGCGATCAAGGCGATGACGATCGAAGGCACGCTCACCGGAACGCTCGCCGAGGCGCGCGAACTGCTCGATCTTGTGCGGGCGAAAAACATTGCGCCGATACCAACCCGTGATCGGCCGTTGGAGGAAGCGCAGGCTGCGCTCGACGATCTGCGCGCCGGCCGTATCGTCGGCCGTACCGTGCTGTCGGTCTAGAGCCTGCAAGGTCCCCTCTCCAGCTCAGCTACGATTCAATAGTTGGGCGCAGCATTACAGCTCTGCCTGCAGTCCGCGCACGAAATCGGAAAGACCGATCTGTCGCTCGCGCTTGAGACGCTCTGCCCCGAGGATTGCCCGCACTTCGGCAAAGGCCGCAATCTTGTCGTTATTGACGATGACATAGTCGTATTCCGGCCAATGGCTCATTTCGCCCGCGGCCTTGGCCATGCGCGAAACGATGACAGGCTTAGGGTCCCGCGCACGGCGTTTGAGCCGCCGCTCCAGTTCCTTCACCGTCGGCGGCAGAATGAAGACACTGACGAGATCGTCGCGCGCTTTTTCCCGAAGCTGTTGCGTGCCCTGCCAGTCGATATCGAACAAAACATCCCGACCGGCTTGCAGCGCCTTCAGCACCGGCCGGCGCGGCGTGCCGTAACGATTGCCGAAGACTTCGGCCCATTCCAGGAGTTCACCCTTCTTGACCATGGCATCGAAGCGCGCGGAATCGATAAATTGGTAATCGCGCCCATCGACTTCGCCGGGACGCTTCGGACGGGTCGTCACCGATATCGACAGCTCGACGCCGCGGTCCGCACGCAGCAGCAATCGCGATAGCGTGGTCTTGCCCGCACCGGAAGGCGACGACAACACAAACNNGCGTGTTGGCTTCGCGGTTGAGTTCTTGGGCGAGAAAATCGAGCCTGCGCCCGATCGGGCCGCCCTGGTCGATAAGGTGCTGCGCTTGCGCGACGTGCGCGGAGAGCCGATCAAGCTCCTCGCGCACATCGGCCTTGG
>PLTE01000371.1 GCA_003164375.1 Hyphomicrobiales bacterium | reverse complement strand
CCCGCATGAGTGGCGCCACTGCGGTCCTTGAGCCCGGCGTTCCGGTCACTCTCGCACCGGCCGGCAACATCAGCTTCGAGGTCGAAACCGGCCAACGGCTGCGGCTCGCCCAGCCCGAGGGCGAGCAGGTCGCGGACTTGATATCGTTCAATCGCTCCGACGTGCGCGAGCTGCTCTCGATGCACTCGAGCCGCGCCGTGAATCTCAGCTGGAAGCTGACCGCGCCGCATCTGCTCTACTCAAATCGTACCCGCGAGATGTGGCAGATCGAGGATGACCTGACGGGCGAGAACTATTGCGGCGGCGGCTACTGCAGCGAGCATTTGAACGTCGCGCGCTACGGCGCGTCCGGTGCCGGCGCGCCGAACTGCCAATCGAATCTAGAAGCCGCCATTCGCGGCTACGGCATGGACCGCTGGAGCTTTAATATCGACGCGTGCTTCAACGTCTTCATGACCGTCGCCTATGACGAGAATGGCGTGTGGGAGATAAGACCGCCTAAAGGAAAACCAGGCGACTACATCACGCTCCGCGCGCTGATGCCGCAAATCGTCGCTGTCTCGAATTGTCCGATCCTGTTCAATGCCTGCAATAATTTCCGGCTCAAGCCGCTAACGCTTGAAATCCTGGCGTAGCCGGCGCGGTGCCGCAGCGGCGGACGATATGGTGAGCGCTAACGGGCGCCCTGCCCGCGCATCGTGTAAAAAGCCGCGTAGAACCTCTTGCAGGCCTCGACAAACCCTTTGCCGATATCCTGGCGCCGGCCCCCGAGGATAAAACTGTAATCGCAACCGTTGCCGCGGCAGGAATACGAGTTCATCCCGCGCAATCGGTCGGCCAATTCCGAATTTTCCTGCCCGCAATCGGGACAAATCAGCATAATGCGGGCGGCCGATCGAATTTGCCGAATGTCGGGGGTGTCCCCCATGGCGTTCGTCCCGTTGCGCGAGTCTGGAGAGCGCGAATCGCCGGTATTTTAGCAAATGGTCGCCCTGGCGTCGCCGCACCCCGTTATCCAGCCGATTATCCGCATATTGCGGCCAGAGCGTTGGCGCGGCAGTATGATTGCAAGCCCAAGACCCCGGCAAGGGGCGCCTTCCAGGGGAAAAGCTGTCCGTCGGCTCTGCCGAGTGCATGTGGGGCGCGCGCATGAAGACGATTCTTGTACCGACCGAGAACGGCTCCGCGATGATATCGGCGTTGGACACCGCGCTGTTGCTGGCGCAGAAGTTCGACAGCTGCATCGAGGGCTTTCCGCTGCGCCCGGCCGTCGCCGACCTCGTCGCCATGGATCCCGACAGCGGGCTCACCATGGTCGCGGTCAAGGAGAACGACGCGGAAATGGTGCGCCAGGCGGAAATGCTGTTCCGCGCGTTCATGGAGAACCATCGCGTGCCGCCGCACGGTGCCGACGGCGAAGCGTCGTTGTCATGCTCCTGGCTCCCCGATGCGCCGAGCGGCCACGATTTCGTCGGCAGTTACGGCCGGGTCTTCGACATGATCGTGCTGGCGCGGCCGGGCGACGAATGGCAGAGCCCGTCGATGATCACGCTGGAATCCGCCTTGTTCGAGAGCGGACGCCCGGTGCTGATCGCGCCGCCCACCTCGCCGCGGTCGCTCGGCACGAATATATTGATCGCCTGGAACAGCAGCACCGAACAGGCCCGCACCACGGCCGATGCCATGCCGCTTTTGCGCCGCGCCGAGCGCATCACCATTTTGACCGTCGAAGGCGCGACGGTCGCGGGACCGAGCGGCGAGCAAATGGCCCATTCGCTCAAGCTGAACGGCATGGCCGCCGAGACCCTGACAATCAAGCCCGGGAAACGCAGTGCCGGTGAGGTCCTTCTCGCTAAAGCGGATGAACTCGGCTGCGACCTCATCGTCAAAGGCGCCTATACGCAAAGCCGCCTGCGTCAGATGATCTTCGGCGGTACCACACGCTACGTTCTTGCCAACGCGAAGCTGCCCGTGCTGATGGCGCATTGATCCCGCAATTGCCTCCCTTGTTGCAAACACTCGCGCCGTTCGCCGATGCGCTCCTGCGCATCGCGGTCGGGCTTGCGCTCATCCCGCATGGGCTGCGCAACACCTTCGGATTGTTTCCCAACACCGGTGCGCAGGCCCTTAATTTGACCGTACTGGCAAAACATCTCGACGACTCCGGCTACCGCCCCGGGAAATTCTGGGCTCGGGCGATCTCGATCACCCAGCTCGTCGGCGGACCGCTCTTGGCGCTCGGATTGTTCACGCGCCCGGTCGCCGCCGTGGTTCTGGTCTTTCTCTCGGTCACCAATATCGAACGCTGGCGCATCGGCAAATATTTTTGGAACCGGCTTGGGCTCGAATATACTCTGATGTGGACGATCGCTGTGTTCTGGGTTTTCATTCATGGCGGCGGGCTTTATTCACTCGACCACGTCATCGGTTGGAAATTTTAAAAAGCAACACTTTCTCGGGGAGATACGCGCCGCCATGAAAATCGAAGCGAACGGCATCACCATCAATTATCAGATCGACGGCGCGGACGGCGGGCGGAGCGAAGCGCCCTGGCTGGTGTTCTCCAATTCGCTCGCCACCTCGACGGCGATGTGGGACGAGCAGGCGGCGGCACTCAAGGACAGCTTTCGCGTGCTGCGCTACGACCAGCGCGGCCACGGCGGCACCGACGCGCCGTCCGGCCGCTATCCGTTCGACACGCTGCTTGCGGACGCGCTCGGCTTGCTCGACGCGTTGGCAATCGACAAAGCGCATTTCGCCGGCCTGTCCATGGGCGGCGCGACCGCGCTCGGATTGGCCGAACGTCATCCCGAACGGTTGGCAAGCGTCATCGTCTGCGACTCGCCCTGCCAATCGACGCCGCAATCGAGCCAGCAATGGGAGGACCGCATTACGGTGGCGCAACAACAGGGCATCGAGGCCCTGGTCGAGCCGACCATCGCGCGCTGGTTTCCGGCCGAAACGGTGGCGAAAAATCCGCCGTATCTCGACAAAGTGCGCGCCATGATCAGGGCCACGCCGGTTAACGGCTTCATCGGCTGCGCCGCGGCGCTCGCCGCGCACGATTACGCCGCCGCCGTCGCCACGGTGAAGTGCCCGGCGCTGTTCCTGGTCGGCGAGAAGGATGGCCCCGCGCCGGCCATGCGCAAGCTCAACGAGAAGCTTCCGGGCTCGCGCTACGTCGAAATTCCCGGCGCCGGCCACATCGCCAATATGGATCGGCCGGTGGAATTCACACGCGCCGTTCGTGACTTTCTGCTCGGTGCCTGACACGACAGCAGTTCTCCTTATCGCGGGGTAAACGACTCCCTCTCCCCGCGTGCGGGGAGAGGTGGATGAGTTCTCCCGTCCTCGCGCCACGCTTTTCGCGCGCGCGAACTGAAAAACACCCCGTCACGTGAAGCGCGAAACTTGAGGAGGAAAAGGAAAACCGAGGGGTGGTGCCTCGTCGTCGCT
>PLTE01000286.1 GCA_003164375.1 Hyphomicrobiales bacterium | reverse complement strand
CGTTACCCCATCTAATCCGCCCTACCCGCTGTGCTGCGGCTGAATGGCTAAGCGGGGAGCCACACAAACTCGCCAAATCGCGGGTGTGCGCGTCTCGTCCGAGCGGAAAGCCGTTGAACTAAATCTGTGGCCCGTAGTTCTAAAGACAGACAAGGGAGCGCGTTTGATGAAAATGACAATCTTACTCATTACGGCGGCGTTCTTGGGCCTGTCGACCGCGGCGCAAGCACAGAGCGACTTCACGACCGGAACAAGGGCGGACAGAGGACACGGCGCATACTGGAGAGGCGGCTCGCATGGAGTCCACCGACATGGTTTGTATGCATATGCTCCGGGCCGTCATGCTCACCTTCATGGAAATTATTCGCGCTAAAGCGCCGTAATTCGTTCGGCCCCTAAGTCATGTCAGCATAACCATCGACCTGACCCGTCGATCCGTGCCCTAGAGGCCGCTTAGTGGGCTGGAACGCCAGTCTGCACAAAGCCCAGCTCGTCCCAGATTGCTCGCGCTTGCGGCGTGAGCAGGCTGTCAATGAAAGCTTTAGCGACGTCGGGCGAGGTCGCGGTCTTGAGCACGCCCGCTTCAAACGGCTCCTGGTTCTCAAACGGAGGCGGCAGGATGCCGGCGAATTTCAGACCTGGTGTCGTCACGATCGCGCTCTTAAACGTGATCGCAACCGCGGCCTCGCCGCGTGCTACCGCCGCTACAATCTGATGGCTGCCGGACACCAGCAACGCCTTGCGGCGAACCTCGTCCGCGAGCCCGAGCTCGACGAGCGTGCGGTCGAAGCTTTGCCCGAACGCTCCGCCGCTCTTGGGGTCGGTATAGGCTACCGACGGGGCCGCGCGCAGCAGCGCTGTAAACTTTTCCAGGGACGAGACGTCCGGCAACGGCGCGTTGGCCGGCACGCCGACCCCTGCCAGGCTCGCCGAAACCGGAATATGCGATAGCAATAAGCCTGCATCTTCCAAACCGGTTCGTCCGGCCTTCGGCAGCACGACAGCATCCACCGGCTTTCCGGCCTTGATGTCGGCCAGGATCGGACCGGTCAGCCCGTACCCAATTTCGACCTTGTGGCCGGTCGCTTGCGTAAACGCCGCAGCCAGACGATCAAGCGGATCCTGCACCGCAACCGCTGCGAGGATTCGAATTTCACCGGCCAGCGCGACAGATGTGCCGAGACCGAACAGGACCAGCATGGCGACGATGGCGCGTTTCGTGGCCGAGCGAGCCGCCGCGGCGGCAGCACCGGTTGTCAAAACGATCCGTCGGCTCGAATCGATCATCGGTTCCCTCCCTTGTCGTTGCCGCGATCAGGCGCGCGACTGACGGCGCCCAGCATCGAAGCGTGAAGCGACACCGGCTGCAACGCCGGGTCGCAGAGGCCGACGACCGGCCTTCCCATGTCGACGGCGTCGGCGCTGGTCCGGGGGAAAATTAGTGGCGTCGATGTCCACTCGGAAGAAAATTAGTGCTGGGAATCGCCGCCCGCTGCTATACCTCTCAGTCGATAACCGCGCCGGGCGCGCCAAGAACGCGGGTTAAATGCGGCACTCGACGATCGCATCGGTGGAAACGCGAACCTCATGGGTCGTCGCCAGCGTCGTGTTGGTGGTGATGGCGATTGCGTTTGGCGCGCCGTGGATCACCGTGGTCGCGCTCAAAAACATCGCCGCCGAGGTCAACGGCGAGCGTTCGGTCCCGGCCTTCGCCAGCGCGCTGATGTGGATCGGTTCGGGGTTCGGCGGCATCATGATGGGCCGCGTCGCCGAGCGCCTCGGCATCCGTTTCACCGTCATCCTCGGCTCGGCGATGATCGCGACCGGTCTGGCGTTGTCGTCATTGGGACCGTCCTGGCCGCTCTATATCGGCCACGGCCTGTTCATCGGCCTGATCGGCATCGGCGGCATCAACGCGCCTTTCTATGTCTATGTCAGCCGTTGGTTCGACCGCCGCCGCGGCTCCGCCTTGGCGTTGATTTCGAGCGGCGCCTACCTGGCGGGCACCGTTTGGCCGCCGGTGTTCGCACGCGCGATCGCTTATGCCGGCTGGCGCGACACGATGCTGTATTACGCGGTGTTCGAACTCGTTCTCATCGTACCCACCGCGGCAATCGTATTCCGTCCGCCGCCGGACATGCCGCATCATGCGACGCTGAAAATCTCAGCCCGTGCGGGGGCTACCGTCCTGGGCTGGCGGCCCAATCTCGTCTTCACGCTGCAAATGTGCGCGATCTTCACCTGCTGCATTCCGATGTCGATGCCGCAAGCGCATCTCGTGGCGTTCTGCAGCGATCTCGGCATTAGTCCTGCACACGGCGCGGCGATGGTGTCGGTCTTGCTCGGCGCGGCATTTTTCAGCCGGCAGCTCTGGGGCGTGATCTCCGACCGGATCGGCGGGCTTTATACGATGCTTGCCGGCTCCGCCTGCCAGGCCGTCGGCATGGCGGCGTTTTTGCTCACCCAGGACGAAGCCGGCCTGTTTACCGTCGCGGCGCTGTTCGGCTTCGGCTTTTCCGGTCTGGTGCCCGCCAACGTGCTGGCGTCGCGCGAAATGTTTCCAGGTAGCGAAGCCTATTGGCGCATGCCGACGCTGTTGTTGTGCAGCGGCTGCGGCATGGCGGCAGGCGGCTGGCTCGCCGGACTGCTTTACGACTATTTCGGCTATTACGCGCCGGCCTTCGCCACCGGCTTGGGCGTCAATGTTTTGAATTTCGTGATCGTCGGCACGCTCGCCTTCCGGCGCCGCCAGTCCGTGATGGCGTAATGCCTTTTTGCTAGCGCGCCGAAGCTGCAGGCTTCGCCGCAGCCGGACGCGTACGGCTCGCGCAAAATTCGTCGACCGCGGCAACCACGGCTGAGCTTTCGAGCGCGCGACGCTCCGGACCGGCCAATTGCAATTCTTCCGCGCGATTGACGATCGAACCGGCTTCGAGCAGCACCGCCGGCATGCGCGTCAGCCGTAGCACGATCAACGCGTCGTAGCGGTAGACGCCGGCGTCGGCGTCGATCAGTTCGCGGCGGCGATGCCCCATCAGCGGCAGCGTGTAATGCGGCGTGTATTGCAGGCCGCGCGCCTGCAGTTCCTTGCCCAACAGATGTCCGAACGCGAGGCTGCCGGCGCGGTCGTGATTGTCGTTGGAGATGAAGATGGCGTAGCCCGGGTAATCGTCGTTGAAATGATTTTGCTCCCCCTCGTAGTCCCAGGTCTGCAGCAGGTTGTCTGGAACGGAATCGTGATGGATCGCGATGAACAGATCGGCCGGCATGCGGTTGGCGGTGAGCGCCCGCTCGACGAGACCCTCCGGCGGCGCCGCAGCGGTGACGAGGAGGACCGCACTGTCGAAGCCGGCGTCCGCCAGGGCCTGCTTGATGTCTTGCGCCAGCTGAAGATTGAACGTGTATTCGGGGGTACCGCGGGCGCTCAGCGCGCCCGGCACGTCGACGGTGTGGCCGACATCGACCACGACACGGAACGCCGCGCGCCGGCAGCTTGCCGCCGCTGTTTTTCCCGCACCGGCGTGATGGTCCTGGCCGCGCGCCAGCTGCCGGTCGGCGACGAAGAGCAGCATCGCCAGGATGGTGCAGAAGACGATTCCCGGGTGTCGCAGGCCGATCATGAGCCGCCATTCCAGTCCAATGGATTTGAAGTTCCTACTACGGATCGGCAGAATAGGCGTGGCGTGCGTTGATGCGCCACCCTTGTGCGCGGCGCGCTCCTGTCGTACCAAATAAGCCTTATTTTGGCTGAGCGGGTAAAGCATTGAATGGCTAAGTTCGTCGGTAGCTGCGTGGTCCTGTTCGTGCTCGCGATAGGCTTTATTGTCGTGAGCCAGGCGCAAGATTTTGCCGCATTATTCGAAGCGTTCCGCGCCGAGCCGCTGACCCAGAAGCTCGCCTGGTTCCTGGTCGTCCTCATCCCGCTTGCGCTCATTCCCTCCGCATTATGGCTCTGCGATTCGCTGATCCGGCAGCGCCAAGCGACCGCGGCGCTGGAGCTGCGGCTCGGCGGCGTGCGCCAGGGCGTCACATCGCTGGTCGCGTCGCAGGTCGACGCCGATGCAGCGGTGCATCATCTCGCCCGCACCGATCCGGAAGACGCCATCGGCGCGGTGGCGCAGCGGCTCACCGAGGCCGAACGCCTGGCGCAAGTCCAGCAAAATCGCAACGAGATCGGCGACCTGCAATCGCGCGTCGATGCGCTGCGCGGGCAACAGGACCGGCTGCGCGAACGGCTCGTGCCGGTGCTGGAGAAAAGGCGCGCGATCGAGCAGATTTTCGTCGAGCTTGACGGCCGCGAGAGCGATATCGACCGCGCGCTAGCCGAGATCGTGAGCGGCGACGACTCGACCGCCATCGACGTTCGCCTCAATAGCCTGATGGAATTCGTGCGGCGCAGCCACGAGCGCTGCGACGAGATCGAGCAGGCCTCGAAGACGCTCGCGGGCCTCAAGGAAGATTATGCCGAATTGCGCACGCGGCTTACGCCCTACGCCGCGGCGGACGACGGCATTGCCCGCCGCGTCAAAGACCTGAGCGCGGCGCGCGACGGCTTGGCGGCAGACATCGATGCGTTGCAACAGATGTCGCCGGGCGGACTTGCCGCACGCGTGCAGTCTTTTGCCGATGACAAAAAGAAGCTCGACGACGGCGTGGCGAGCCTGGACGCGCATTTTTCCAAGCTGACGATGCTGCGCGCCGAAGTCGAAGGGCTTTCCGCCACTTTCGTTCGTGCCCTCGACCGGCTCGCGGTGTCCGACGAGGGGGCGGACAACGCCGAAGCCCGCGTGGCCAATCTTGCCGAATTCATCAAGGCGACGCAGGCCCAGTTCGGTAAGATCGAGCGCACGATGGTTCATTTCGGCGAGTTGCGCACGCAGCTCGGGGACTTGCAGTCGAGGCTCGGTCCGCTTGAGGCCAAGGACGGCGGCGTCACCGATCTCGTTGCGCAAATTACGGATATCCGCGACCGGCTGGTCGCCAAAATCGAGCGCATCGAGGTCGACGAGCAGGGCGACCTCGCCGCGCGCGTCAAGATCTTCAACGAGGCCAAGCAGGACCTCGAGAAGCGCGTCTCGTCGGTGACCGAGGATTTTTCGAAGCTCGCGACGATCCGCAACGATATCGCCGGCCTGTTCGACAAATTGTCGAATGCCGCGGGTCCGGCATCGAACTGATCGTCACACGTTTTGCTCCCTATGCCGGCGCGCGGGTGTTTGCGGCGTCATTTCCGCTTGCGGGTAGGCAGCCAGTAAGGCAGATTTCCTGTCATCGAAAAACAACGTCGGGGCGGCGAAATCGCCGAGCCCCGCAGCGTCTGGGAGGAACGTATGAACAGGGCACCATTCTGCCTCGTCGCGACGATTGCTATCGTCGCATTCTGGGTTGCGGCCCCGGTGCGGCTTAATGCCCAAAGCGCCGTCACGCAAAACACGGTGAATATCGACAACGATGACATCGGCGGCGTGGTCACCGGGCCNNAAGGGGCCGGAAGCCGGCGTCTGGGTGATCGCGGAAACGCGCGATTTGTCCACTCGTTACGCCAAGATCGTCGTGACGGACGATCAAGGCCGCTATGTCCTGCCCGATCTGCCGAAGGCCAAATATCAGCTTTGGGTGCGCGGCTATGGCCTCATCGATTCGCCCAAGGTCGAGGCCGTGCCAGGCAAGCGCGTCAATCTCACCGCCGTTGTGGCGCCGAGCGACGCCACCGCGGCGCAATATTATCCGGCGATCTACTGGTTTTCGATGTTGAAGATCCCGGACAAAGATCAGTTTGGCGGCAAGGGCGATATTCCGGAAAATCTCACGCAGGTCGACTGGCTGACCGCGATCAAAAATCAGGCCTGCGTCGGCTGCCATCAGCTCGGGCAATTGGCAACGCGGACCGTGCCCGCGGCGTTAGGGCAATTCAAAAGCGGCGAAGAAGCCTGGGAACGGCGAGTCCAATCCGGACAAGCGTCGCCACTGATGGTGAATGTGCTGGCCGGAAAATTCGGCGGCGTGCCGTTCAAATATTTCGGCGACTGGACCGACCGCGTCGCCAAGGGCGAGTTGCCTTTCGCCAAGCCGCCACGGCCGCAGGGCATCGAGCGCAATATCGTGATCACGACCTGGGATTGGGGCAACGAGAAGCAATATCTCCACGACCTGATCTCGTCCGACAAGCGCAATCCGACGATCAATGGTTACGGCCCGCTGTTCGGCTCGACGGAATATGCGACCGACCACTTGCCGGTGCTCGATCCGAAGACCGCGAAGGTCAGCTATATCACGCCGCCGGAGGGCGCCGATGTGCCGGAAGCTTTCGGTCCCGGACACGCCGCCATCCAAAAGCCGACGGCGGCTTCGGCCTATTGGGGCATGGAACAGATTTGGGACACGAAATTCGACAATCATAATGACATGATCGACGCCAAAGGCCGGGTCTGGATGACGGGAACCAATCACGCCCCCGGCACGCCGGCGTTCTGCAAGAAGGGCTCGGACAATCCTTACGCCAAAGCTTTTCCGCTCGACACCAATGAACGTCAATTGGCGGTATTCGATCCGAAAACGCAGAAGTTCACCTTCGTCGATACCTGCTACGGCACCCATCACCTGCAATTCGGTTTCGACAAGGACAACACGCTATGGACGAGTGGTGGCGGGCCGGTGGCCGGCTGGCTCGATACCAAAGTGTTTGATGAAACTGGCGACGCCGAAAAGGCGCAAGGCTGGGCGCCGTTCGTGCTCGACACCGATGGCAACGGCAAGCTCGACGATTACACCGAGCCGGGCAAACCGACCGATCCCAACAAAGATATGCGGGTCGCCGGTTCGGGCACCTATGCCGTGATGCCAAATCCTGTCGATGGTTCGATCTGGTACACATGGGGCGTGTTCGCCGGCAGAAGCGGTGTCATCCGCTTCGATCCGAAGACTAAGCTGTCCGAGGTGTACTACGT
>PLTE01000432.1 GCA_003164375.1 Hyphomicrobiales bacterium | reverse complement strand
GGCATGCACAAGATCCAGGACCGGCCGATGGTTGTTGCCGGCAAGGTCGAAGTGCGGCCGATGATGTATCTGGCTTTGTCCTACGACCACCGCATCGTCGACGGCCGCGAGGCAGTGACGTTTCTGGTGCGGGTGAAAGAATCGCTGGAGGAGCCGGCGCGGCTGGTACTGGATTTGTAATTTCTCATTCCGTCATGGCCGGGCTGGTCCCGGCCATCCACGTCTTGCTTCCTAAAAAGAATGAAAGACGTGGATGCCCGGCACAAGGCCGGGCATGACGCAGAGGAGGTGTCTGCGTCATGTCCTACGATCTCATCGTTATCGGTAGCGGTCCCGGCGGTTATGTCTGCGCCATTCGCGCGGCGCAGCTCGGCATGAAGACCGCCGTTATCGAGAAGCGCGCCACCTTCGGCGGCACCTGCCTCAATATCGGCTGCATCCCCTCGAAGGCGATGCTTCATGCGTCGGAGCTTTACGAAGAGGCGACGGACAAATTCGGCGACATGGGGATCAAGGTCGGCAAGCCCGCGGTCGATCTCGCGCAGCTCCTTAAATACAAGCGGCAGGGCGTCGACGGCAACGTCAAGGGCGTCGATTATCTGTTCAAGAAAAACAAGATCGAGACCTTCTTGGGCTCGGGCCGCATCGCAGCTCCCGGCAAGGTCGAAGTCAAAGCCGCCGACGGCAAGACCCAGGTGCTGGAGACCAAAGCCGTCGTTATCGCCACCGGCTCGGATGTTGCACGATTGCCCGGCATCGACATCGACGAGAAACGCGTGGTGTCCTCGACCGGCGCGCTCGAATTGTCCAAGGTGCCGCAAAAACTTCTGATCGTCGGCGCCGGCATCATCGGGCTCGAGCTCGGCTCGGTGTGGCGCCGCCTCGGCGCCGAGGTGACGATCGTCGAGTTCCTCGATCACATTTTGCCCGGCATCGACGGCGAAGTCGGCAAGCAATTCCATCGCATGCTGCAGAAGCAGGGGTTGGCATTCAAGCTGTCGTCGAAAGTCACCGTGGTCGACAGTTCGGGCAAGACGCTCAAGGTCAAGGTCGAGCCGGCGACCGGCGGCGCGGCGGAGACGCTGGAAGCCGACATCGTTCTGGTCGCGATCGGGCGCGTGCCCTACACCGAAGGGCTCGGCTTGGAAGACGCGGGCGTGAAAAAAGACAATCGCGGCCGCGTCGTCGTCGATCCGCATTTCCAGACCAACGTGCCCGGCATTTACGCCATCGGCGACGTCATTGCCGGGCCGATGCTGGCGCACAAGGCCGAGGAGGAGGGCGTCGCTGTCGCCGAAATTCTCGCCGGCCAGGCCGGCCACGTGAATTACGACGTCATCCCGAATGTCGTTTACACCTATCCCGAGATCGCTTCCGTCGGCAAAACCGAGGAGGAGCTCAAAGCGGCCGGCATCGCCTATAACGTCGGGAAATTTCCTTTCACCGCCAATGCCCGCGCCAAGGTGAACCTGACCACCGACGGCTTTGTCAAAATCCTAGCCGACGCCAAGACCGATCGCGTGCTTGGCGTGCACATTCTCGGTCCCGACGCCGGCAACATGATCGGCGAGGCCGCCGTCGCCATGGAATTCGGCGCCTCGTCCGAAGACATCGCCCGCACCTGCCACGCCCATCCGACGCTGACCGAAGCGATCAAGGAAGCGGCGCTCGCGGTGGCCAAGCGCGCGATCAATTTTTAGTCGTCATTGCGAGGAGCGAAGCGACGAAGCAATCCAGCTCGGCACCGCCGTCTGGATTGCTTCGCGTCGCTCGCAATGACGAAACAAACTACAGCGTCGCGATGAACGGCACCGCGTGCGGCGCGTAGAGCCCGAGCAACATCAGGCCGAGCCCGACGAGGCCGAGCGCGCCGCCGAGCCACACCAGCACCACCATCCCGGTGATCACGGCTGCCGAAGCCAGCACGATGCCGATCTGGAACGCCGCCGAAGCCAGTTCGTAATGATGGTACTTCGCCGTCGAGTCGTCGCGCTCTTCCTCCGCGACTCTGGCTTTCTCCTCCAGTTGCTTGCGGCCGTTGCCTGCCTTGGGATCGGATTCGTAGCGCTCGGCGGTCTGGCGCCAGGTCTCGATCTGCTTGTCGAGCGCGGCTTTGGCGGCCGGATCGGTGATGCCGGCGGCCAGTAAGCCGGTCTGATCAGCCGCGACGCTCACCACGGTGCGGCGGATGTCCTTGGCCTGGAAGAACGCCCACAGGTCGGACGCCTCGATATTCTTGGTGGTGACTTCGGTCTGTGCGCCTTTGCCCAGGGTTTCCGACAGCGACAAAAACAGCGCCAGGATCGCGATCACGAGCGCGATGCGTCTGTTGAAGCCCTCGCCGTGTTCGCCCTCGTGCGCTTTTTCGATCGCTTCTGAGATTTCCGACATGGATTGCCCCTCTGCTGCAACAGGGGCGCATATTGCCCGTCATTGCGAGGAGCGCAAGCGACGAAGCAATTCATGCTTTGCTTTGTGGCGATGGATTGCTTCGCTTGCGCTCGCAATGACGGCGGTTATGGAGCACGC
>PLTE01000206.1:44393-45104 GCA_003164375.1 Hyphomicrobiales bacterium | reverse complement strand
TTACGGTCGAGGAAGGCCGCGCGCTGCGCGGAACCATCCCCGGCGGCCATACCAAGAACCTGTTTTTGCGCGACAAGAAGGGTGTGCCCTACCTCGTGGTGACGGGCGAGGAGGCCGTGATCGAGCTGCGGGCACTGCACCGGCTCCTGGGCGCCACGGGGCGATTTTCGTTCGGTTCCGCCGAGCTGATGCGCGAACTGCTTGGCGTCGAGCCGGGCTCGGTGACCCCGTTTGCCGTCATCAACGATACCGCGCATCGGGTGACCGTGGTGCTCGATACCGCCATGATGGCGCATCCGGTGCTCAACTTTCATCCGCTGGTGAATACCGGCACGACGACGATCTCGCGGGAGGGGCTGGTCAAATTCCTGCAATCCACCGGCCATCCGCCGCGGATCGAGGCGGTATCCGGCGCGAATCCTTGAAACGACCGCCCTGATGCCGGCCTGGAACAGCCCGATTGCATTTCCCCCGTTTTCTTCCCATTTAGTCACACGAAACAGGGCAGGCTCCGGTCGGTCGGGCAGAAGCCGGAAATTGGGTCGGAACACGTGATCCGGAGCGTTACCGCCTAGGCATTGGGCAGGGAAAACATGTTGCAAGAAGCTTCAACCATCACGGCGGACGTGCCGGTCAAGGACACGACGACGCAGACTTTCGTCAAGGACGTCATCGAGGAATCCAAGCGCCAGCCGGTGCTGGTCGATTTCT
>PLTE01000206.1:0-44375 GCA_003164375.1 Hyphomicrobiales bacterium | reverse complement strand
GCCGGCCGACGGTTTCATGGGAGCGCTGCCCGAGGCCCAGGTCGTGGCGTTCCTGGAGCGGCTCACCAAGGGCAGCATCGGTGGTGAGGCCAAGGATTTGCTCAAAGCCGCCGACTTGGCGCTCGCCGAGGGCGATGCCGCGGGCGCCGCCGACCTTTATGCGCAGCTGCTCGCCGAGGACAGCGCCAACCTGCCGGCGCTCGGCGGTTTGGTGCGCTGTTATGTCGAGAGCGGCGCGCTCGACCAGGCGAAACAGACGCTCGCCATGGTGCCGGAAGCAAAGCGCAACGATTCAGCGATCGCGGCCGCGCGCGCCGCGCTCGAGCTTGCCGAGCAAGCAAAGGCGCTGGGGCCGCTCGCCGAGCTCGAGCAAAAGGTCGCCGCCAATCCGGCCGATCATCAGGCGCGCTTCGATCTGGCGCTGGCGCTCAACGGCAAGGGCCGCCGCCTCGACGCGCTCGAGCAGCTGATCTCGATCGTCAAGCGCGACCGCAAATGGAACGATGACGGCGCGCGCAAACAGCTCGTGCAATTGTTCGATGCCTGGGGCCCGACCGACGAAGCCACCATCGAGGGCCGCAGGCGGCTGTCTTCGATCCTGTTCTCTTAACGCAATTTTCGGTGCCGTCGCGGAGTGGAGTGCGGCATGCCGATCAACACCAACTACAAGGGGCCGGACGATTTGCCGGCCGTGCTTCCGGTATTTCCGCTGCCCGGCGCTTTGCTGCTGCCGCGCGGCCAGATGCCGCTCAACATCTTCGAGCCGCGTTATCTGGCGATGACCGACGACGTGTTGCGCTCGCCGCAGCGCTTGATCGGCATGATCCAGCCCGATCCCACGCATCCGGGTCCGGATCAGAGCAAGCCGCATCTTTTTCACGTCGGCTGCGTCGGTCGGATGACCCAATTTTCCGAGAGCGGCGACGGCCGCTACCTCATCCAGCTCACCGGCATCGCGCGCTACCGCATCGAGGAGGAACTCGCCGTCGCGACGCCCTACCGGCAGTGCCGTGTGACCTATCAGCCCTTCATCGACGATTTCACCGCTCGCAAGGGCGAGGACGAAGTCGATCGCAAGGCGCTGTTGCGGGCGCTGACGGCGTTTCTCAAGGCCAACAACCTCAAGGCCGATTGGGAGGGCATCGAGAGCGCCCCCAATGAGGCCTTGGTCAACGCGCTGGCGATGATGTCGCCCTACGACCCCGCCGAGAAGCAGGCCATGCTGGAAGCGCCGGATCTCAAGACCCGCGCCGAAATCCTGATCGCCGTCACCGAGATCGAGCTTGCCAAGAGCAAGACGTCGGGCGAAACACCGTTGCAATGAACGTCGTCATTGCGAGGAGCGAAGCGACGAAGCAATCCGGGTGGCGCGTGAGGCGCTGGATTGCTTCGCTTCGCTCGCAATGACGACGATGCTATAGATACGCTAGTCAAAGCGGAGCTCTTTCGATGTCCACGCCCGTAGCCGACCGTCCCGCCGACGGTGTCGATCCGAAACTTCTGGAAATCCTGGTCTGTCCGCTGACCAAATGCCCGCTCGAATACGATGCCGAAAAGCAGGAGCTGATCTCGCGCGCGGCCAAGCTTGCCTATCCGATCCGCGACGGCATTCCGATCATGCTGCCCGAGGAAGCCCGCCGCATCGATTGATTTGTGTTGCGTTTACTCAACCGTCATGCCCGGCCTTGTGCCGGGCATCCACGTCTTTAAATCTACCGGCGCGAAGACGTGGATGGCCGGAACAAGTCCGGCCATGACGAAATGGGAATCGCGGGAGGAAAAACAATGATCAAAATCTGGGGCCGCAATACGTCGTCGAATGTGCAGAAAGTGATGTGGGCGGTCGGCGAGATCGGCCTGCCGCATGAACGCATCGATGTCGGCGGCGCCTTCGGCAAGAACCGCGAAGCGGCCTATCTCGCCATGAACCCGAACGGGCTGGTGCCGACTCTCGAAGAGGAGGACGGCTACCTGTTGTGGGAATCCAATACCATCGTGCGCTATCTCGCCGCCAAGCATCAGTCGCGTGTGCTGGAGCCTGAGGACCTGCGCATCCGTGCCAACGCCGGCAAATGGATGGATTGGCAGCTTTCGGTCGCGGGGCCGGCGATCACGCCAGTATTTTGGGGCCTGATCCGCACCGCGCCGGAAAAACGCGATCATGCGGCGATCGAGGCCGGCAAAAAGAACACGACGGCCGCTATGGTCATGGTCGACGATCAGCTCGGCAAGACCGCCTATCTCGCCGGCAACGATTTTTCCTACGGCGACATTCCGGTTGGTGTCATGGCCTACCGCTATCGGCAGCTGGCGCCCGACCGGCCGCCGCTGAGGAATTTCGAGCGCTGGTATGCGGCGATCTCGGCGCGCAAGGCGTTCAAGGATCACGTCGCGGCGGTGCCGCTGACGTGATCCGTCGTGCGGCGACGGCTTACTCCGCCGCTGCCCGCGCGCCGGCCGAATGCGCCGACACGATGTAATCCATCGCCGCTTGTACGCCGCCCTTCTTGTGCGGAATGCCGGAAAGCGCGAGCCCCATCTCGGTGATTGCCAAGGCGCCGACCAGCGTGCCGTCATTGATGTCGCCGAGATGGCCGATGCGGAAATATTTCTTGTTGTACGGGCCGAAGCTCGCGCCATAGGCGATGTTGAAAGTATCGAGCGCGAGCCCGCGGAAGGCGTCGGCGTCGTGGCCGTCCGGCAGCAGCACCGCGGTGATGGTCGGCGAATAATATTTCGCATCGCGGCACAGGATTTCGAGCCCCCAGCCGCGCACGGCGCGGCGGGTGGCTTCGGCGAGCCTCGCGTGGCGCGCGAACACGTTGTCGAGGCCTTCCTCGTGCAGCATGTCGATCGACACCGCTAGCCCTTGCAGCATCTGGGTTGCCGGCGTGTAGGGGAAGAAGCCGACTTTGTTCATGGTCAGCATGTCGTCCCACGACCAGAACGATTTCGGCAGCTTCGAAGCCTTCGACGCCGCCAGCGCCTTGTCGCTGATGGCATTGAACGACATGCCGGGCGGCAGCATCAGGCCCTTCTGCGCGCCGCCGACGGTGACGTCGACGCCCCACTCGTCGTGGCGGTAGTCGGTCGAAGCGAGCGAGGAAATGGTGTCGACCATCAACAGCGCCGGATGGCCGGCGGCATTGATGGCTTTGCGGATCGGCTCGATCGGCGACAGGCAGCCGGTTGCGGTCTCGTTGTGCAGCACGCAGACCGCCTTGATCTCATGCGCCTTGTCCTTGCGCAGATGCTCTTCGATCACGGCGGCATCGACGCCGGTGCGCCAATCGCCGGGAATGAATTCCGGCTTCAGCCCGAGCTTTTGCGCCATGGTCTTCCATTGCGTCGCGAACTGGCCGGTTTCCACCATCAGCACGCGGTCGCCGGGCGACAGCGTATTGACCAAGGCCGCTTCCCACGCGCCAGTGCCGGTCGCGGTGTAGATGATGACCGGATTGCTGGTCTTGAAGATAGTCTTGATGCCGTCGAGGCAGCGCTTGGCGAGCTTGGAAAATTCCGGGCCGCGATGGTCGATGATGGGGGTGTCCATTGCCCGCAATACGCGGTCCGGCAGCGGCGTCG
Source organism: Hyphomicrobiales bacterium (assembly GCA_003164375.1). Lineage (GTDB taxonomy): Bacteria > Pseudomonadota > Alphaproteobacteria > Rhizobiales > Xanthobacteraceae > BOG-931. Next base: position 40,790 of record PLTE01000206.1, on the reverse strand, counting down.
GCCCCGGGATTTGCAGGAAGTGACGCCCGGCGGCGCGCGAAGCATTCTGCGGCATTATCGAAACTCCTTCGGACCGATTGACTTGCCCGGCGGCGCAGGCCCGAGGATGCGCGCGGCTTGTGGCGTTGAATAGCGAATGCGACATTCCGGTCAAGTCAATTTGCCGGTCAAGTCTATTTGCCGCGAATCATATGGTGTTGATATCGCGTCAAATTGAGGCGTGGAGAATGACGTGCCAGTGCGGGTGATGCCAAGGAACCATAGTCCGCTCGAACGCCGCCTCAAGGCGGAACAGGTGGGCGAGGTGCGTTTCGACGCGTTCACGCGTGGGCGCTATGCCACCGACGCATCCCATTACCAGGTTACCCCGCTGGGCGTGGTAACGCCGCGCACGATCGAGGAAGCCGATCGGGCGATCGGGATTTGCCGCGCCGAAGGCGTGGCGGTGACGCCGCGCGGCGGCGGCACCTCGCAAGCCGGCCAGACCGTCAACCAAACACTGATCGTCGATTGTTCGCAGCATCTCAACCGCGTCGTCGCGTTCGATGCCGCAGCGAAGCGCTGCGTGGTCGAGCCGGGCATCGTGCTCGACGAGCTCAACCGTGCGCTGAAACCTTCGGGTCTGTGGTTTCCGGTCGATATCTCGACCGCTTCGCGCGCCACCATCGGCGGCATGGTCGGCAACAATTCCTGCGGCGCACGCTCGCTGCGCTACGGCAATACGCGCGAGAACATTATCGCCATCGACGCCGTGCTGGCCGACGGCAGCCGCGCGCATTTCGGTGCTTTGGACGATGCCAAGACCAAGGTGCCGGAGGCGCTCACCCGCGATCTCTTCGCCATCGTGGCGCGCGAACAAGCCGAGATCGCGCGACGTTTTCCGAAAGTGCAGCGCCGCGTCGGCGGCTACAATCTCGACGCCATCTTGCCCGGCAGGAACGACATCAATCTCGCGCATCTGCTGGTCGGCTCCGAAGGAACGCTGGCGTTTTCGACCGCGATCGAGCTGAAACTGTCGCCGCTCCTGGGCCGGCGCGCCGTCGGCGCCTGTCATTTCGGCAGCTTTCACGAAGCGATGGCGGCGGCGCAGCACATCGTCGCACTCGGTCCGATCGCCGTCGAGCTGATCGACCGCACCATGCTCGGGCTTGCCCGCGACATCGCGATGTTCAAGCCAACCATCGATGCGTTCCTGCGCGGCGATCCCGAGGCGATCCTGTTCGTCGAATTCGCCGAGGACGATTGGGCGGAGAACTTGCGCCGGCTCAAATCGCTCGGCGAGCTGATGGGCGATCTCGGACTGTCGTGGAACAACAGCGGCGCCAAATGGGGCGGCGTGGTCGAAGTGCCCGATCCGAAGCTGCAGACGGCCATCAACGAGGTGCGCACCGCGGGGCTGAACATCATGATGTCGATGAAGGAGGCGGGTAAACCGATTTCCTTTGTCGAAGATTGTGCCGTGCCGCTCGGGCACCTCGCCGACTACACCGCTCGGCTCTCCGAAATCTTCGAGAAGAACGGTACGCGCGGCACCTGGTATGCCCACGCCGCCGTCGGCTGCCTGCATGTGCGCCCGGTGCTGAACCTTCGGCTCGACAAGGACGTGCGCGCCATGCGCGCCATTGCCGAGGAAGCCTTCGCCATGGTGCGCGAATACAAAGGCTCGCATTCCGGCGAGCACGGCGACGGCATCGTGCGCTCCGAATTTCACGAAAAAATGTTCGGCGCGGAATTGGTCCACGCTTTCGAAGAAGTGAAGGATCGGTTCGATCCGCAGGGACTTTTCAATCCCGGCAAGATCGTGCGCGCGCCGAAATTCGATGACCGAAGCAATTTTCGCTACGGCCCCGATTACCATGGCGACGAGATCGCAACCGCGCTCGATTGGTCGGCCTATTCTGGCTCGGGCGGCGGTTTCCAGGGCGCGGTCGAAATGTGCAACAACAACGGCGCCTGCCGTGCGCTCAAAGGCGGCGTGATGTGCCCGAGCTATCGCGTCACGCACGACGAGCGCGACGTCACCCGCGGCCGCGCCAATACACTGCGGCTCGCTATTACCGGCCAACTCGGGCCGGACGCGCTGACCTCCGACGACATGGCGGAGACGTTGAAACTCTGCGTCTCGTGCAAGGCGTGCCGACGCGAATGCCCGACCGGCGTCGACATGGCGCGAATGAAGATCGAAGTGCTACGGGCGCGTGCGGAAAAGCACGGCCTGTCGCTACACGATTGCATCGTCGGTTATCTGCCGCATTACGCGCCTTACGCGGCGCGGCTGCATTGGCTCTTCAATCTGCGCGATGTTGTTCCCGGCGCGGCGAAACTGTCGGAAGCGATGGCCGGATTTAGCGCGGGGCGGAGCCTGCCGAAATGGCGCTCGGATAGTTTCGACGAAGCCGGCGCTGCGCATGGTGGCGGCGAAAAAGGCGAAGTCGTTCTGTTCGCCGATACATTCAATCGGTACTTCGAGCGCGAAAACATCGATGCCGCGGCCGCCGTCCTGACTGCGGCCGGCTATCGCGTCGGTTTTGCAACGCCAAGCGGCGGTGGACACCCGCTATGCTGCGGGCGCACCTTCCTGTCCATCGGCAAAATCGACGAGGCCCGCCACGAGGCCGCACGCACGCTTGCCGCGCTTGCGCCCTACGTCGAACGGGGCGTGCCGGTGATCGGGCTTGAGCCGAGTTGTCTGTTCAGCTTCCGCGACGAAATCCCATCATTGGTGAGAAGCGACACCGCGCATCGGGTTGCCGGCAGCGCGCTGTTGTTCGAGGAATTTCTGGCGCGCGAGGCTAAGGCTGGAAAGCTCGCTCTTGATCTCGCGCCGATGAAGCAGCGAGCGCTGCTCCACGGCCATTGCCATCAGAAATCGTTCGATACCATGACGGCGGTCGAAACGACGCTGAAACTGATCCCCGATCTCGCAGTCGAAACCATCGAATCGAGCTGCTGCGGCATGGCAGGCTCCTTCGGCTACCATGCCGACACCATTGAAGTGTCACGGGCGATGGGCGAATTATCGCTGCTTCCCGCCCTGCGCAAAGCGCCCGACGACGCGCTCATCGTAGCCGACGGTACGTCCTGCCGACATCAAATCCATGACGGCACCGGGCGCGCGGCAATGCATGTCGCGCGCGTGCTGGCGATGAGTCTCAACAGCGGACGGAATCCGGCCACGGTTTAGGGTGCCTAGTGCCGGCGTTTTAAGGATGGATCGAGGCGAACTGCCTCGGCGTAATCGGCCATGGCCCGGTCGTGCTGGCCGAGTTTGTCAAACGCGAAGCCCCGCGAATAATAGATCAGAGCGACGCTGCGGTTGAGCTCGATGGCGACTGTGAAATCGGCAACCGCCTTGGCCCATTGGCCGAGGGCATAATAGATAGTGCCGCGATTGTTATAAGCCTGGAACTCATTGGGATTGAGAATGATCAAATGATCGAAATCGGCGAGCGCATGAGCGAAGTCGCCCTTGCTGAAATATGCCGCGCCGCGCTCTTCCACTGCCGTGGCGTCATTGGGCGTTAGCTTCAGGACTTGATCGAGATCTTGGATGGCCAAGTCAGGCTGGCTCTTCAAGCCGTAGGCGATGCCGCGGTTAAGATAGGCGCCGGCCAATTCCTGCCCACTGAGACCGCCAAACTTGATCCTACCCGTGCAGCCGGCGATGATTTCGTCCTTGGTCGCATTGTTGCTGCCCAGGCAATTGCTCTCGTCCTCGGGGGACTGCGCCAGGGCCACGACAGTAAGCAGCAACATGGCCGCTCCAGTCGCGACAGCCGCGGTTCGGTTCGTGCGAATTTTCTCACTCCGCTGGATATCGGCCGGATTCTAGTATCGATCCCGGCCAGTGAACTGGCGTCGTCCGGTTTCGCTCCCGCGCCGAAGATCAGGACATTCCGCCAGCACAAAATAACACATTGCAGGAAAAGTTCCGGCGGAGTTCGTCGCGCAACAGACCATGGCCGCTTCGTGTCATCAAGTGATCGCCGTTGCGCCGGAGCAATTGCAAGATGTCCGCGAGCTTCGTCGGCTGCTACAACGGAGTTGATCGATGGCCGCTGCCGTGGCCGTGAAAAGCCCGGCTCTTGCCACCTTGCTGCGACACCATTATGGCTTGCTTAAAATAAAGTGCGTTTGACAGTGGAGGGTCCGGGATGCCGCACATCGGTAAATTTATTTTTACGCTGAGTGTGTGCGCGTTTGGCGCGTTGGCGTTCGGCGTGTTGGCGCAGGCCCAGCAGACTCAATACCCGAAGCCAAGCGACCTTCCCAATCCATATCACCTCGTCGAAGGCTGGCCGACACTGCCCACCAGCATGAATGGGGGGCATTGGGGCGAAGTCATCAGGGTGAGTATCGACCGCTCCGGCAACATCTGGGTTTTCAATCGCTGTTTCAACGTCGTGCCTGCGGGCAGTGCGACCTGCATCGAGCGCGGAGCCGCCAATCCGCCGATCCTGGAATTTGATCCGTCAGGAAAGCTGCTGACGAGCTTCGGCGCCGGAATGTTTGCCTATCCGCATGCGTTTACTATCGATGGCGACGGCAATCTATGGACTAGCGACGTGAACGATCAGCCGGCGGTCCTCGGCATGTCGGCCAAGAATTCAGACGGCGTGGTGATGGGCCAGGAGGTCCTCAAGCTCAGCCCGACCGGCAAGGTATTGATGACGCTCGGCAAGGAGGGCGTCGCCGGCAATGGTCACGATACGTTCGATCGGCCGACCGGCGTCGCGATCGCGCCGAACGGCGACATCTTTGTTTCGGACGGCCATTCTCCCAACGCGCACAACTCGGCCCGCATCGTAAAGTTTGCCAAGGACGGCAAATACATCAAAGAATGGGGCCACCTCGGTCCGGAGCCCGGCAATTTCGACGAACCCCACGACATTTTTATCGGCGGCTCGCAAAACCACGTCTACGTCGCCGATCGCAAAAACAAACGGATCCAGGTTTTCGACCAGGACGGAAACTTCATCGCCGCGTGGACGCAATTCGGCCAACCGAGCTCGGTCTTCGTTGGCAAAGACGATACCCTCTATGCGGGCGTCTCCTTCCCCGATCCGACGGCGAAGAAGGGAGAGTTTCGAGGCATCATGATCGGCAACGCCAACGACGGTTCGCTCAAGGCCTTCATTCCCGATCCGACCGATCTGGGCAAGATGACGGATACCGGAACATCGGCGTCGGGCATCGCGGAAGATGACCAGGGCAATATCTACGCCGGAGACGTCGGCGCAAACAACTTGAGGAAATACGAGTGCGTAAAGAAGGCACCCTGTCTTTAATCATACCGGAAGGTTTTCAGTACTGACGAGCTGGCTTGGACGAGGAACAGTTTCCCGGTTGTTCTTCGACCAGACGGCGTTGGGCCGCGAAGGCATTATGAAACGTAAGAAGCGACTCGATTCGGCTGGCCTCGGAGGATAGGGTGCCATTGACGCCAGTCGAAACGCCGTGTTTCGATGAGAAGTGGTGAANNCGCTCAAGGCCTTCATTCCCGATCCCGGCGATCTGGATAAAGTCATATGGGGGACATCGGCATCAGGCATCGCGGCGGACGATAAGGGCACCATCTACGCCGCCGACGTCGGCACCCACAATCTCCGGAAATATGTCAAAGACGGCCACATGTGAGCGCCGCGATGAATGCGAGCACCGTTGCCGTCGGCGTCAAATCCAAGCCGTTTTGGCGCCAACTTTGGTTTCTCGTTTTGGTCGGTGCCGCCGCGGGTGTGGCCATTGGCGCGCTATGGCCTTCCGTCGGTATCGCTCTCAAACCATGCGCCGATGCGTTCATTGCTCTCATAAAACTGAGTATTCCGCCGCTGATTTTCCTGGTGATAGCGAGCGGCGTCGCTCAGGTCGGCGATCTGCGCCAAGTGGGACGCCTCGGGCTTAAAACCATAATCTACTTCGAAGTCGTTTCAACGATCGGGCTGCTGCTCGGCACGCTTGTTGGCAATCTGGTGGATTTTGGCTCTGCGGTGCAGCGTCCTTCGGCCAGCCAGGCTGCGAGTGCGGCCGCCTACCAGAACAGCAAAGCGCAGTCTCTGCCAGACTTCATCATGGGCGTCGTGCCGGACAATTTTTTCGGTGCATTTGTTCACGACAACGTGCTGCAGGTTGTCATCATCGGCCTCCTCGTAGGAGCCGCGCTGATTAAAGCCGGCGACAAGGGTGCGCCGATCCGGAACGCGCTTAGTCAATGCTGCAATTTGGTATTCGGCGTCGTTAACATCATTGTGCTCGCCGCCCCGATCGGCGCCTTCGGCGCCATGGCATTCAGCGTCGGTCGCTTCGGCGTCCATACACTCTACGTGCTGGGCATGTTCGTCATGACAGCATGGCTTACGCTGGCGTTCATGGTCTTGGTCGTCTTCGGCCTGATCTGCCGAATTTCCGGCTTCCGCCTTTTCGACCTGATCCGCCGCCTTAAGGAGGAAATGCTCATGGTGGTCACGACCTCGTCCTCCGAGGTCGCGATTCCCGGCATGATCGAGAAGTTAGAGAAGTCGGGGGTTTCCGGCACCGCCGTCGGTATCGTCATTCCAACAGGATATTCATTCAATCTCGACGGTGTCGCGATCACGCTGCCGATGAGCCTTTTGTTCATCGCCCAAGTCTACGGCATTCATCTCGACTTCTGGCAGCAGGTTAGCCTGCTGGTTTTGATGCTCTTCACTTCAAAAGGCGCGGCTGGCGTCACCGGCGGCGCCTTTGCCGCACTGGCAGCCACCGTGATCGCGAGCGGATTGCCTGTCGAAGGACTGGCGCTGCTCCTGAGCGTTGACCGCTTTATGTCGCAGGGCCGCTCGGTCGTGAACATGATCGGTAACGCCGTCGCCGCCGTCGTCGTGGCAAAGTGGGACGGCGAGTTCGACGCGCAGCTATGGGCTGCCACCAGTCCCAACCGCCCCGCATCGGCCGCAAGCGTGGCGGTTTCGAGCGAGGCGCCGGCTGATCTCGCACCGGCGCTGTCGCGGAAGCCAGCCTGAAAACGAGGAATCGCTGGCGGCGTCGGTATCTCAGCGCGCGTCACGCCGAAGCGGACACTTCCGTTCTTAACGCGCTTGCGGGCAGGCAATCTCCACCGTGCAACCCGGGCCGCCCGCGATCGCAAAGCGGAAGCCATGCAATTTGACAATCGCAGCGACCAAACTCAGGCCGAGACCCAGCCCCTCGGTACGCCGACTTTTGTCCGAGCGAAAGAAACGCTTGATGACCGCTTCCCGCTCGATCTCCGGGATGCCGGGACCAGTGTCGCTGACGCGGATAACGCTCTCGCCGCCGCGTTGTAAGAGGGCGAGCTCCACGCCGCCGCCCGCAGGGGTGAATTTGATGGCATTGTCGACCAGATTAGCGACTGCCTCGAAAAGAAGATCGCGATCGCCACGCACCGTTAGATCGTTCGCGGCTTCGACCCGAAGGGTGACCCCTTTGTCCTCGGCGATCGGGTCGTAGAGATCGGCAACCTCGCGAACCACAGTGGCGAGCCGGACATCGCCAAATCCCTCGAGGCGGCGGCTATGTTCGATCTCGGCAATGCGCAAGAGCGCGGTGATGATGGTCAACGATTGATCGAGACCGGCGATTGCCTGATCGGCGACCTTTCGCAATTCCTCCATCGATTCGGCGCGCTCGCGCCCACGCTCAAGGCGTAACCGCACCCGGGTCAGCGGCGTGCGCAAGTCGTGGGCGATGTTGTCGCCGATGCCGGCAATCTCCTGGATAAGGGCTTCAATTTCGTCCAGCATCCGGTTGACGCTGACGGCGAGCTGATCAAACGGATCGTCGCTGTCACGGGTTGGCAGGCGCGCGCGCAAGTCCCCCGCGACGATACGTTGGATTCTCCGGTTGACCTCCGTGAGCCGTTGCTGAGCGCGCCAGCTCAACGCCAACCCGATGACAATCGCCAAAGCGAATGCCGGCAATAGCCCCAGCGCGAGGGCTCGCCGGACAATGTCGGCAATCTCGGCAATATCCTCGACGTTCCGGCCGATCACGAGAATCTCGCCGCCCGATAACGTGTCGGTCACGAGCCGCACTTTCTCGGTCTCACGGCCGCGGTCATCATCCCTAACAACCACTGCGTTGGTCTGTATGCCCGGCGTCAGGCCGGGCGGCAGGCTCTCTATATTGCCAGCGATGCGGTGGCCGTCGGCGCCGAACAGGCCGGCAATCCTGACGCGACGCGGATCGTCGCGCAATCGGTTCTTTATATGCTCCAGCCGCTGTGAAGGGCTGTCGGCCGCAATGATATTCAGCTCTCCGACGATCAGATCATCGAACGTGGATGTCATGTAGGCGGCTGTTTCCCAATAGACAAAGCCGAACAGCACCAAGCTGCAAAGCACGAACGCGCTGGCGATGGCGAGCGTCCAGCGAAACGTAGTGGTGCGGACGAAATCAGGCAGGTGCACGGAGGATGAATCCCAGGCCGCGCACATTGTGGATCATGGGCAGTTCGTCCGGCTCGTCCACCTTGCGGCGCAGCCTTCCCATGTGAACGTCGATGAGGTTGGTCTGGGGAACGAACTTGTAGTTCCACACTTCTTCCAGCAACATGGCGCGGGTCAGCATCTGATCTTTACGACGCATCATATATTCGAGCAGGCGGAATTCGCGCGGCAACAGATCTATCGTGCGGTTCCCACGCTTGGCGGAACGCTCAATGAGATCGAGCTCGAGCGGTCCGACCCGCAGCATCGTGTCGCGGCTTTCCGCCGGCCGGCGCAAGAGCGCCTCAACCCGCGCCACAAGCTCGACCGTCGCGAACGGTTTGGTCAGATAGTCGTCTCCGCCGGCGCGCAATCCGCGGACCCGGTCGTCCACCGCGCCAAGCGCGCTTAAGACCAGGACCGGCGTGCGGATACCCTCTCGCCGCAAGGCCTCGATGATAGTGAGACCGTCCATTCCCGGCAGCAGGCGATCGACGATGATGGCATCTGCTCCACTCGATCGCCCCTTGTCCAACCCTTCGATGCCGTTTGCAGCCCAGTCGACTGTAAAGCCGTGATCGCCGAACTCGGCCGTGATCTCGTCGGCCGTCTCCTTATCATCCTCGATGAGGAGCAATGTAGCCATCGACTCGCTCCTGGGCGCCAGCGCGACTATTTCGGGGCCGGCCGTTACCAAAGACGCGATGTCCCGGCCGTATGCTTCCCAATCTACGCGGGAATTGTGCTCTGATCCATCGTGGTCCAACACCATAGGGTTTTCCATCGGCCGATAGGCGAGTGCGCCATCTTCCGTCTGGTAGATAAAACCGCGACGCCCGAGGCGCTATGAAAACAGTCGCCAGAGTTATTAAATTATTTGTTAGTGTCCGGCATTGGCTTCAACTGAAGAAACAGCAGCCGGCGACGAGTTGGTCCGCTACCGCGGCGGTGCTGTTCGCCAGGTGCCCCGCATAAATTCGAATTTAGTTTTCTGAACGCCAATTTAATGGTGCCGCCGAGTCGCGGGCTTATGTTGGTGCTGCAGCCAACGGCTGTGCACCATCACGAGGTGCGGATCAATACCAACCAGGAGAAATCCAATGAATACGTTCAAAACGAAGTTGCTTTTGTCGGCTCTCGGCGTCGCGCTGCTCGCGACACCGGCCTTTGCGCAGAAGCTGGATCGTCAACAGTCGCAGGCCTCCCAGGTCGTGGAGCAGTATCCGAACGGTGGCCCGGTGACCGGAAGCGTATCGAATCAATTCGACCGCAGCCACGGCGAATACGCCATCGACTCCCGCAGCTAAAGCACGGCAAGCGGGCCTAAGACTCTGGAGTGCGCGGGCTCCGGTTCGCGAAAAGCCCGGGGGTATCGCCCCGGGCTATTTCGTCAATCAAATGCCCTGATCTCCGTGACGTCGGTCCGGACGCGCCGATTAGGTTTCAGGCCGCAGGATTTGGTTCGGCGCGACGCCGACCGGCCATTTTCACCGCAAGCATGATCGCGTTTTCAGTAGCGCCGGTATTTGCAACGCCTTTGCCCACAATATCGAAGGCCGTCCCATGAGCCGGGGTGGTGAAGACGGTGCGTAGCCCGGCCGTGATTGTAACGCCACGATTAAAGCCCCTGAGCTTGGTCGCGATCTGACCCTGATCGTGATACATCGAAAGCACGCTGTCATAGGCGCCCTCGAACGCCTTGATGTAGACTGTGTCCGAGGCGAAGGGGCCTTTGCAGTCGATGCCTTGCGCCGCCATTTTCTCGACCGTCGGACGGATGATTTCGATCTCCTCCGTGCCGAACAGTCCGTTCTCGCCATTATGCGGGTTGAGCGCGGCGACCGCGATACGCGGTTTCTCGATACCGGCTGCCTTCATGGCCCAATCGGCCAGTTTCAAGGAGTCCTCAATGCGTTGGGGTGTGATCTGGTCGACCGCCTGACGGAGCGAGACATGCGAAGTCACGCGTGTCATCCACTGGCCGTCTAACACGTTCATTTCACTAAAATGGCCATTGTGCCCCAAGAGATGCGCGAACATTTGGTGTTCGTCACGGAATTTCCATCCGCCGTCATAGAGCGCCCGCTTGTTGAGTGGCGCGAAGGTAATGCCGTCAACCTCGTCCCTTTGAGCCAGGCCTATGGCATAAGCGAGCGTGTCGCCGGTGAGCTTGCCGGATTCCGACGAGCTAACCCCTTGCGGAAATTTGATCGGATCAATGTTATTCAAGTCGATAACCGGTACGATGCCGTTATACCAATCGATTGCCGAGACACTCCCGACGCGGTTCCATTTAAAATCGACCTTGGCGTCGCGCACGCCTCGGTTCAGAACACGGGCGTCGCCGACCACCACCAAGCGCGCGTGTTCGGCCATTTTGCCCTCGGCCAGAATTTTGGCGACCAACTCCGGTCCGATGCCCGTACAGTCGCCGAGCAGGAAAGCGATGCGCGGGCGCGTCTCGTTGCCGGAGGTGAAAACAGTGTTGTTGTTGGCTTGTTCTGTCATGGTATGTCCTCTCAGGTATTTTTGCGACGCTCTTAGGACTGGCGCTGTCGCGTATTGCCGCTATGAGCGCTTCACGTGTCGCCTATGTCATGTCGCGTATCTCACGCCGCCTATATCACGCCCGCCGTCAGTGCCCAGGGTATATCCGTTCGGATCAATGTTCGCCGTATATAAATAGTTAGACCTTTAACCGTGCAAGTAGACCCACCTTGGCGTGGCGCCAGTCCTTGCCGCCGCGTAAAATTCCGGTCCATCGTAAGAATCGGTTGCCGCACGCACACAATGTGGAGAAGTCATGGGTAAGCTGATCGATTCATCCGGTCAAAGGCCGACATTGCCGACCCCAGGCCGCAGCGCGAGGCCGACACGGCGAAGTCTGCTGGTTGGCGGCGCCGGAGTTGCGCTTGCATCGGCGCTTCCGTGCAGTGCATCGGCGGCCGACGCGGGTATCGGCCCGATTATGGATAGGCTCAGCCATTATATGAGTGAGGCCGGCAAGCGCGCCCTTCCGCCGGCGATCGTGGAAGAGTCAAAGAGTCATATCCTCGACACTCTGGCAGCCATGATTTCGGGCTCCGAGTTGCCGCCCGGACGTCAGGCGCTGCAATTTGCCCGCGCTGTGGGTGGCGCGAAGATTGCGACGATCGTGGCCTCCGATATTTTGAGCGGGCCGATCGAAGCCGCCATCGTCAACGGCGCGCTCGCTCAGGCCGACGAGACCGATGACAATTATGACGCTGGAGGCGCCCATCCAGGCTGCGCCGTCGTGCCGGCCGCGCTGGCAATAGGTGAACTGCTTGGCATCGACGGCACGCATTTTATGCGAGCGGTAACGCTTGGTTATGACATCGGCATGCGCGCGATGAAAACGGTTCTCGGTGCCACCGTGTTGCGCGATACCCACAACGTGGTGGGAACGTTTGGGGCCTCGGCGGCCGCCGGCTGTGTGGCAAATCTAGACGCCCAGCAGATGCGTTGGCTGCTCGACTATGCCTCGCAGCAGGCGGGGGCCGGCTTCGCCATATGGCAACGCGATACTGCGCATATGGAGAAAGCCTTCGTGTTCGGCTCGATGGGCGCACGCAATGGCGTAACGGCCGCACTGCTCATGCAGTCGGGATTCACCGGCGTTGGCGACGTTTTTTCAGGCCGGGACAATTTCTTCGCATCCTACGCTCCGCAGGCCGATCCGGCCGGGCTCGTCGAGGGGCTTGGTGAGCGATTTGAAGTGTCCGATACCAACATCAAAAAATGGTCGACCGGCGGCCCGGTCCAGTCACCGCTCGATGCCTTGATCAATATTCGGCGCCAGCATCCGTTCGATGTTGGTCAGATAAGCCAAGTGGTCATCCATCTGTCGACCAGCGCAGCGCCGAAAGTGGACAACAGCCAGAGCCCGGATCTTTGTCTGCAGTATCTCGTGGCAGTGCTGTTGCTCGACGGAACGGTATCCTTTCGTGCGGCACACGACACCGCTCGCATGCAGGATCCGGCAGTTCTGCGTGTGCGTGCCAAAGTGCAGGTCGTTGCCGAGGAAGAGCTCGAGCGCTTGTTGCCCAAGCGGGTAGCCGTGGTTGAGATCACGCTGAACGATGGAAGCCATTTCAGCGAACGCAACGATGCGGTGCGCGGCAGCGCGGAGAATCCCATGAGCCGCGACGAAGTCATCACGAAAGCGCGCGACCTGATCACCCCGGTGCTAGGCTCAGCGACGTGTACGGCGCTCGTGGAGAAAGTGTATGCGATTGAGCAACTGAAAGATGTCCGCGAGCTTCGTCCGCTGCTGCAACGGAGCTGATCGAAGGCCTGCTGTTGCCGGCGCCGGATAATTGACTAGCGACAAGAGATAAAAGAATCATTGCCGCTGCAGATTGTCTCGGATGCCGGTGGATACTGGATCATCCGCCGTCGCGGACGATGACGGCAAGCGGCATCACTTCGGCCGCAGATTAAGCCCGACCTTCTTGTCGACGAATTGCAAGGTGTAGGCTTTGCGATAATCGAGGCTTGGCTTGGCGACCCCCGAGCGCACCATTTTGTCGAAGAAATCCTTGATCCGCGCGTCGCTCATGGCGCCGATGCCGAGCTTTATCGCATCTCCGGAATCGACGATGCCGTATTGCTTCATCGCGGCGACCGAATAGGCCAGAAGATCGTCGGTCATCTCCGGATTTTGTTTCTTGATCAGCGTATTGGCGGCGGAATTGTCGCCATAGAGATAATTGTACCAGCCGATGATCGAGGCATCGACAAAGCGCTGCACCAGATCGGGCTTCTTGTCGACCAGCTCGCGGCGCGTCTCGATCAAGGTCGAATAAGCGTCGAAGCCTTGATCGGCGAGCAGGAAGACTTTGGGTTTGAACTTTGCCGCTTTCTCGATGGCGAAGGGCTCCGACGTCACATAGCCCTGCATGGCGCTCTTCTTATCGGCGAGGAACGGCTGCGGATTGAACGTATACGGCTTGACCCGCGAATCGGTGAAGCCGAAATCGGCCTTGAGCCATTGGTAATAGCTCGCCATGCCTTCCTGGGACACGAACAGGGTGAGCTTCTTCAAGTCCTCCAGATCGTCGATGCCCTGATCGGGATGCGCGATGATGACTTGCGGGTCCTTCTGAAACAGCGCCGCGACCTCGATGGTCGGCACGTTCTGCGCCACCGCGTCGAAGCCTTCGAGCGTGTTGGCGCTGAGGAAAAAGTCGAGCTTGCCGACCAATAGCAGGAGGCGATTGTTCACCTGCGGCCCACCCGGCACGATGCTCACGTCGAGGCCATATTTGCGGTAGGTGCCGTCGGCGAGCGCCTGGTAGAAGCCGCCATGCTCGGCCTCGGCCACCCAATTGGTGCCGAACGCGACCTTGTCGAGAGCAGCCTTATCTGCAGATTGGGCGGTCGCCGGACCGCTCGCGGCACCGGCCGCCACAGCAAGTCCCGCTAGGACCACACCGAAAAACCCTGCCAACGACATCAGTTGCTCCTTTGCATCAGTGACGCGAGAATAGGAGACGAAGGAAGGATTGGCGAGTGACGATACTGCCCAAGCGCGACTGGATGGAGATGAGCTGGCAGGACATCGCCGGCGCCGAAACCGGGCGGTGGATCGCCGTGCTGCCGCTCGCGGCCGTCGAGCAGCATGGCCCGCATCTGCCGCTCGGCGTCGACACCTTCATTGCGGAAGCCTATTTGCAGCGGGTTCACGCCTTGCTGCCCGATGGTCTGCCGGTGACCTTCCTGCCGGTGCAACGCATCGGCGTATCGGCGGAGCACCTTGCCTATCCCGGCACATTGACGTTTTCGGCTGCGACCGCGATCGCGGCCTGGACCGAGCTTGGCGACAGTCTGGCGCGGGCGGGCCTGCGCAAGCTGGTGTTCGTCACCAGCCACGGCGGCAATGTCGCGGCGATGGAATTGGTGGCGCGCGACCTGCGCGCGCGGCTTGGCATGCTCGCCGTCACCGTCGGCTGGCATCGCTTCGGTTATCCGGAAGGCACTTTCACCGCCGAGGAGAAGAAGCACGGCGTCCATGGCGGCGACATCGAGACCTCGCTGATGCTCGCGGCCAAGCCTGACACGGTGCGCATGGACAAAGCGCCCAAGGCGATCTCGCAGACCGTGGCGATGTCGCGCGACTTCAGATGGCTCGGCGCCTATCGGCCGGCGGGCTTTGCCTGGATGACGCAGGATCTCAATCCGACCGGTGCGGTTGGCGACGCCACGCTTGCGGCGGCAGCAAAGGGCGAAGCGGCGCTGGCGCAGGGTGCAGCGGCCTTCGTCGAGTTGCTGCGCGAGGTCGATCGCTTCGATCTGGCGCGGCTGCGCGATGGGCCGCTGGATATCTGATCGGCATTCCGGGCTCCGGCCGGCCCGGGAATGACGCTTACGCCGCGATCTTCACATATTCGAAATCGCCGGGTTTGTTGTCGATGCCGACGCGCGGCGGCGCGATCCAGCTGGCGAATTGCCCGGGTTCGACGACGCGTTGCATCAGGCTGGCGATATAGTCGCCATCGTCCGCCGACGGCAGCCAGGCATTCTTGCCGCGGTTCCAGGCCGTTTCGTCGAGCAATTTGCCGGTGGGCGAGATTTTGACGTTCTTGAACTCGCCGATCTGGCGGTGGAAGCCGACATGCGGCAGTTCGAGTTTGAACGTCACGCCGGTGCGATCGATGATCTTGTTCCAGCGGTCGAGACCGCGCTGGCAATCGGCGGTGTAATCGTCGCGCAGCCGCATATTGATCGCGGTCAGCGCCGGCTCGTCGATGCGCTTGATCTCGCCGTCGACCAATTTCAGCACTGGATAGACCGCGTTTTCGAGCCGGTGATCGTCCTCGATCTTGATCTCCTGGAACCGGCCCTTGAGTCCGGCGGTGAAGGTGTTGGCGGCATTGGTCGAGACTTCCGAGCCGAATAGATCGAGTGACAGCGTATAATGCAGATTGAGTTTCTTCTGGATGGTCGGCAGATCGATGACGCCGAGCGCGCGGATTTTCTCGACGGCGCCGGGATCTTCGATGCCGGCCGCTTTCATCGCCTCGCAGGTGCGCTGAATGGTGCGTCCGACGCCGGTCTCGCCGACAAACATGTGATGCGCTTCCTCGGTGAGCATGAAGCGGCAGGTGCGCGACAGCGGATCGAAGCCGGATTGCGCCAGGCTTTCGAGCTGCATCTTGCCGTCACGATCAGTGAAGAAGGTGAACATGTGGAACGACAGCCAGTCCGGCGTCGCCTCGTTGAAGGCGCCGAGCATGCGCGGCTTGTCGGCTGAGCCGGAGCGGCGCTGCAGGAGCTCGGCGGCTTCCTCGCGGCCGTCGCGGCCGAAATATTTCTGTAGGATATAGACCATCGCCCAGAGATGGCGGCCTTCCTCGACATTGACCTGAAATACGTTGCGCATGTCGTAGAGCGAAGGGGCCGTTCTTCCTAAGTGGCGTTGCTGCTCGACGGATGCCGGTTCGGTGTCGCCCTGGATAACGACGAGACGCCGCAGCATGGCACGATATTCACCCGGCACTTCCTGCCAGGCCGGCTCGCCGTAATGGCGGCCGAAGGGGATCTTGCGGTTATCCTCCCGCGGCGCCAACAGGATACCCCAGCGATAGTCCGGCATCTTTACGTAATCGAACTTGGCCCAGCCCTTTGGATCGACCGAAACCGCGGTGCGCAGATAAACCAGCGCATCCTGAAAGCCCTCCGGGCCCATATCCATCCACCAGTCGATATAGCCCGGATGCCAGCTTTCCAGCGCGCGCAGCACTTGGCGGTCCTCGGCGAGATTAACGTTGTTCGGGATCTTGGTGGTGTAATCGACGTTGTCGATGTTCATGGCCGGCTCCTCATCTCTTTTCCCCTCGCCACAAGGGGGAGGGAGAACAAACTCACACTCTCCGCGTATCGAACACCGGCTTCTGGCCGGTGCCGTAGCGCTTGAGCGCGCCTTCATCGCCGATGGCATTGGGGCGCTGAAAAATCCAGTTCTGCCAGGCGGTCAGACGCGCGAAGATTTTCGATTCCATGGTTTCCGGTCCGGCGAAGCGCAGATTGGCTTCCAGCCCGGTGAGTGCGTCCGGCGAAAAGCTCGCGCGCTCTTCGAGGAAGACACGCACTTCGTCGTCCCAGTCGATGTCGTCGAGCGCGAAGGTGACGAGGCCGAGCTGTTGCGCGCGTTCGGCGTCGAGCATTTTGCCGCGCTCGGCCTTTGCCGCATCGAGATCGGCCGGATCGGCGAGAAAGCGGCAGGCGAGCCGGTTGAGCCCGTTCGCCATCGGATAAGCGCCGAAATTGACGTCGTCGAGCGCAAGCGTTGCCGGTGGTTTGTTGTCGTGCCCCCACCCTAACCCTCCCCCGCTTGCGGGGGAGGGACGGGTGGGGGCAAGCATATACGACCGGTCGCTTGCGAACGGCAGTTCGGCGAGCGAGCCGGCAAAGCACGAACCCTGATCGATCAGCGTGACCAGCGAGCGCGAGGTGAGATCGACGCGCTTGAGTACGCGCTTCCATAAGTGCCGGATTTCTCGCGCGAGCCAGCGATCCTTATGGGCGTCGAGGAAACGATCGTAGGCGAGGACGCGGTCCGGGTCGCCGGACGATTTGAACACGATCGCCGCGACCTCAAGTTCGTTGAGCCGGATATTGAGGATGGCGTCGTCGAGCTCGCGCGCCAGTTGGAGCGGCCAAAACTCCGCGCCGAGCGCCAGCATGGCTTCGGCTGAAGCCGGCGGCGGCACAACAGGGCCGCGCAAAGTCACGGTCGCGATCCGCGCCGCGCGCTGAAATTCGACCGATACCGCGCCATATTCGACACCGTCCGCAGCGAAGGTTCGCTGCAGCGGTGTGAGCGCAACGCCCGGGCCTTCGCCGCCGCGGTGGGATTGCGCCGCGAACGCCTTGGCGCGCGCGGCGACGGTCTCGTCGAATTTCGAGCCGGGCACCGCTGTGTCGACCAGCCGCCATTCGACCGCGCGCTTGCCTTTGACGCCTTCTTCGGTGGTGCAGAACACGTCGGCATGGTCGCGGCGCACTTTGCGCTTGTCGGAGACGCGGGTGAGGCCGCCGGTGCCGGGCAGCACCGCAAGCAGCGGCAATTCCGGCAGCGACACCGCCGCCGTGCCGTCGTCGACCAGGATGATGTAATCGGTGGCGAGCGCGAGTTCATAGCCGCCGCCGGCGGCGGTGCCGTTGATGGCGCAGATCGATTTGAGCCCGGAATGCGCGCTCAAATCCTCGATGCCGTTGCGGGTCTCGTTGGTAAATTTGCAGAAATTGACCTTATGCGCATGACTGGCGCCGGCCAGCATCCGGATATTGGCGCCCGCGCAAAACACCCGCGGCTTTGCCGAACGCAGCACCAGCGCGCGCACCTGCGGATGCTCGAAGCGCAGCCGCTCAAGCGCGTCGGCGAGCTCGATATCGACGCCGAGATCGTAGGAATTGAGCTTCAGCTCGTAGCCTCCAAACATCGCGCCCTTCTCGTCGACGTCGAGCAGGAGCGTTGCGATGTCGCCGTCGATCGTGAGCTTCCAATGCCGATAGCGCGCGGGCGCGGTCTGGAAATCGATCCGCGCTTTGCCGTTGCCTGCTGCCAGCGTGGCCTGGTCCGCGTCGCCCATATCGGCGCCTCGATTTTCCACCCTGTGCGACCTTGCCAGCCGGAGCTGGCACGGCGGTATTATGATGTGCCCTGATTATATGCATTATAATTCATGATGCGACAACCCGGCTCCGCCGGACGGGTCGCCCTCATGATGCTCGCGCAGCAGCCGGTTGATGAAATCGGCGACGCGTTCGAGGGTGAGTTCGGGGGCCTCGCGATGCGGCACATGACGGACGCCCGGCAGCACCGCGGTCTCGACCGGACAGAAGCATTCCTGTTGCGCCGTTTCGACTTGTTTGAGCGTGCCGTATTGATCGTCTTGCCCCTGCATGACGAGAATCGGCACGCGGATATAGCCGAGCGCTTCGGTGATATCCCATTTGCGGAAATCGGGATGAAGCCACGGCTCGTTCCAGGAGCGAAACGCGCCATCGACATCGGCGTGCCAGCGCTTGAGTTTCTCGCGCAATAGGCCGCCGTAGAAATCCTCCCGCGCGCGGTGGATTTCGGCGAGTCCGCTCGCCTCGGTGAAGAAATGCGGCGCGATCAGCACCAGCCCGCGCACGCGGTGGTCCTGCACCGAGCCGGCATAAATGGCGGCAATCGAGGCGCCGTCGCTGTGGCCGAGCAGGAACCCGCGTTGAAAGCCGACGGCGTCGAGCACGCGCGGCAGCACTTCGCAGGCTTCCTCGTGCAGGAAGGAGATCGAGCGCGGCAATGTCCCGGGGCTCGACTGGCCATAGCCGGCGCGCGAATAAACCAAGACGCCGGCGCCGGTCGCCGCGGCGATCCGGTCGGGAAACGAACCCCACAAGCCGACGCAGCCCAAGCCCTCATGCAGCATCACGATGGTCGGCGCCGCATCGGGGCGCGGCCCGATCATGCGGTATTCGAGCCGCAGCGGCGCAAGATCGAGAAAGCCTTGGTCGGCACGCGTCACGGTGTCTCTCCGTGGCGTCCCAGCCAAGGCGTGACGGCACGCAATAGCGCTGCAAAACTCTCTTCCACACTCGCGCCGGAGGTATCGACCTTGGCTTCGGCGCGGGCGTAATCCGCGCTGCGCGCTTCCAGGATCGCGACGAGATCGGCCATCGCGCCGGTGGCGCCGGACTCGCGGGTCTGCGCCATCGGGCGGAAATCGCCCTGCGCCATGACCCGGCTCATATGCTCCTGCGGCAGCGCTTTGAGCCAAATCGTATGGCTGCGGCGGAGCAACAGCGCGTAGGTTTCGGGGACCGAAACGATGCCACCGGCGGTGGTGATGACGGCCGACTCGTGCGCGGCAACGATGCGTTCGAGCGCGCTCCTCTCGTGACGGCGGAATGTCGCCAGGCCCGCCATCTCGATCAGGTCGGGAATGCTGGCGCCGTAATCTTCCTCGACGACACGGTCGAGTTCGATGAAGGGCCAGCCGAGACGTTGCGCCAGCATGCGCCCGAGCGTCGACTTGCCGGCGCCTCGCAAGCCGACCAGCGCAATGCGCCGCGCCCGATCGGCGCGATCCGGCGGTACGGCCCGCGCCGCGATCAGTCTGGTAAGTTCCGGCAATTCTCCTTCCGGCACCTTCGCGAGGAGATCGAGGATGGTGCCGTGCGCCCCTCTCTCCGGCAGCAAGGCGGCGATGGGAAGATCGAGTGCCTGGGCGATGGCGTGCAACACGCCGGCCGAGGGATTGCCGGCGCCGCTTTCGATCTGCGCCAGATAGCGCTCGGAGGTTGCGGACGCTCGCGCCAATTGCCGCCGCGTCATGCCGCGCTTGGCGCGGTGGCGGCGTATTTCCCGCCCGATGGCGCCGAGGAAGGCCGCAGCGGCCGCGCTTGAGCCCACGGCGATGAGTTTTTGACGGGGCTTTGCGGTCCGCGCGGTCAAAAGAAACCTCATGCACTATAATGCATATCCTATAATGCATAAGACGTACTGAAACGACAAGCCAGCCTGCGCCGGGATCAGCCGCTTTAGCCGAGGAGCTTGCGCCAGCCGCCGTCGGACTCGACCGGCGCGTCGCTCTCATCGACGACCTCGGGCCCCGGATCGTCGGGCGCGTGAAGGAGCGGAATGATCGGCGTCGGTTTGGGCTCGGATTTCGCCTGCTGCGGTCCGACCGGATTTTGTGCCGGGGCGCCTCCCGCCGTGGCAGGCGGGACGGGCTCGCCGCCAGTTTGCGGCGTGGCCGCGATTTCGACCGGCGCCACGGCTGATACAACGGCCTGAGGTTCGGGCTCGATCACCGGCGCGCCCGATAGCGCCGAGAGCGGCACGCGCCATTCGAAAGCGTCGAGCCGGCCGCTCGCCGGCGACGCCGGCAGCCAGCGATCGGACACATGGCCGTCGGCGGTCCAGATCGGATCGGGCGCGGCATGGAGCGCGCGCGCGAGCCACTCGCGGGCCCGGCCTTCGTCGTTCTTCTCGGCGCGCTCGAGCTCGGCCATCAGTTCCGCGATGCGCCTGGTCGGCGCTTGCAGATAGGGCGCGATCGCGGCCCGCGCCTTGGCGAACTCCTGCGCATTGAGCGCGGCGCGGGCGACCGCCAGCGCGCTCTCGATGTGTCCCGGCACTTTCTTCGCCAGCGCTTCGATCCGTTTAAGCCGGTCACGCGCGGAATCGCCGGAGCGGAGCTCGCTATAGGCTAAAGCCAGTTCGGGATGCGGATTGGCGCGCCAGGCCTTGTCGATGACGCGGGCCGCTTTGCGCAGCTGGCCGGTTTCGGCGAGCAGGCGTGCGGACAGCGCCGCCGCCGGCACCAAATCGGGCGCCAGCTTTGTCGCTTCGAGCGCGAATGTTTTGGCGCTGTCGCGGTCGGAGTCCTCCAGCGCATGCGCCCGCGCCGTGAGCAGCACCGCGCGGTGGCGGCGATAGATGGCTTTGTCGAGTGTCGCCGCCATGTGGCGTTCGAGGAGTGCAAGCGCACCTGCCCAGTCGCCTGCGGCGCTGCGGAATTCCAGCACCGCGCGGCTGGCCCAGCCAAGCGCGGGCGCGCTGCGCACTGCCTCTTCCGCATAAGCGCGCGCGCTCGGTAAATCGTTACGGCGCCGTGCCTCGACGAATAAGCCGTGCAGCCCGAGCGTCTTGGTATCGGTGCGGCTCGCCATGGCGCGAAAGGCGCGGTCAGCCGCCTCGCGATCGCCGGCAAGCTGCGCCGATTGCGCGCTTAAGTGCAGCGCGAGCGGCTCGTGCGGTGCGAGGCGGTTGACCGCGGCCGCATGCTTGCGGGCTGCCGCGATATCGCCGGCGCCGACCGCGATGAGGCCGCTCGAAATCGCGTCGTAGGCGCGCACGCCGCGACGATGGCGCAAATGTCTCTTCAACGTGAGCGGTGAGGTGACGATGGCGCGCAGGAGGCTAAAGAGCAAAGCCAGAACCGCCATGGCGGCAAGCACCGCCGCGCCCAAAACCATGAGCGAGGTTTCGATGCGTAGGCCTTGCCAGGTGATTACGACATCGCCCGGCCGGTCGGCGATCCAGGCGACGCCGAGCGCCAGCAAGCCTGTTACGATGAGAAAGAGAACGACGCGGATCATTGCGCAGCCGGTTTGCTGAGCGCCGCAAGCGCCGTGGTCGCGATCTGCCGGCTTGCGCCGATGGCTAAGTCGCGCGCTTGCGCTTTTTTGACCCAGTCGGTGGCGAGCGATTTTGCGGCGTCCGGCAGATCGACGATATCGTTTTGAGCCGCGGCAATGTCGCCGCGCGCGGCGTCGATCGTGAGGCGCATGACGACCGCCGCTGGATCATGACCCGCCGGCGCATCGACCGGCGTGACGCGGACCAGTTTTTGCGCATGGGCTTCGAGCCGACCAAGGAAACTCGTCTCGCCCGCCGTCGCGGTGTCGGCTGCGCGCTCCAATGCTGGGACAAGGTTCGCGAGCTCGTGTCCCAGCGCGCTGGCACTCGGCACGCCGCTCGCCGCGAAAGGCTCAAGCGGCGCGATTGCGCTCTGGTCGGCGCCGAGTGATTGCACGGCGTTCAGTTCGGCTTGGTAAGGGGCACCGCGTTCGACCGCGGCACGCAGCGCCTCGGCGGCGACGGTCAAGCGCGTCGCTTTATCACTGGTACTCGACGCACGATGCGCTGCGTCGTCGGCGAGCGTTTTCACGGCGCTTTCCAGCGCTGCGATCCGCTTGCCCAGTGCGTCGATATCGCCGGGTTGGACGGTGCTTTGCGCCGCGCTCTCATTGGCGGTCTTGGCGGCGTCCGCCGCCGCGGCGGCAGCGGCAGCCTCTTGGGCCGCGTTTTTGCTCGTCGCCGCAATATCGTCGACCCGGTGGTTTAATGCGCCAAGCGAATCCGCGAGCGTTTTGGTTTGAGCTTCGATTGCCGCCAAGCGGTTGCCGAGCGCCGACGGAATCGTGGTCGCCTCTTGCCGTGGGGTCTGGATGGCCCGCTCGATCTTGTCGAGCCGCGCCGTAATGTCTTCGCCGCCCCCGGGGCCTGGGGCAACGGGGGGCAATGTCGCGACGGCGGAGGGGACAGCTTCGCGCGACGGCAGATAGCCGCCAAACCAAAGTCCCGCCGTGAGCGCGACCACGATTGCGACCACGGCCAGCGCCCCGAGGCTTGCGCGCACGACACGCGATTTGAGCCGGCTTTCGGATTGTCCGCCTGCTTGTTGCTCGGGTTTGTCGCTCTCGCCTGCCGGACCGGCCGCGCCGGTATCCGGAGCCGGCTTTTCGACTTCCGTCGCCTTCAATTCGATGGTCGGCGACCGCCGGCCTGATGTGCTGTCAGGCCCGCCTGTCATCCTGGCCTCAAAGCGAGTTCGCTGATCACGCCTTCACCGAATCATAGTCATGAGAAACCGGGCCGGCTCGTCACGGCATAGTACGCGGCGGAGATAGCGGCAACATGGCAAACCACCCCGAACAAGATGGTGGGATACCGCAGCTTCAATCGCAAAGTTCGAGCAAGGCAGCTTCGTCCGGCCGCACGGCGACACGGACCGTGGCGGCGCCGGCGCGGGTGAGCGGCTCCGCCACCCGGTCGGAGAGGCAAATGTGCACCGGCTTCATGAGGGCTATTTCAAGCAGGCCGGAATTGCGCGCCGCCTCGACATAGGCTTCGGCGCTGCGGCGCGAAAAGTGCAACACGCCATCGATTCCGCTTGCCAAGGCAACGGCGGCCGGGCGTGGCAGCGTCTGCGCGGCGACGGCGCGATAGACGAGCACGGTCTCTACGGCAAAATCCTGTGCACGCAGCAGGCCCGCGAGGTCGCCTGAGCGCTCCTCGCCAGCCAGATAAAGCAGCCGCGCGGACGGCTTGAGCCGTGCGGCCACGAGTTTTGCCAGATCGGTCACATTGCCATCGGCGGAGGTGACGTCGGTAAAGCCCGCTTCCCGCATGGCTTGCGCCGTTCGCTCGCCTACCGTGAACACCGCGATACCGCGCAATGCATCGCGTCGGCGATGCCCGGCGATGGCGCGCACGGCATTGGCGCTGGTCAGCAAGATCGCCGTCCATGGTTCGGCGCCGAGATCGGCATCGGGCAAAATCTCGATCGCGAGCAGCGGCGCGATGACCGGCTCGTGGCCGCGGCCGCGCAAGGCGGCCGCCGTGCGCGCTGAGTCGGCTTCGGGGCGCGTGAGCAGGACACGCACCGTTCAATGCTCGAAAAAGCTCGGGCCGGCCCGGCCCTTGAGTTCGCGGCCGGCATCGGCGCCAAGCGCCGCCGCATCCGCGCGGCGGCCTTCACGCGATACTTCCAGTGCTTCGCTGCCGTCGGTTTTTGCGATCATGCCGCGAAAGCTGACGACGTCGCCGCTCAGCCGTGCATGCCCGGCAATCGGCGTGCGGCAGGAGCCATCGAGCACGGCGAGGAAGGCGCGCTCGGCGGCGAGCGCGGTCGCGGTATCGGCATGGTCGAGGAGCGCGACGAGCGCACGGGTCTTGGCATCGTCGGTCCGCGTTTCGATACCGATCGCGCCCTGGCCGACCGCCGGCAGAAACTCGTCGATGTCGAGCACCATGGTCGCCTCAGCGAACAGCCCGAGCCGCTTTAATCCGGCGACCGCCAGCAGTGTCGCCTCGACCTCCCCGGTCTGGACCTTGCGCAGCCGCGTTTCGACATTGCCGCGCAGCGAAACGATGGCGAGGTCGGGCCGTAGACGCTTGATCAGGGCCTGCCGCCGCAGCGAGGCCGTGCCAACGACGGACCCTTGAGGAAGTTCGCGCCAGGTTTTGGCGCTGCGGCCGATAAAGGCATCGCGCGCGTCCTCGCGGGGCAAAAAGGCCGACAGCACCAAGCCCTCCGGCAGTACGGTCGGCATGTCTTTCGACGAATGCACGGCGAGATCGATGGCGCCGGACAAGAGCGCCTCCTCGATTTCCTTGGTGAACAGGCCCTTGCCGCCGGCGTCCGCCAGCGGCCGGTCCTGAATCACGTCCCCGCTAGTGCGGATAATCTTGAGCTCGATCTGCTCCAAGGCGAGGCCGCATGCCTTGGCGAGGCGGGCCTGCACCTCGCGCGCCTGGACCAGCGCCAAGGGGGAACCGCGCGAGCCGATGCGCAGAACGGAGTTTGCGGTGGAGGATTGTGTCATCGGACCTTCAAATGCTACGCCGGATTCGTAGCCATATAATACACCGATGGTCATCCTCGGCATCGAAACAACCTGCGACGAGACGGCCGCGGCCGTGGTCAGGCGCACCCCGGACGGCCGGGGGCGAATCCTGTCCAATGTCGTCTTGTCGCAGATCAGCGAACATGCCGAATTCGGCGGCGTGGTACCCGAGATCGCCGCCCGCGCCCATGTCGAGGCGCTCGATCACATCATCGCCAAGGCGATGAACGAGGCAAAAGTCTCGTTTCGCGCCCTGGACGGGGTCGCCGCCGCCGCAGGTCCCGGTCTGATCGGCGGCGTCATTGTCGGGCTGACGACGGCGAAGGCGATCGCGCTCTCTCACGACAAGCCGCTCATGGCGGTCAATCATTTGGAAGCCCATGCGCTGACGCCGCGACTTACCGACGGGGTGCCGTTCCCCTATTGCCTGTTTCTGGCATCCGGCGGCCATACCCAGATCCTCGGCGTGCGCGGGGTCGGCGATTACGTGAAGTTCGGCGGCACGCTCGATGACGCCATCGGCGAAGCCTTCGATAAGACCGCCAAATTGCTCGGGCTCGGCTATCCCGGCGGGCCGCTGGTCGAAAAGGAAGCGGCGCAGGGCGACCCGCAACGCTTCGCGTTGCCGCGGCCGATGAGCGGACGCCGTGACGCCGATTTTTCCTTGTCCGGACTGAAAACCGCGTTGCGGCTTGAGGCGGAAAAGATCGCGCCGCTGAGCGACCAAGACGTCGCCGACCTCTGCGCCTCGTTCCAGCAGGCGGTGGTCGATGTCATAAAGGACCGGCTGCGTAACGGGCTGCGCATGTTCCGGCTGCGCATCGGTCCTCCCAACGCCCTCGTATGCGCCGGCGGGGTCGCCGCCAACCAGGCGATCCGCAAGGTCCTGCATCGCGTCGCCTTCGAAATCGGCGCCGAACTGGTGGCGCCGCCGCCGGCGCTGTGCACCGACAATGGCGCTATGATCGCGTGGGCCGGCGCCGAGCGGCTGGTGCTCGGCCTCACCGATCCGCTCGATTTCGCCCCGCGTGCCCGCTGGCCGCTCGATGAGGTGACCAAGGCGGCGGAAAAGGCTCTCGTGCGGTAGGCACTGTCTTCGTCATTCCGGACTTGGCGCTTTGCGGCAATCCGGAATGACGGATGAGCTACTGCTCGAACCGGTCGATGAACCAGCGCAACAGCCGCGTCCAGATCTCGTCCTTGCCCACGGTGTCCTCAATGCCGTGCTCGAGACTCGGGTTATCGTTGACCTCCATGACGACAATGCCGTGGTCGGTCTCTTTGAGGTCGACGCCGTAGAAGCCGTCGCCGATCGGGCGCGCGGCGCGGACCGCGATGTCGATCACTTCCGGCGGCGCCTGATTAAGGCCGAAGGCGCGGAAGCCGCCCTCGTGCGAGGAGCCGTCGGGCCGGTATTTCACCACCTGCCAGTGGCCGCGCGCCATGCGGTATTGGCACACGAACAGCGGCTCGCCGGCCAAGACGCCAACGCGCCAGTCGAAATCGGTCGGCATGAATTTCTGCGCCAGGAGCAGGTCGGTCTCTTCGAATAACTCGTCGCAGATGCGCTTGAACTCGGCCGCCGACTCGATTTTGTGCACGCCGCGCGAGAACGACCCGTCCGGGATCTTCACCACCAGCGGCAAGCCAAGCTCGTCGATCGGTTTGGCGAGGTCGGTATCCTCGGCGATGATCACGGTCGGCGGCGTCGGCACCTGATTTTGCTGCATGAGCTCGACCAGGAACACTTTGTTGGTGCACCTGATCATCGAGATCGGATCGTCGATCACCGGCATACCCTCCTGCCAGGCACGCCGCGCGAAGCGGTAGGTGTGATTGTCGATCGAGGTGGTCTCGCGGATGAACAGCCCGTCGAATTCGGCGAGTTCCGCCAGTTGGCGCTTGGTGATGCGTTCGACGTCGACCGACATCTTTTCGGCGATGCGAGCGAAGTGCTTGATCGAATCCGGCGACGACGGCGCCGTCTTCTCGTTCGGATCGTACAGCACCGCGAGATCGTATTTTGCGATCGAGCGCGCTTTTGGGTCGCGCCATTCGCGCTTGGTGTGATTGTGCAGCGATTCGCGGAAGAACGCGGCCTCGCCATTGGCCAATCGCGTGATGGCGCGGGGCCTGATACGGTCGATGGTGAGCCAGGCGCTCGATGTGTCGACGATCACTTCGAGTGCCGGGCAGCGGAACATGTCGAACAACAACCGCCCGAACGGCTCGAAGCGGCTGTCGCGGGCGATGCCGAAGCAGACCAACAGCTTAAGCTCGCCGTCCGACTGAAAATCGGCGCGCCGCGCGCAGCGGTTAAGCTCGTCCTCCAGATCCGGCAGTGCGTATTCGTAGAGCTTCTGCTCGCGCAGCTCGAGCATGGTCTCGACGGTCGGGACCACGCGATGGCCGCGCGCCTCGGCCAACAGCGACGCGTAATAGCCCTTGGACTGGTAGGCATAGGAGCGGGCGAGATTGACCAGCTTCGGCCGCCCCACGTCGAACAGCCGCGGCCGCGCCAGATATTCGCTGGTGCTGATGACCTTGTGCGGGGTCTCGGCGTTGGGCAGATCGCGGGCCTGGTCGACAAGGATGACCCAGCCGGTCATGGGCGGGTCCCTTTCCGGCCGAGGCCAGGATGCTGGGCAGGATGCAAGTCAGTTTGTGAGACGGGGCCGATCATGCGTTTAAAATCAGGCACGGCACGATTCGTCATAGCGCTAATCAAAACGATTGGCGACTGCGCTGTCCGCGATGTCCACCATCAAAACCGATTCGCGGCGCGAAGTCAGGTGGGATTGTGAGTAGCAAGCCGCTTTGCTTTCGCTCCGAGCGGCTTTTCGAAGCGCAGCGCGTCGATACGTCCGGCATAGTAACGGCGCCGCCTGGCAAAAAAATAATAGCCGGAGGTTTCATAGAGAGTAATCGCACCGGGATCGTCCGCGCGCACCTCAAGCCGCATAAATAGGCAGCCGCGACGCCTGGCGTCTTTCTCTACCGCCTTCAAGAGCCGACGTGCTAGGCCGCGCCGCCGAAATTCACTCGCCACCGCAATGGTATAAAGGCGGGCTCGCTCGCTGCCTTGCCGATAAAGCACGAGCGCGCAGCCGGCGACTTTGCCGTTCGCTTCCGCAACGATCAATGTGGATTTCGGCGCGGACACAAAGTGCCGAAAGCTCCGCCGTGAAAGTTGGTCGGCTGCAAGAAAATGCTGTTCAAGCAAAATCAGGTCGTCGATATCGCCGATCCGGCCGCGCCGGAGCTTCGCCGCCGGTAGCGATCGCTTGGGTCTCTTCACAGCCTGCGCCCTCACGACTGTGCCCGCTCGATTTGCACGATCATGGCCTCCAGCCGCTCCAGCCGGTCGGCTTCGCCGGGTGGCTTGTCCCAGCGCAGCCGGTTGATGCGGGGAAATCGCATCGCCAGCCCGGATTTGTGCCGGGTCGAGCGTTGCAGCCCTTCGAATGCGACTTCGAGCACCAACCCCTGATCGGCGGCATGCACGACCTCGCGCACCGGACCGAAACGTTCGGTGGTGTTACGCCGCACGAAGCGGTCGATCTGCAACAGCTCCTCGTCGGTAAAGCCGAAATAGACTTTCCCGACGGGTACCAATTCTTCCCCTACGTCACCACGCGTCCAGACGCCGAACGTGTAGTCGGAATAATACGACGAACGTTTGCCATGGCCGCGTTGGGCGTACATCAACACTGCGTCGATCATGAACGGGTCGCGCTTCCATTTCCACCACGGCCCTTTTGGCCGGCCGGGCAAATAGGACGCGTCGCGCCGTTTGAGCATGACGCCTTCGACCGCCGCGGCATCGGCATCGGCGCCTGCCGCTGCCGGATCTTTGCGGGCGGCTGTGAGTTCGTCCCAGCTGGCGAAGGAAACGAGGGGAGACAGGTCGAGCCTCTCGTCGGCAAGCCGTGCGATAAAGTCCTCCAGCCGGTGCCGGCGTTCGACGAAGGGCCGCCCGCGCAAATCCTCGTCACCGTCGGCGAGCAGATCGTAAGCGCGTAGATGCGCGGGGAATTCGGCGATCAGCTTCGGCGTGACGGATTTGCGATTAAGCCTTTGCTGCAACACGTTGAATGACTGGACGCGGCGATCGCGCATGATCAGCAATTCGCCATCGATGGCGCCCGGCAGGCGCAGGGCGTCCAGGAGCTCGGGGAAGCTTTTGGAAATGTCCTCGCCGCTGCGCGAATAGAGCCGGGCGAGCGGGGGCGCGGCGACCGCCTGCACGCGAATGCCGTCCCATTTCCATTCGGCGATAAATTCGCGGGCGTCGAGATTTTGCAGATCGGCATCGTCGAGCGCATGCGCCAGCATCGGCGGCCGGAACGGCAATGGATCGACGCTCACCGGCTTATCGCCTTTGCCTTCGAGCCAGGCGAACAGCCCGCGATAGGGCGGTGCGAGGCTAGGCCAGAGCAACTCGATGTCCTGCGCATCCTTGTCGGCAAGGGCTGCGGCGGCGGCTTTGGCCAGGCGCGCCGAGACGCCGACGCGCAGGCCGCCGGTCACCAGCTTGATCAGCGCCCAGCGGCCGGTCTCGTCGAGCGCGTCGAGCCAGCGCGCAAGTTGCGCCGGCAAATGCGCCTTGCCGAGCGTCGACAGCGTTTCGATGACGGTGGTGAGAGTCGGTTCCACTGCCCCATGCGGGGAGGGAGAAGATTTCGGCCACATCAGCGCGACGGTCTCGGAGAGATCGCCGACAAAATCATAGGAGAGCGCGAACAGCACCGGGTCGGAACGTTCGGCGATCAGGCTGCGGATGAGCCCCGCTTTGGCATGCGGGAAGCTGAGCGCGCCAGTCAGCGCCGCGAGCGCCCAGCCACGCTCAGGATCGCCGGTCGAGCGGAAATAATCCGTTATCAGGCGCAGCTTGTCGTTGCGGCCAGGCTCATAGGCCAGGCGGTCGAAAAGCTCGGCGAAGCGGTTCATGGCTCGGCGCCACGCTCGGCCGGCGCCGGTGTTGCGGCGTCCTCGTCCTCTTCGCCATAGCCGACGATATCGAGCGGCCGCGCTTTGAGCCTGTGCGTCGTGCACCAATGCACCAGCGCGTCCTCCTGACCATGCGTGACCCAGATTTCGCCGGCACCGGTGGCGGCGATTGTTGCGGTCAGGCCGTCCCAGTCGGCGTGATCTGAAATCACCAGCGGCAGCTGGACGCCATACTGGCGGGCGCGGGCGCGTATCCGCATCCAGCCCGAGGCAAAGGCGGTGACCGGATCGGGAAAACGCCGCGTCCAGATATCGGTCAGCGCCGAGGGTGGGCATAGCGTGATGGTGCCGGCGAGCTCCGCTTTGCTGGCGCCGCTTACCGCGCGCAATTCGCCAAGCGCGATGCCGTGGCTTTCGTAATAGCGCGTGATGTTCTCCATCGCGCCGTGGAGATAGACCGGGGCGTGGTAGCCTGACTGGCGCAACAGCGCGATCACGCGCTGCGCCTTGCCGAGCGAATAGGCGCCGACCAGATGCGCGCGCTCGGGAAACACCGCCACCGAATGCAGGAGTTTTGCGATCTCGCCTAAGGGGTCGCCATGCCGGAACACCGGTAAGGCGAAGGTCGCCTCGGTGATGAAGACGTCGCAGCGCACGAGCTCGAACGGCGCGCAGGTCGGATCGGCGACGTTCTTATAGTCGCCGGAGGCGACGATGCGGACCCCGCCGGCTTTGACCGCGATCTGGGCCGAGCCGAGCACATGGCCGGCGGGATGGAACGTGACGATCGCCCCGCCGAGCTCTAAATTCTCGCCGTAGTTCACGGCCTGGGTCGTGCCGGCGAAACTGTCGCCGTAGCGCAGCCGCATCAGGTCGAGCGTCTGCTGCGTCGCTAGCACCGCGCCATGGCCAGCGCGGGCATGGTCGGAATGGGCATGCGTGATCAGCGCCCGCCCGACCGGCCGGGTCGGATCGATATGAAAGCCGCCAAGCTTGCAGCATAGGCCGACCGGCGTCGGCATGAGGATGTCTTCAGGACGCATCGCGAGTCATAAGTAATCATTCTTCATTGCGGCGCGAGCGCACGATGACCGATACCGGCCCGCTGTTCGTTTCCTCCGGCGATCTCATCGCCGACCGGCGCTATACGTTTGCGCTGGAGCTGGCCGGGCGCGGCGAATTAGCCGGCGCCGCCGATATCCTTGTGCAGACTGTCGAACTGGCGCCGCGCTTCGCCACCGCCTGGCTCGCGCTTGGCGCCATCCGCGACCGGCTCGGCGACCGCGATGGCGCCATCGCGGCATTTGGGCTGGCCCGCGATGCCGACCCCGAGGATTATCACGGCGCGCGCTTGCAGTTGGCGCGGCTCGGTTCAGGCGAAGCCGCGCCGCACATGAGCGAAACCTTCGTGCGGCGGTTGTTCGACCAATATGCCGCCCGCTATGACGCAGCCCTCACCGACCATCTGCATTATCGCGGCCCGGCGATCTTGCGCGAGGCGGTTGAGACGGTGATGCGCACAGCCGGGCGGCCGCTGCATTTTGGCGCCGTGCTCGATCTTGGCTGCGGCACCGGCCTTGGCGGCGCCGCCTTCCGTTCCATCGCCGACCGGCTGGTCGGTGTCGATCTGGCGCCGGCGATGATCGCGCAGGCGACGGCGAAGTGCCTCTATGATCGTCTGGTCAGTGCCGAGCTTGCAGAGTTTCTTGCAGCCGAGGGTGCGGCGGCGGTGCGCTATCAGCTGGTGCTTGCCGCCGATGTTTTCGTCTACGTCAACGATATAGCGCCGGTCATTGCCGCCGTGGCGCGCGTGCTGGCGCCGGACGGTCTATTGGCCTGCACCTTCGAAACCTATTCCGGCGACGGCGTAAAACTCCTGCCGACGCTGCGCTTTGCCTATAGCGAAGCTTATTTGCGCGCGGCGATCGCGGCAGCGGGATTGACGCCAGTCACGCTCGCCGACGCTTCTGTCAGGACCGAAAAGGGTGTGCCGGTCCACGGTCTGGTGCTGGTCGCAGGTCCGGCGGCGTGGGAGTCTCACGCCGATCAAGCATAGTCCTTGATGCTCGCCGCCACAGAATCGGCGATGTGTTCCTTGCTGATGATCCCTTTGACGTCGGCATCGGTCGGCACGCCTTTGCCGGCGACGACCACCGCCATGGCGCCGCCGCGCCGCCACATCCGCTTGATCACCTCAAATGCGATATCGTCCTCCCGCGCGATGGTGAAATCGCGCTGCGCCACGTCGCCCAGCGTCACGCCGGTATAGGCGTCTTCGAGGCCGCGCCGCAGCGCAGTGTTGACGCGCAACACGCCAAAGATCCGATTGTTGCGGATGACGACGACGTGCTTCATGCCGCCTTGATGCTCGGGCTGGCGTAAAAAGGAATCGAAATCACTTTCGGCCGGCAACACCAGAACATCCTTGTCCATGATCTCGTACGCGTGGCGCACCAGGAACATGTTGGCATGGAGCGCCTTGGGGATCAGATGGCGCCGCGCCACGAGCTTGATGGTGTAGATGTTTTCCCGCGTCAGCACGCGCCGCACGCCGATGGCGAGCGCCACCGCGAGGATCATCGGCATGACCAGCCCGTAATCGCGGGTCATTTCGAAGATCATGGTGACGGCGGTCATCGCGGCGCCGGTGCCGCCGGCCACCATCGCCGCCATGCCGACGATGGCGAAATTCGCGGTATTGGCTTCGCTTAGCGGGTGGATCGCCGTGACCAACAGGCCGAAGGCACCGCCCAGCGTCGCGCCCATGTAAAGCGACGGCGAGAAAATGCCGCCCGACGCGCCGGAGCCGAGACTGACCGAGGTGGCGACGAGCTTGGCGACATAGAGCAGTGGCAGGATGGCGAGCGGGGTGAGCTGATTGGTCAGCACCGCTTGGATCGTCGAGTAGCCGACGCCTTCGACGTAATAGTGCCCGTAAAAATGAAACAGCGTGTAGATCAACAGGCCGATGAGCAACATGCCGATCGAATGCCGCAAATAGGGATTCTCGATCCGCTCGAATACAGCCTCCGCGGCCGACAGCCCGCGCACGAAACCCGCCGCGGCGATGCCCATGATCGCGCCCAACAGCGCATAGAGCCCGAGCGCGATCATCGATGACGGCTGGTGGCCAAGCGCTGGCAAAACCGGCACGGCGAAGGCCGGCTGCGGGCCGAGGAACCAGTTGCCGACAAAGGTGGCGGTGCCAGTGGCAAGCGCCACCGGCAGAAAAGTGCGCACGCTCACCTCGGGCATCATCAGCTCGATGGCGAACATGACGCCGCCAATCGGCGTGTTGAAGGTCGCGGCGATGCCGGCGCCGGCGCCGGCCGCGACCAGCGTGATGCGCTGCCAGGGCTCGAGCCCCAGCAATTGGCCGATGCTCGAGCCAAGCGAGGCGCCGATCTGGATGATCGGCCCCTCGCGCCCGACTGCCGCGCCCGAACCGATCGAAAAGGCCGAGGCCAGCGATTTCACCGCGGCGACGATCGGCCGGATCACACCTTCTTTGTAGTAGATGGCGTCCATGACCTCAGGCACGCCGTGACCCCGCGCCTCGGGCGCAAAATTCGTCACCAGCGCGGTCACCACCAGGCCGCCGATAATCGGACCGAGGATGATGAAAGCGCCCCATGGCCCGGCGGGCGTGAAGATGTTGGCGTCGTAGTGAACCGAGAACATTCCGAGGAAAAACAGATTGTGGATCGCGGCAATCAGGCCGCGAAAGAATATGGCGCCAAACCCGGTGATCAGGCCGGTGACGAGCGCGAAGATCGAGAGGAGGACAAGGCCGTGCCGTGGGGCCGGCGCGGACTCAGCGGGGGTCAGAGACATGGCGGCGGCTTTCTAACCCGCACGCGCGGAGAGGTCTATGGCGGCAATAAGTCCCAGGCGGCGGATCTCAGGTTACCTTATCGCTCGACCATAGGACCTGGTCGCGGCTACGCTTGCGGGGTGACGTTGCTCGACAGGATTTCGCCGCTCCCGGAACTTTTCACCCGCTGGTTTGCCGGCCGCGGCTGGTCGCCGCGCACGCACCAGTTGGAACTGCTCGCCAAGGCGCACGCTGGGCGCTCGGTGTTGCTGATCGCGCCGACCGGCGGCGGCAAGACGCTCGCCGGATTTCTGCCGAGCCTGGTGGAACTGACCGCGGCGACCGGCGGCCGTGCTTTGCGACGCAGCGGTGGGCTGCACACGCTCTATATCTCGCCGCTCAAAGCGCTTGCGGTCGACATCGCGCGCAATTTGGAGACACCGGTCGCCGACATGCGGCTGCCGATCCGCATCGAGACCCGCACCGGCGACACGCCGACCTCGAAGCGCCAGCGCCAGCGCCGCGATCCGCCCGACATTCTGTTGACGACGCCCGAACAGCTGGCGCTGCTACTTGCGTCGGCCGACGCGCCTTATCTGTTCGGCTCGCTCCGGCGTATCATTCTCGACGAGCTGCATGCGCTGGTGACGTCGAAGCGCGGCGATCTGTTGTCGCTCGGTCTGGCGCGGCTGTACCGGCTGGCGCCGAACCTCACCAGCATCGGCCTCTCCGCGACCGTCGCCGAGCCCGACGATCTTCGCCGTTTCATGGTGCCGCAGCGCGGCGGCGCGGCGCTCGCCGATCTGATTGTCGCGGAGTCAGGCGCCAAGCCGAACGTTGTGATGCTGGAAACCATCGAGCGGCTGCCTTGGGCCGGCCATTCGGCACGTTATGCGCTGGGCGAGCTTTATGCGCTGATCAAGGCGCATCGCACCACGCTAGTTTTCGTCAATACCCGCAGCCAGGCCGAAGCCATTTTTCAGGACCTCTGGCATCGCAACGACGACAATCTGCCGATTGCGCTGCATCACGGCTCGCTTGACGTGGCGCAGCGGCGCAAGGTCGAAACCGCAATGGCAACCGGCCGCTTGCGCGCGGTCGTCTGCACGTCCTCGCTCGATCTCGGCGTCGATTGGGGCGACGTCGATCTGGTCGTCAATGTGGGCGCGCCGAAGGGCGCGTCGCGGCTCTTGCAACGCATCGGCCGCGCCAATCACCGCATGGACGAGCCGTCGAAGGGTGTGCTGATACCGGCCAACCGCTTCGAGGTGCTGGAATGCCGTGCCGCGCTCGACGCCATCGCCGTCAATGCGCAGGATACGCCGGCCTCCCGCGTCGGCGCGCTCGACGTGCTGGCCCAGCATGTCGTCGGCTGCGCCTGCGGCAAGCCGTTTGCGAGCGATGCGCTTTACGCCGAGGTGACGACAGCTTCGCCTTACGCGGCATTGACGCGGGCCGATTTCGACGCGGTGGTCGATTTCGTCGCGACCGGCGGCTATGCGCTCAAAGCCTATGAGCGATTCGCGCGCATCCGCCTGGGCAAGGACGGACGCTTTCGCATCGCCAACCCCAATGTGGCGCAGCGCTACCGGCTCAATGTCGGCACCATCGTCGAAGCCGACATGCTGAAAGTTCGGCTGGTGCGCTCGCGTGCCTCGAAAATGATTCCGCGCGGCGGCCGGCTGCTCGGCGAAGTCGAGGAGTATTTCATCGAAACCATGGTGCCGGGCGACACTTTTGTATTCGCCGGCGAAATTCTCAAATACGAGGCTGTGGTCGAGGACGAGGTTTACGTCTCGCGCTCGAACGCCGACGAGCCGAAGGTGCCGGCCTATGAAGGCGGTAAATTTCCACTCTCGACTTATCTCGCCGACCGGGTGCGCGCCATCATTTCCGATCCGCGCAGCTGGCGTGAATTGCCGGAACAAGTGCGCGAGTGGCTCGAAATCCAGGAATGGCGCTCGCAAATGCCCGGCCGGAGCGAACTTCTGGTCGAGACCTTCCCGCGCGCCAACAAATATTATGTGGTTTGCTATCCGTTCGAAGGCAGGCTGGCGCACCAGACGCTCGGCATGCTGCTGACGCGCCGCCTCGAGCGCGCGCGACTAAAGCCGCTCGGCTTCGTCGCCAATGAATATGCGCTCGCGGTCTGGGGTCTCGGCGATGTCGCGGCGCGGCTTAAGCAGGACGCTTTTTCGCTGGCCGCCTTGTTCGACGAGGACATGCTCGGCGACGATCTTGAAGCCTGGCTTGCCGAATCGGCGCTGATGAAACGCACGTTCCGCAATTGCGCCATCATCGCCGGCCTGATCGAGCGACGTTTCCCGGGACAGGAGAAATCGCGCCGCCAGGTCACGATCTCGACCGATCTCGTCTACGACGTGCTGCGCAGCCACCAGCCCGACCATGTTCTGTTGCGCGCCGCGCGGGCCGATGCCTCAACCGGCCTGCTCGACGTCCGCCGGCTCGGCGAAATGCTCTCGCGCATCAAGGGCCGAATCGTCCATAAAGCGCTCGATCATGTTTCGCCGCTTGCGGTGCCGGTAATGCTGGAGATCGGCCGCGAGGCGGTCTACGGCGAGGCCGGCGATGCGCTGCTCGCGGAAGCCGAGGCCGAATTGGTGAAGGAGGCGATGCAGTGAGGGCCGGCGCTTTTCCTGCTCATTTCGGTGCTAGCGGAAATCTAGCTCATGGGCCTCTGCCTGTGCGGGGACGGGCGGATGACGTGACAACGCTCGTCGGCGTCACGCTCGCCCTCGATCCGGCGGGCGCGATTTATTGGCCGGACGAGAAGCTCCTTGCGGTCGCCGATCTGCATCTGGAAAAGGGTTCGGCCTTTGCCGCGCGGGGCGTGCTGTTGCCGCCTTACGACACGGCGGCGACGCTCGCCCGGCTGGCGCGTCTGATCGAGCGCTATCAGCCGCAGCTCGTCATCGCGCTGGGCGACAGTTTTCACGACGGCGGCGGTCCGGCGCGCATGAGTGCGATGAGCCGCGCCGCGCTGACCGCGCTGCAGCGTGGGCGCGACTGGGTCTGGATCGCCGGCAATCACGATCCCGATCCGGCCGAGAATATCGGCGGCCGATTTGCCGACGCCGTGGCACTCGGCGCGCTCACTTTCCGCCACCAGCCGGCGACGAAACATAGCGACGGTGAAATCGCCGGCCATTTGCATCCGCTGGCGCGGGTAGCGCGGCGCGGCCGCGCGGTGAGCCGGCGTTGCTTTGCGAGCGACGGCAAGCGCCTCGTCATGCCGGCCTTCGGTGCCTATGCCGGCGGCCTCAATGTGCGCGACCGCGCCATCGTGTCGGTGTTCGGGGCACTGTCGTTTACCGCGCATTTGCTCGGCGCAGCGCGGCTTTATGCCGTGCCCGCGGCGCACTGCCTGGCGGATTAAAACCGGCCGCGCTAGAGCGCCTGCGCTTTGGTCGAGCTCGGCAACCGCGGCTTTGCCTTGGCGGCTTGCGCCGGCGGGTCCCAACCGTCGGGCGGCGTCTTGACGCTGGTCGCGTCGTCGGGCTGGGCTACGGCCGACCACTTCTGGACCGCGAGTTCGGCTGCCGCGAGTGATTGCGGGTCGAGATGCGCAGCGACCTCGTCGCGTTTCTTCGCCGCTTCGCTGTCGCCCTGATTGGCCGCGAGCACGAACCACTTGTAGGATTCGGCGTAGTTCTGTTCGACGCCGATGCCGCGTGCGTAGAGGATGGCGAGATTATACTGGCTGTCGGTAATGCCGTGATCGGCGGCCTTACGGAACCAATGTGCAGCGGTGCGATAATCGGCCGGGCCGTTGATGCCTTCAGCGTAGAGCACGGCGAGATTGTGCATCGCCTTGCCGTTGCCCTTCCCGGCGGCGGCGGTATAGAGGTCGCGCGCCGCGGCGAGGTCTTTCTTCACCCCGATGCCTTTTTCGTAGAAGCCGCCGAGACGGAATTGCGCCAGCGTCAGCCCTTGCTTGGCGGCGCGTTCGAGCCAGCGCGCAGCTTGCTCGTTGCTGGGCGGCACGCCGTGGCCCTCGGCGAAGCGGGTTGCGACCTCGAACTCGGCCGCCGCATCGTCGGCAAGTGCCGCTGCGCGGAGCGTCGGGCCGCCGATGGTGGCCGGAAGCTTTTCGATGGCGAGATTATCCACGGGCGCTTCAGCCGGTGCGATGATCGCTGGCGGCGGCGCCGGTGTGCGGCGCGGCAGCGAGCCGGTGATATCGGCGGGGTCATGCAGTGCGGATTGCCGCGACAGGGATGACGGGGCCGCAGGGGTTGCCGGCGGCGCTGTGACGGGATTTTCAGCCGGAGCTGTATCCGGGGCCATGTTCTGCGACGCGTTCGGTGTCGTGCGCGGCGCCGGATCGGGCGCCGCGTCCGGGATCGGCAGCACAAGCGGACCCGATGGCTGTGGCGCCGGTTGGGACGAACTCGTATCGGGCAACACGGTCGGCGGCGACGCTGGATGCGCAGGCTGCGGTGCAACCGCGGAGCCGGTGTCTTGGAACATATGCATAGCGATGTGCACGCAGCCGAACAGGATGAGGACGGCGCCGCCGGCGACAAGCAGTTTGCGCAAACGCGGCGTCGATTTTCCGGCTTCCGCGCCTTCGATCTCGGCGCGCGGTTTGCGATCGGGCGCAGCCTCGACCGCCGCTACGGCCTGCGCTGCGCGCCGCGCCGCGGCGATGAAGTTCGGGATCTCACGCGGCTCGGCATTGACGGAAGGCTTGGCCAGGCCAGCGGCGGTTTCGGAGGCCGCGATACGGTCGGCGGCCGACGGAGTAGCGCGGGGACCTGCCGTGGTGCCGGGCTCCAGCGGATGATCAGGCGGCAGGTTCGGGTCGATTGGCTTGCGCGGTGCGCCGCTTCGACGCGGTGCGGGCTCGGCGGGTGCCGGTGCCGGTGAGGCTGTTGGTGCCGGTGCGGGTGCCGCTGCTGGTGGGGGTGCCGGGATCGGCGAGGGGAGGGGGATTGCCAGCGTGGCGTCAGCCGGTTCGACTGGCACTTTGGCCGCGGGCGCCGGCTGAGGCGCTACGTCGTGTGCCGTCTCGCGCGCCGGGCTGTGCGCCGTTTCGTGGATCCCGCTCTCGATCATCGCCAGTCGATCGACAACCTGCTCCACGGTGCCGTGAACCGCTTCGAGCGAATCCAGGGTCCGGCGCTCGCTGCGCTTGATTTCGGCGACACTGCCGCCGCGGACTTGATCGACATGCACGAGCAGATCGGCAAGCCCGCGCTCGACGGCTTCGAGATTGCCGAGCTTGGCGTCGGAGGCGTCGAGCCGCTTGATCAATTGGGCGATCCGATCTTCGAGATGGCCGAGCGCTGCGTGATCGGTGTGCGTGAGCTGAACCCATTCGAGCTTCTCGATGAGTCCGGCGAGCATCTTCTCCAGTTCGCGCGGCACTGAATGGCCAGCTTCGGCCGAGGCATTGAGCGCGGTAGCAAGTGTATCGATGCGGCTTTCCAGCCTCGAAACCGCATGCCCACTGGCGGTGTAGCTGGTGAGATCGTCCACTTTGGCGGCGAGCGCGCGCACGTCTTCGGCGACTCTGTTCAGCGTGTCGTTGGAGGCGACGTGGGACACGATGCCGCGCAGCGCCCCAATAGCGGTTTCGAGCTGCTGCAGCGACGCCGGATCCTCCTTGGCGATGATCAGATCGACCTTTTGCGCGAGCGTGCGTACTGCGTCGTCAAAACCGACCAGGTTCTCGGCTGGGGTGAGGCCATGCAGGGCGTCGCGGACTTCCGCAAGCCCGCGTTCAAGGCCGGCAACCTCGCTGGAGTCGAGGCCGCTTCCGCGCGACTGATCGATCCGCCGAGCCAGAGTCTGGACTTCGCTTTCGAGCGATTCCACGTCCCGGCGCGGCAGCGCTTCGGTGAGCTGGCGGCCGATCTCGGTGAGGTCTTTGCGGAACGCGGCGATATCCCGCTCGAAGTCGCGCGTCGGCCGCAACGCTTCGATCCGCGTCGTGATGTAGCGCAGTTGCTCCTCCAGTCCGCTGATGTCGCCCGGCGGGTCGGGCATCCGCGGAGCGGTCGGCGGCAATGGCGGCGGCGGTGCCGGCGGTGCGGGCTCCTCGGGTGGCGGTGCCGCACCGGCAGCGTCGCCATACAGGGCGCGCTGACGTTCGGCGATCTCGGCAACAGCGTCGTCGACCGTAAAGCCGCTGCTATGCGCCGACGGCTGGGCGCCGCCATATGCCCGCCGTGGCGGCGGTGGCGGCGGTGGTGCCGCTCGGCCGCGTTGCGGTTGCGCCGGCGCACCGGTCAGCCGCGGTGCGTTGCTGCGCGCCATACGTTCGAGTTGATGGGACAGCCGATCGAGGCGGGAGTGAACTTCGCCGAAATCCTCACGGGCGAGCGCGGCCTCGCGCTCGAGCGCGACCTCGCGCGCATAGTCACGATCACGATCACGGTTGCGTCCCCGGCGCCGGCGCGGCTCGCGATAGTCGTAGTGGGGCCGATAGCTCACATCGTCGTCTTCGTCGTAATCAGCGAACCGCATTTGCTCGCCGTAATCGGCGTCGTCCGCCTGGATGACGCTGTTGAGCCATTCCCCGACTGACATGCCGGACCGGCGCGCGGCTTCGCGGGCGGCTTCGCGTGTTTGTGGACGAAGCCCTCTGAGATTCCACGGACCGCCGGATTTCATTGCGCGCCCAACCACATCGAGGAACGAGGATCGCCCTGTCTTGAGCCGGGCTCGTTAACAGACGAAGGGGAGGGCGCGGTCTTGTGTCCTCGGCGCTGACTTTTCCGGATTAGAGTAAACAACTGGTTAAAGCGGGCGTTGTCGGCCGATTCTCGTGGTGTTGCAGGTTTTGCGGTGCAGCACCGGACGCCGCAAATCGGCGTCGTGACGCTGTCGTGAATCGGCTACCTTATGCCGTCGATCCGGCCGAGAGCGGGCGGACACGGCGCGGAGTGCGAACATGCCGGGCTACCAGGCTCCCGTTGACGAGGCGATGTTCCTATTGCGCGACGTGTTCCATATCGAGCGCTACAACAACCTGCCGGGCTTCGCCGAGGTGACGCCCGACCTGATCGAGGCGGTGCTCGCCGAGGCGGCGAAATTCTGCGAGGACGTGCTCACGCCCCTCAACCGGGTCGGCGATAAAGAAGGCTGCCACCGCCATGACGACGGTTCGGTGGCGACGCCGACCGGTTTCAAGGACGCCTATAAGCGCCTGACTGCAGGCGGTTGGGTCGGCGTCTCGGCGCCGGTCGAATTCGGCGGCCAGGGCCTGCCCGTCGTGCTGGCGCAGGCGGTCAATGAATTCCTCTGCTCGGCCAACATGGCGTTTGCGATGTATCCGGGCCTGACCCAAGGCGCGATCGCGGCGTTGCTGGCGCATGCCTCGCTGGAGCAAAAAGCGCTCTATCTGCCGAAGCTCGTCTCAGGCGAATGGTCCGGCACGATGAATCTGACCGAGCCGCAATGCGGCACCG
>PLTE01000364.1 GCA_003164375.1 Hyphomicrobiales bacterium | reverse complement strand
GGGCGGCCGTGCGGTCCGAACAAGACGACGCTGTAGCCCTCGCTGCGATCATTGTCGCAAAAATCCCATTCGGCGCGCTCATAGAGGCCGACCAAAGCATCGACCCAGCCCCGCCCGTAAAGATCGGGCCACTGATCGGCGAAACGTAAGTGCGCCTCGATGATTTTTCCGCCGATGGTTTCGAGATTGAGCATGCCGGTATAGCCGGCGAAATTCTCTTCGATCCATGCGCTGCCATGGGACTCGATCCCGGCATCGGATTCGGCATGAACCGTCCAGTAATCGAAGGTCCCTTCGCCAGCGGGTTTGCCGGTGACATGCCGCCACCAACGCGGAACGCCCGCGACCACGGCCACGTCGGAGGAGACATGCCGACCCTCCAGCAGCGTCATCCAGAAATGGCCGGGCGCATAATGTGCGTCATAGTCGGCTTGCGAATGGAGCACGCGACTGCCGACGCCCATGCCTTTGAGATTGGTAATAGGCTTGGAAAACACCGGAAACTGGCGGGGTGGCGTGCCATGCGGCCCGGCCTCGAGCTGTTGGCTCAGCGCCACCGCGAGCTTGTCGTAGACCCAGCGCTGCGCCGGATACCATTGCCAGGCGTCGCTGTCTTCGGTCGGAATGAAGACGTCGGTCTTAGCGTGAGCGAAATATTGCAGGCGCCACGGATCGGCTTCGCAGATCGGCATCGCTGCTCACGCCACTGCTCGCGTCATTATTCAATTCACGCCATTATTCAAGTCGCGCTGCCGACCGNNTTGTAGCTGTTTTCGGTATGGATGGTTTCGCCGGCGCGAAAATTGAACGCCTTGCCTTTGACGCGGACCTTCTGCCGTTTGGTACTGGCGAGATGCATTTCGATTCTGTTTTGCTCGCGATTATAGCAAGCGTGATGCTCGAAACTGGCAAGATCGAAATCGGCGCCGAGCTCGCGATTGATGCGCGCCAACAGATTGAGATTGAATTTCGCAGTCACGCCTTCGGCGTCGCTGTAGGCCGGACAGAGAATCTTGGTATCCTTGATCAGATCGATGCCGATAATCAGCACCGCGCCGAAGCCCAGCATCGCGCCGGCGTGACGCAGGAATTTCGCCGCCTCATGCGGCTCGAAATTGCCGATGGTCGATCCGGGAAAAAATCCGACCCGCGGCCGCAATGCGGCGGTCTGTGGAATCGCGAAGGCCTCGGTGAAATCGGCGACCAGCGGATATACAGCGAGATGCCCGAAATCGCGCCGCAACAGCGCCGCGTCCTGCTGCAGGAAGTCGCCGGAAATGTCGACCGGAATATAGGCTTCCACCGTCGCCGCGGCGCCGAGCAAGATGCGCGCCTTCTTGCTCGAGCCTGAGCCGAATTCGATCAAGGCGCAGTTCGGCGGAAACAGCGAGCCGATCGCCGGGGCGTTATCGCGCAATAGCGCAAGCTCGCAACGTGTCGGATAATATTCCGGCAATTGCGTGATGCGCTCGAACAGCGCCGAGCCGGCGGCGTCGTAAAAATATTTAGGCCTCAGCCGTTTCGGCTTTGCCGCAAGCCCGGCAAGCACGTCGGCTGAAAACGCCTCGTTCGCTTTATTCGCCGTCGCGATTGGCGGCGCCGCGCGTAGCGCGGTTTGCATAGCACTTGTCATGGGGGCGCTCAGTGTTCGTATGCGGAAAGCCGCAATCCGGAAAATTGCCAGCGTGCCGTCGGATAAAAGAAATTGCGATAGGTCGGGCGCGAATGGCCGGCCGGAGTCGCCAGCGATGAGCCGCGCAAAACCATCTGATTGACCATGAACTTGCCGTTATACTCCCCGAGCGCGCCGGGCGCCGCTCG
This sequence comes from Hyphomicrobiales bacterium, assembly GCA_003164375.1. Lineage (GTDB taxonomy): Bacteria > Pseudomonadota > Alphaproteobacteria > Rhizobiales > Xanthobacteraceae > BOG-931. The sequence continues at coordinate 19,314 of PLTE01000364.1, read as the reverse complement.
GTAACCGGGATAAGCACAATAGGCGCTGCGCGTCCACTGCCATACGACGCCAAAGGCATCGTCGAGCACACCGGCTTTCGCCGCAACCTCCCACTCGGCTTCGGTCGGCATATCCTTGCCTGACCAGCGCGCGAACGCATCGGCCTCGTAATAGCTGATATGGCACACCGGTTTGGCCGGGTCGACGCGGCGCAAGCCGCCGAGCGTCATCGAATGCCATGCGCCGTCGACATTGCGCCAATAGCCCGGCGACGACCAGCCCTGCGCCTCGACGGCGGCAAAACCGTCCGACAGCCACAAGGTCGGGGTGGTGTAACCGCCGTCAGCCATGAAATCGAGCCACTCGCCGTTGGTCACAAGCGAAGGCGCAAGTCGCACCGCCCGCAACGCAACCTGATGCGCCGGCTGTTCATTGTCGAAGCAGAAGCTGTCACCGTTGTGGCCTATTGTATGAATGCCGGCGAGCGTCGCGCCGGCGGCGGCAGCGGCGGCGTCCTTCGTTTGCGGCCACTGCCAATCCGGATCGTAGGCAGGATGGGTTTCGTTGAGCGAGAAGGCATGCAAAATGTCGGTCAGCAACAATTCCTGATGCTGCTGTTCGTGGTTCAATCCGATCCCGATAATCGCCATCAGCTGGCCGAATTCCGGCGCGATTTCGATAAGTTGCTCGACCGCCGCGTCGACATGCGCGCGATAGGCCGCGACTTCGGCGGCACTGGGCCGCGTAATGAGACCGCGCTGCGGCCGTGCCTGGCGCGGTCCGGCGGAGACATAATACGAGTTGTAGAGATAGGCGAAGCGCTCGTCGAACGGCCGATAGTCCTTGGCATAAGACCGCAGCAGAAACTGCTCGAAGAACCACGTCACGTGCGCCCGATGCCATTTGGTCGGACTGGCGTCCGGCATCGATTGCACGACCTGATCTTCCGCGGAGAGAAGGGCGGCGCGGCGTTCTGTCTCGGCACGCACGGCGCGAAACGCGTTAAGCCAATCCTGCCGCGAATCGCCCGACGGTTTTGCCGTCGCCAGGACATCGTCTTCCGCAACTGATCGGGGCGGATCAGCGAGCCGAACGCGCGGCGAAGCGGCGGAGAGTGACATCATGAAATCCGCAAATGGCGGGGAATAACGGCGCAATCGCAAACGCTGGGAAGATAATCAGCCCCCGGCAGCTTAGTTCCATAGATGATCTATCTGCCGCAGACTACAATGCCAATGGGGGCATGCTAACGCGCTTGTGATCGCCCCTCGGAAAAGCCAAGGGAAATCGGGCAAAGCGTGCGGGAAAGGTGTCGTAAGTCAGGCTGCCGACGTATGTATTTTGCGTCGTTAGGGCGCGTAATTCGACATGATCGTCGCGGCGGCGGGGTAGCGAACGAGGGAGATGATGGCGAAGCGAATCGGTAAAAAGACTGCGGCGGCCAAACCGATGCTGCCGCGCGAGCGAAGCGATTATTCGGCGATCGTCGACCGGCCGCCACTGAAGCTTCCGCACGGCGCACGCGTCGTATTCTGGAGCATCGTCAATCTCGAAGTCTGGGATATCGGCAAACCGATGGCCCGGCAGGTTCTCAGCCCGCCGACCGGAGTGACGCAACTGCCCGACGTGCCGAATTGGAGCTGGCACGAATACGGCATGCGGGTCGGCGTGTGGCGCTTCTTCGATCTGTTCAAGCGGCAGAACATCCGGCCAACGCTGGCGATCAACGCGCGCGTCTGCGAGGACTACGCCCGCGTCGCGCAGGAAGCAAAAAAAGACGCCTGGGAATTCATGGGCCATTCCTACGAACAAGGCCCGATTCACAAAGAGCCGAACCAGAAAGCGATGATCGCGCACTCGCTCGACGTGCTGACCCGTTTTTGCGGCAAACGCCCGGTCGGCTGGCTCGGTCCCGGCCTGACGGAAACTCTGGAAACGCCGGACCTGCTGACGGCGGCGGGAATAAAATATATCGGCGACTGGGTCTATGACGACGAGCCATCGACCATCCGCACCAAGAACGGCCCGCTGGTGACGCTGCCCTATACGATGGAACTCAACGACATCCCGATGATGGCGGTGCAACACCACGAGGCCGACTATCTGCTCAAACGCGCCATCGATCAGTTCGACCGGCTTTACGCCGAAGGCGAACAACGCGCCAAGATCTTTGCGCTCGCCATTCATCCTTATCTGAGCGGCCAGCCGCACCGCATCAAATACCTCGAAACGATCTATGACTACACGCGGAAATTCGACGGCGTATTGTATTGGACCGGCGAGGAGATTTTGGATTGGTACTTGCAAAGCGCGTGAGGATGATGATTGCGGCGCTGTGGCTGGTCGCAACCGCGCTTTTCGCCAACGCCGCGCAGGCCGCGCCCTGCCGCACCGGCGGGCCTTACGACAAATGGCTCGCCGACCTCGAACGCGAGGCGACGGCGCAGGGCGTCTCGCAAAGCACGATCGCAGCGGCTGCGCCTTTTCTCACTTACGACCAACGTATCGTCTATATCGACCGCGGCCAGCGCGTCTTCACGCAGACGTTTTTGGAATTCTCCGATCGCATGGCGGCGGGCTACCGCATTCAAACAGGTGTGGCCAAGATCAAAACCTACAGCGCCGTGTTCTCGCGCATCGATGAGCAATATGGCGTGCCGGCGCCGGTGATCGTCGGGTTCTGGGCACTGGAGAGCGACTTCGGCGCCAATATGGGCAATTATCATTCGCTAAGCTCAATTGCTTCGCTCGCCTACGACTGCCGCCGCGCTGATCGATTTCGCGGCCAGCTGCTCGACGCGCTGCGGTTGATCGAGCGCGGCGACCTGCGGCCTGAGGAGATGATCGGCTCGTGGGCCGGTGAACTCGGCCAGACCCAGATGATGCCGTCGGAATATTTTCACTACGCCGTCGACTATGACGGCGACGGCAAGCGCAATCTTTTGCGCAGCGCACCAGACGTGCTCGGCTCGACGGCAAATTATCTGGTGGGGCTCGGCTGGAAGCGCGGCGAGCCATGGCTCACCGAAGTGCGCGTACCGGCCACTATGCCGTGGGAGCAGGCCGACCTCGATATCAAGCTGCCCCGCACGAGATGGGCGGCCTACGGCGTCACGCTCGCCGACGGAAAACCTTTGCCGGCGGATAATCGGCCGGCGTCGTTATTGTTGCCGATGGGCCGGCTCGGGCCGGCCTTCCTGGTCTATCCGAATTTCGACGTCTATCTGCAGTGGAATAATTCGCTGGTCTATTCGACCACCGCCGCCTACCTGGCCACCCGCATCGCCGGCGCGCCGGCGATGCATCGCGGCACGCCGCCGCCGCCGCTGCCATTCAACGACATCAAAGCGATACAGACCATGCTGGCGAAAGCCGGCTATGACGTCGGCGCGGTCGACGGATTTCTGGGCTTAAAAACGCGCCAAGCGGTCAAGGCGATGCAATTGAAATACGGCCTGCCCGCCGACTCTTACCCCACCGCCGAACTGCTGGCCCGGATGCGGCCGGGGCATTAGGCTCTGACATAATCCGGGGCATTAGGCGCTGACATAATAATGTCCGACCCACCCGTCATGAGCCCTGCCGTGGACCGGCGACAAAGCTTGGTGCTAGACGGCGGCCAAAAGCGGCAGTGGGGCCGGGGACACCAACTTGTCTCGGCACGATAATCCAGGTGGTTTGCAGGCTTTTCTATTGTAATTGCTTGACCGCGCCGGGCGGTGTAGCGGAAGATACTGATATGATTATAGTTTTTTATTATTCTAAAGTGAAAGACCGTGTCGTCGCGCCGCGCTTAAAGATTGGAACGTCACTTGACCGAATGTAACATTATAACGTCATCTTTGCCCGACACCGTGGGGCACCGCCGCGATTGGGCGGACGACGCCGCTTGCGAAAATGGGAAGCATGAAATGCGACAGAACTCTCGCGCAGGGCGATTAACCCCAGGCCGCGCCGTCCGGCGCCGCGAAATTTATGCAATCGCGGCTGTGGCTATAGCCCTCGTGCTCGCGATTCCGTTTGCGCATTCGGCCCGCGCCCAGAGCGCGTCCGCGCCGACCGCCGCGCCTGCCCCGGTCGCCGTTCCTACTCCACCGCCCGCGCCGTCCGCTGCGGCCCCTGCGCCGGCGGCTCAAGCTCCCGTCGCGGCGGCGCCGTCCCTTCCGGAGCCGCCGCCCGGCGAGCCTGTGATCTCGAACGCGCAGCTACCGCAAGATCTATCGCCCTGGGGCATGTTCCAGGATGCCGACACGGTGGTGAAGATCGTCCTGATCGGGCTCGCTTTTGCTTCGCTGGTGACGTGGACGGTGTGGGTCGCCAAGACCTTTGAATTGCGCGCCGCGCGCCGCGAAGTGCGAAAGAACCTGCGCATCCTCAATGCGTCAGCGACGCTTGCGCAAGCGCACGAGCAGCTGCGCGACGGCACAAGCCCGGTGTCGCTGCTGATGCAGGCCGCCGGTCAGGAAATCCGGCTCTCCGCCAACCTGCGCGCCGACGGGCTCAAAGAGCGCATCGCCTGGCAGCTCGAGCGCATCGAAATGGCGGTCAGCCGCAAAATCTCCCGCGGCACCGGCGTGCTCGCCACAATCGGCTCGACGGCACCGTTCGTCGGCCTGTTCGGCACNNGGTGTGGGGCATCATGAACTCCTTCATCGGCATATCGAACTCGCACACCACCAACCTCGCGGTGGTGGCACCGGGCATCGCGCAGGCGCTGCTCGCCACCGCGCTGGGCCTCGTCGCCGCGATCCCGGCGGTCATGATCTATAACGTGCTGGCGCGACAGACGACGCATTACCGCGCGCTCCTCGGCGATGCCTCGGTGCAGGTGATGCGGCTCGTCAGCCGCGATCTCGACCGCGCCCGGATGCCGCTGACGCAAGCCGCGGAGTAATCCCATGGCAATGCGTCTCGATCACGGCGCCGACGAACTCACCGAACTGCACGAAATCAACGTCGTGCCATTCATCGACGTGATGCTGGTGCTGCTGATCATCTTCATGGTGGCGGCGCCGCTCGCGACCGTCGATGTGCCGGTCGATCTGCCGGCCTCCACCGCGCCACAACAGCAGCGGCCGCCGAAGCCGGTCTACATCACGCTGAAAGCCGACGGCACCATCGCGGTCGGCGACGATCCGGTGCCGCGCAATGCGCTGCCTGACGTGCTGGCGACCGCAACCGGCGGCGACAAGGAGCAGCGCATCTTCCTGCGTGGCGACCGTGCGGTGCCCTATGGCGACGTCATGGAACTGATGAACGATCTGCGCGGCGCCGGTTTCCTCAAAGTCGCGCTGGTCGGCATGGAAGCGCGTGGGACGAAATGACCGCGCTGGTGCTGGGCTGGTTCGAAGACGACGACCCGCGCGATCTGCGGCGCTGGGCGATCGCTGCGGCGCTTGTGCTCGGCATCCATCTCACTGCCATCGCCGCCTATCTCTACGTTCACCGGCCGGACGAAATCGGCGACGATTCCTCACCGGTCGCCGTCGAGCTTGCGCCGGTCGACGACACCGTCGATCAGACCGAAGTCGCGCCGGTGCCCGAGGAACCACAGAAACCTGTCGAACAGCCCCCGCCACCCGATACGTCGCAAGCCGTGGTCGCGCCGCTGGATCAAAAACCGCCGGAAACCGTAGAAGAGAAGAAGCCTCCGGTGCAGGCCATGCCGGCGCGCGTCAAAGGCGGCGCGCCGCGGGTCGAGCCATCGTGGCAGACCGGTCTCGTCAAGCACCTGCAACAATATAAGCGCTACCCGAGCGACGCGCAGTCGCGCGGCGAGGAGGGCGTGGTGCTGCTGAGCTTCAGCGTCGACCGCACCGGGCACGTGCTGGCGCATCAGATCCTGCAAAGCTCCGGCCATCCCGAACTCGACCAAGAGGTCATGTCGATGATCGAGCGCGCCCAGCCGCTACCGCCCTTTCCCGCGACCATGACGGAACCGAAACTCGACCTGACCGTGCCGATCCGCTTTTCGTTGCGCTGATTTCCCGTCCCTATATCGGCAGATTACCTTGCCGCGTCTCGCGGCGGCGCACCGCTCGGCTGGGGCATGATCCCGAAAATGCTTGCGCCCGGACTTGATCCGGCGGTGAATACCGATTTTCGGATAAGATCATGCTCAATCGAAAAATCTAGACCCTGATCCGATTCAATCGAATTGGATCAGGCTCGAGCCGCCCCAATGGTCAGACCGGTTCCACAATAGTCAGCACGATGATGGCGAACGAGCCGATCAGGCCCGCTAGTAAACCGACCGCAAACCAGAATGTGTAGGGCCGCGGTGCGACCCGTAAATCCGGCAATTGGGAAAGACTCGACGATTGCCCACTCGCGGCCTCCTGTGCCACGAAAAGCCGCCACGTATTGATCGGCAACAGCGCCAAGTGGAGGAAGAAGACCGGATAGATGTGCTGGGCGTAACCGAAACCCAGGAATAGCACATTGCTGACAATGGCAATCAACCGCAACGGCACCATGGTCCGCATCAGAAATGTCGCCAGCACGGCGCAAGATGCGGCGTAGCCCAACAGGTCCGTCATGACCGAGCGCTCGCTGTTGGTTTTAGTTGCCTGCTCCAGTCTGCGGGTTCATGGCTGCCAAAACGGCTTGGCTTTTTCGGCCTCGGCGCGCGCCGGATAGCCGATATCCTTCACTTCAAGCTCCGACAAAACCGCAAGCTCGCGGCGCGACCTGATGCGTCGACGCCACTCGACGACGGTGTCGACCACGATCTTGTGCAGGAGGTGTCCGAGCGGCGGCTTGACGAAAACATTTTCCGGCGATGAAGCCGATTGCGTGGTCATGCAAATCTCCCGTTAGAGTGACGACCTCTACGGACGATTCCATTCCCTCATTGCGCTGACTTTCGGCATTAGCCGTGAAGTGCCGATGACGATTCGGCGACCGGCATGCATCAGTGACGCATCATTGCGTCGAAGATTTGGCGCAACGCGCGGCCGCGCAGCTGCCACCAGCTAGGTGAATGCACAGACATTCGCGACTTACTTGCATCAGCAAATCGCGTGCCAGCACATCGCGAAAGCAAAAATTCATCATCCGAATCGAGCTTGGCAGAATAAACGACCAACAACAGTCGATTAGGCGCTGACATAAAGCTGGGCACAATGGCGGAAAAAGAGTCAACGGCGCGCGCACACTGTTTTCGCTACGCATTACTGGGCATATGGTGCTTCGTAGCGCAGATTTTTCAATCCGCCGCCAGCCGGCCGCAGTTTTTGCCGGCAGGCAGACGCCTTGGGCGCGGAACAAAGACTCAGCTCGCGCGTTCGAGCAAGATTGAGGGTTGAATCGCCATGAAAATCGGCATTATCGGCACCGGAACCGTGGGCTGCGCTTGCGCCATGGCGGCGGTGAATCGCGGTAGCGCCCGCGAAATCGTGCTGGTCAACCGCACCCGCAAGACTGCGGAAGCGGTCGCTACCGATCTGCGCTATGGGACCCCGCTCGGCCCGAAGGTCGATATTACCGACGGCGATTATGACGCGCTCAAAGACTCAGGCGTCATCCTGATCACTTCCGGCGTCAACGAGAAGACCGGCGGCGCCACCGACCGCAGCGACCCGCAGGGCCGGCTGCGGCTTCTCGACCAGAACGCCGTGATCTACCGCGACATCGTTCCGCGTATCGTACGCGCCGCGCCGGACGCCGTCATTGTCATCGTCACCGACCCGCCCGATCCGCTGGCAGACGTTGCACGCGATGCTGCGCGGCGGGCTGGCGGCAAAGGTCAGGTGATTAGCGCCGGCACCTATCTCGACAGCCTGCGCTTCAAAGTCCACCTCGGCAAACATTTCGGCGTCGACCCGGCCTCGGTCGAGGCGCAGGTGATCGGCGACCACGGCACCTCGCAGGTGTTTTTGTGGTCGTCAGCGCGCATCCGCGGCGTGCCGCTCGCGGCGCTCTTGAAGCAGCGCGGCGAGACGCTCAAAAACTTGCGCGAAGCGATTGAGAAGGAAGTCCGCTACGCCAACATCACCATCATCGAAGGCCACGACGCCAGCCAATATGGCATCGGCATCGCCTCGGTGCGCATCGCCGAAATGATCCTGCGCGACGAGCGCGCCGTGCTCCCGATCGGCAGTCTGCAAAAAGAGTTCGGCGTCACGCTGTCGCTGCCAAGCGTGGTCGGCCGCGGCGGCGTGATCGAAGTGTTACAGCCGGAATTGTCCGACGAAGAGCGTGAGGGCCTGCGGACGAGTGCCAAAAATATGAAAGAAGCGCTGGAGCGCGTCAGCCGGCGCATGGCAGCCTAGCGAAGCGCGTCAATCCAACCCGCTCGCCCGCGCCTGATCCTTCGCCATCACGCCCCAATCGTGTTCGGCTTCGCCGTGCGCCACCGCGCCGACCAGGCGATCGCGCCACACGTTGCCGCTCGGAAGTGGCACGCCGACCGCGCCGCCGGCTTCGAGCGCGAGGTTGGCGTCTTTCAGTCCTAGAATGGCGCGCTGGCCGGCCGGCTGATAACGCTGTTCCGCGATCATCTTGCCGTAGACCTTGTAGGCCGCGCAGGCGAACATGCCATCGGTCATCACGTCATAGAACACGTCCGGCACCACGTCGTATTTGCGGGTGAGCGCAAAGCCCTCGCCCATCGCCTCGATGGCGCAACCGAGCACGAAATTATTGGCAATCTTGATGGCGGCCGCCGACACCGGATCGGCGCCGGCCTCGAATGTGCGCCGGGGGATTGCCGCGAACAGCGGACGGCAGCGATCGACCACGTCTTTTGCGCCGCCGAGCACCATGCCGGCAACGCCGGTGGCGACCATCTCGGGGCGCCCGAGCATCGGCGTGGCGAGGAGCATCTGTCCGGCTTCGCCGTGCAGCGCCTTGAGCTTGGCAATGGTCGCGACACTATGGGTGCCGGCGCAGATGTGAATGCCGCCTTTCGGCAGCGACTGCAAAAGCCCGGCGGCTTGGCCGACCACATCGAGCACCGCCGCATCGTCGGCCAGCATGGTGAAAACGGCGTCGCCGTAATTCGCCGCCGCCTCGATCGAAGCCAAAGGTTTGGCGCCGCGGTCGGTCAGAGGCTTGATCTTCTCCGGCGTGCGGTTGAAGACGCCGACGTCATGGCCGCCTTCAAGGAGCCGCCCGACCATCGCCGTGCCCATGCGGCCGAGCCCGATGAATCCGACCTTCATTTTAAAATCTCCTGGCAAGCCCCCGTCAGACTAACTGGCCGCGCACCCATTCGAGCTCGCGGCAGACATAGTCGACGATGTCGCCGGTCTTGAGATTATCGGGCAGCACGTCCCAGGTATAAGTCTCGATTTCAAGCTGGCGCGACAGCGGCTTCTTTTTGTGGAACGCCAGCGCGTCGGCGATGGCAAAGCGCGTGGTGCGAAACGGCCCGAGATCGTCGAGAAACACCGGAACGTGGAAATGGGTGCGCCATTCGCGCGGTCCCGGCGCCTTGTCCCAGGCGGCGAAGGCGTCTTCGAGATTGAGATAGCGGGTGAGCTTGCCGTCCTTCTTCTCGACTGTTTGCGTCAAATAGATGGTCTTTGAATAGCGCTTGAGCGCATCGACCGTCGATTGCGTCACTTCGGGAACGTGCAGCGCTGCCGCTTCCTGGAGCTTGAAGATCGGAATGCCGGCATCGACCAGCTTCTGCAGCGATTCCGCCATGTTCTCGTATTCCAGCGCCTGATGGCAGATATCGAAGACGATGCCGAGATGCCGGCGCAGTGCGACATGCGCTTCCGAAATCGGCAGATGTGCGAGGGTCGCGACTTTTTCGGCGGCGGCGCCCGAATACAGATGTTTGGTGAAATAATCGACCGCTTCGTCGGTGGTTTCGAGAAAGCAGTAAGGCTCGGGCTCGAGCGCCAACGTCACCACGCGGCCGGTGCGCTGTTCGAGGCCGACCAGATGCGCCACCACCCGCATGACGTGTTCGGTATAGCTCTCGACCACACTGCCGTCGGTCACCCGTGGCTTGAAGCCGAGCGGCGCACTTTGGATCGACGGCGAGATGCCGACTGGGCAGACATCGGCCAACACGTCGGCGACGTTCATGGTATAGCGGGTACGTTCCTCCGAGCGCCAATCCGGCTCGTAGACCTGCTCCTTCACGGTCGTGCCCTTGAACGCGCCGTAGGGAAAGGCGTTCACGGTGTAGAGATACATATCGTTGTCGCCGAGGAACTTTTTCAGCTTCTCGCGCTCGGTCTTACTGTTGACCAGCGTGTTCGCCGAATCCGCCGACAGCCGCAGCGACACGCCGAACGCCTTGTTGCCGGCGACGCGGGCTTTCACTTTGGGTACATAGGTGTTCAGGCTCGCCCACATCTGCTCCCAGGTGTCGCCGGGATGAACAAGCGTCGAATAGGTCAAATGGCCGAGGCCGTTGCCGAGATCCATGTCTGGTTTCCAGTTTTTGCTTTGAGCGAATTATTGGCTCTAAAGTGTATCAGCTCTTCTGAAGAGTATCAGTTGATGTGTTCCACCACGCCTGTGCCTGCCGAGCGAACGATAGCCTCGGTCGCGGCAACGCCGTGGATCATCTGATCGTAGGGGATCCAAGCGACCTGGCCGGCTTCGGCCGATTTGGCGAAGCTTTCCAGCGCGGCGCGCGAAATGTCGAGCGTCGCCGCCTGCCAGGTCTTGGCCTCGCCCTTGACCGGCTGGAATTTGCAGGCGCCGAACAGCCGGGTGCGGCGCTCTTCCGAAGAGGCGCCGGCGACATGGGTGACGCCTTCGAGCCGTAGCCAACCCTTGGAGCCATAGACCTGGAAGGAAAAGCCGGGCCCCGTGGTAGTCATGGTGCCGAGATAGCCCGACATTCCCTCCTTCATCCGCAGAAGGATCGAAGTCGTGTCGTCGGCATCGATCGGCGCGGCGCGGCGGAAGCTCTGGGCGAAAACGTGGTCGATCGGTCCGCACAGGTCGATCATGCCGTCGATGGCGTGGACGCCCATCGGCATCAGGCCGCCCAGCGGTGTCTCGTGCTTGTCGGCGCGCCAGTGGCCCGGATTGATGAACAGCACATTGGGAAATGTCATGGTCGCTTCGATGTGCAGGATGGTGCCGAGCTCACCGGAGCCGACCATGTCGCGCAATTTGATCATCTCCGGATGGATGCGCCGATTATAGCCGAGGGCGAGCGTGACGCCCGCCTTGCGCACCGCGGCGACCGCCTCTTCCGCCTCGCGCTTGGTCAGGGTGAACGGCTTCTCACAATAAATGTGTTTTTTCGCGGCGGCGGCGGCGACCACTTGCGCACCATGCATCGAATGCGGCGTGGCGAGGACGACCGCGTCGATGCCGGGATCGGCGAGCACCGCCTCGTAACTCTGCTCGAGCCGAAATCCCTTCGCCTTGGCAAAGCCCTCGATCTCAGGCGTCACGGTGCGCGTTGCGCCGGCGACGAAACGAATGGCGTCGCTGTTCTCCGACGCTTCGACGAGCGTCTTGCCCCACCAGCCAAGTCCGACAATGGCTGCCTTGATCATTTTTGCAACTCCCTTTGAACTTTTCTAGTCTCGGTCAGCGCCGGGGGTGCGCCTACCGATAATGGATTGCCACGGCCAGGCAGCAGATCGCCCAGAACAGGCAATATTCATAGCCGCCAATGTTCCACAGCCATTTGCCCTTGGTGACTTTCCACACGGCGGCGGCCGCGACCAGCATGTGGATGCAGGCAAGCGCGCTGGCATAGAACGGCAGGATCGCAAAGATAAGTCCGGTCGCAAGGACGGTCTCGATCACGCAGGCGCTGTACATCCAGACTTTCGCCGGTTTGAAGCCCGCCGCGACGAAGAAGCCCAGCGCCTCCGGCACGAAGAATTTCGCGTAGATATGCGGGATGAAGAACAGCCCGCAAATCAATCGAATGATGTTGAATTCATTGCTCAGATCGAAATCTTGCGCCAACCCCGACATACCACCCCCACAGTGCGTTTCTTTGCGTTGTCCCCGCTTCTCCTTACCCTGCCCGTCGCAAGATTGCCATTGCGTAAGCCGCACCCGAGCGATGCTCAAACGTCGAGCTCCTTAAAATAGCGGTAGATGCCCCACTGACTGAACGCAATGCGCCGCTCCGAAGCGAGATAGGCCTTGATCCGCGGCCGTTTGGCCACGCGGTCATGCAGCGCGACGAGCTCGGGTATCTTCTTTTCGAAGCGCTTCATGCGCTTGGGGAAGGCGTAGCGCAGTCCCTCGACGATCTGGAACAGCGACAAGTCGACGTAGCTCAGCCGGCGGCCGACGCTGTATTGGCCGCCGTTACTTTTGAGCACGCGCTCGAAATAGCCCAGATATTTCGGCACGCGGTAGCGCCAGAAATCCTTGGTGCGGCGGTGCGCCGCCGGGCGCTGCTCCTCGAAATAAAGCCAACCCGATACCGGATGATGGGTATCGTGGATTTCGACCACGAGGTCGGAGATCGTGAGCTGCAATTGATGCGCCCACAGCCGTCCGGCTTCGTCGCGCGGCGCAAGTTTTAAGCGCGGACCGAGAAACAACAGCACATTCGCGGTTTGCGCGATGACGAATTTGCCGGCCTTCAGGAACGGCGGCGCGTAAGGCGGATGCGCCACGCGCTTGCCAGCGAGAAGCTTCGTCATCGCCGGTACGCCGCGCTGGCCCGGACGGCGCGCTACGTCGACGTAATCGGCGCCGGCCTCTTCCAAGGCGAGCCGGACGAATTCGCCGCGGCCCTGGATGGTAGGCCAATAATAAAGCTCGTAGCGCATGGCTTTCCCCTTACGGCGCGGTTTTGTATTGCTCGTCGGTCACCGGCTCCATCCAGGTCACGTGCTTGCCGTCAAGCGCTTCCTGCATGGCGACGTGAACCATGGTCGTAGTCGGCGCGGCGCCATGCCAATGCTTTTCGTTCGGCGGAATCCAGACCACATCGCCGCCCTTGATCTCGCGCACCGGACCACCCGAGGTTTGCACCCGCCCGGCGCCCGACACCACGAACAGCGTCTGGCCGAGCGGATGGGTATGCCAATGGGTGCGCGCGCCCGGCTCGAAGCGGACGAGAGCGGCGCGCAAAAGCGCGGGCGCCGGCGCCTCGATGATCGGTTCCTGCCACACTATTCCAGTGAAACTATCGGCCGGTCCGTGGCGCGACGGCTTGGAACCGCAGGGGTAAATGTCCATTTTTATCTCCTCCATGGTGCCGGCCTCTCAAGCGGACGCAGGCCGGTCGGACGGTAAGATAATGGAAATTCCGGCCCGATACTCTGGCAATCGGCGCCGCTGCGGCGCTGTCGGCGGCGCGGGCTCGCGGCCGGCGGCTACGCGCGGTACTATGCGCACCACGGCAAAATGGGATAACGAGGAATGATGTCAGGTCTACAGCCAGTCAACGCACAGCGTAGCGCGCGGCGCGCGGCCGACCGCCACGTCCGCCTGTTTGCCGTGGTCGCCCTTGGGCTTGCGCTCGGCGCCTGCACCAGATGCGATGTCTGGAATTGGCTGCCCAACCGGCCCGCCCAAGCCCCGCACTCCTGTCACGACACACCGTCGCCGCAATAGAGCGCGGACCCGGAAAACACCGAGCCAATGTCCGCTTACGGAGGCAACCCGACACCGGCGGGCGTTATTTCTGTCTAGAAGCCAAAGAACTTTTCACGCAGCGCGTCTTCGTATTTCTTCTTCGCAGCCTTCACCTTGTCGCGAATTTTATCCTCCGCGAAATGCGCGCCTTCCCATTCATCGACTTCAGCGACCGAATGGTTGACTGACGCAAGCGCCTCTTCCTGCTTGATCGCAGCGATCCATTCCTCGACCGCCGACTTATAGGCGCTCTGCATTTGATCAAGTTCCAATGTATCATTTTGTTGCATTCCACACCTCCACGGCCGGTTCTACAAATCATGGCGTTGCTTTTGGGCCTTGAGCAGACATCATGATGAGAAAACGAACATCGCCGGGTTCCATGAAGCAATTACGACAAGGCAAAGACCGCTGACCAATGCACGCCGTTCGTCGTGACGCGCTAGTTCCCGATTGCCATCGCTCCGCGCAGGCCCGCTCGCTCGATGGCGCTTTTGACCAGACCGGACGCCACCGCCTGCTCGGTAAAGTCTTTGATGAACGCCGCGCCTTGCTCGCGTCCCTTGGGGACGGCAACGGCATGGCGCTCCTCACCCCAGCGGTCGGGCAGCACGCGTGAGCCCGGAACTTTCTCCGCCATTTCAAAAAGCGTCGCCTTGTTCGTGGCGAAGGCATCGATCTTGCCCGAGGCTAACAGCTCCGCGCCGCTTCCCACTGTGACGGCGCGTACGACCACCGCATTCTTGAGATCCCGCGATAGCGTGGCATCCGAGGTGCTGTTGGCCGTCACGCCGATGCGACGACCGCTCTGATCAATGTCGGCGGACGTCGAGAGGGAAGAGCCTGGCGGCACGAGATATCCGAGTTCGATCAAAAGAAACGGCGGCCCGAAATCCATTTCCTGCCGGCGAGCGGGCGAAGCGTTGGTGAACGCAACGTCGGCGTTGCCGGTTTTCACGGCTTCCAGCACATCGGCGTTCTTCGGATAGATCACCGGCTCATAGGGAACGCCCAGTTGGCTCGCAAGCGCCTTGCCCAATTCGTAGCCGACGCCGCGGGGCTCGTGCTCGCTGGGGTCCAGGATCGAGGTCGGCGTACCGGGATAAAGCGCGGCCCGAAGTTTTCCGGTGGGCGCCAGGACGTCACGCGCAACCGAATCCGCGGCCAGCGCCGCTGCGGCAAGCAGAAAAAGTGCGACCACACTTGCGGTGACGCGAACTCCGAACGGCTTCATGAGTTTTCCCCTTCCTACTCGGCCTTGATATTGGCGGCCTTGATCACCGGCCCCCATTTGGCAGCTTCGGCGTGCATAGCGGCATCGAATTCCTGCGGCGAGCTGCCGACAGGTGCGGACCCGGTCTTTTTCAAATAGGCGATGACGGACGGATCGCGCAGCGCACTCACCAAGTCGTCGTGGATTTTGGTTGTGAGGTCTGCGGGCATGCCAGCAGGACCCAGGAAGCCCCACCACACCGCGGTGTCATAGCCGGGCACGCCGGATTCCGCGACGGTCGGGACATCCGGCAGGACCTCCGAGCGCTGCGCTGTGGTGACCGCAACGGCCCGCACCGTGCCGCCTTCGATCTGTCCAATCACTTCGGACATCGGATTGATGCTCATCGGGATTTCCCCCGAGAGAACGGCAGTCAGCGCCGGTGCGCCACCTTTATAAGGAATGGACGTGATTTGGACGTGGGCCATATAGTTCAAGAGTTCTCCGGCGAGATGCGCCGAGGTGCCGTTTCCGGACATGCCATAGGACAGCAAGCCGGGTTTGGCCCGGGCGGCCGCGAGAATATCTCCCAGGCTCTTTGTCGGACTATCCTGAGCCACCACGATGGCAAGCGGCGAAGAGGCCACCTCGCTGATCGCCGTGAAGCCCTTGAACGTATCGTAGGGCAGCGTCGGATAGATGAATTGATTGAGCGGATGGCCGCTCGCCACCAAAATCAGCGTGTAACCGTCCGGCGAACTTTGAGTCAGAACCTCCGATGCAACGATGCCGCCGGCGCCGGGCCTATTCTCGACCACCGGCAGCCGGCCCCAAGCCTTCGACAGCGCCTGTCCGATCGTGCGCGCCAATACGTCGACGGCGCCTCCGGCTGCATAAGGGACCAGGATATGCACCGGCCTGGTGGGAAACGGATCGGCAATTGCGCAAGTGACGCTCAATACGAAGGAAGCGACCGTAAGCATAAGGCGAACGCCCACCATGATATTTTCCTCCCAAAACATGTGGGGGAATATATCTCGCCACCAATTGGAGGTCTTGATTTACATCACGACGCTCCGGGCGATAGGAGGCATACCGATCGCCGTCGTCCGCCGAAATGCTGCGCGGTTTGAGAGGTAGAAGGCGGGCGCCGTCACCGCCCCGCGCGATCGCGTTGGGTGAGGACGCCGTCGTTCGGCTGGCTCAATCTCGCGCCGGTGCGGGCGTCTATATCCGGCGGCATCTCATGGCGCGAACGTCCGTAGGCGTCGGCCAGTTGCCGCGGCGACAGATCGGGGAGTGCTGCCGCCTTATCGGTTCTCCACCATGTCCAGATCAGCCGGCCGAGCAGCACGATCAAAGTGAGTTGGAAGACTAAACCCAGCAGCGGGAACACACCGCTCAGTTCGCCGATCATACCGTGACCGAACACTAGACCGAGCAACCCTGCGCCGAGAAAGCCTGCGGCAAAGCCACCAAGGAGGCCGGGACGGTTGAACAAACCGCCGAGCGAGCCTCCCGGATGTGTCGGCTGCGCGACCTCGGGTAGAACGATTTGGCGCGGAAACAACTGCGGCAGGATGGAACTATCGTCAGCGACGACAGTACCGGAGGCAAAGCCCCGTACGCCTTCGAGCTGCGCATCCGCCTCCTCGCTGCAGATCAAAAGTCCGAGCGCAAGCGCAGCCAGCGTGGCGAGCGACCGTAACCACCGCACCGGCACCGTCGTAGCTGTTGCCGTCGCGGAATGCCGGATCACAGCGGCCGCCGTCCTTTGTCGCGCGCAAGACGCCACGCCCGCGGCCGGCTCGATCCGGCACGGTCGCACGGGCGTGCTGTCGATTATCTACGCCGAACACCGAAGCGAAAGGCCTGCCGCAAAGAGTCGCACGCGCCTATGCCGCACCGCTGCGTGCCTGTCCGCGTCACAATGGATGGGGGATTCCGGTAGCCCGCGAGCCGCTTACGCTGCGAGCGTCTCTTTCACCTCATTGACCAGCTGTTTGAGCGTGAATGGCTTTGCCAGGAAGGCAAATTGGCCGTCAGCCGGGAGATGCTTCTGAAAGGCGTCCTCGGCATAGCCGGAGACGAAGATGATCTTCAACGCCGGATCACGGCTGCGCAGTTCCCGCAACAGCGTCGGCCCGTCCATCTCCGGCATGACCACGTCGGAAACCACGAGATCGACTTTGCCGTCGTATTTTTCCAGCACCTCGATCGCCTCGACGCCGTTGCCGGCCTCGAGCACGGTATAACCGCGCGAGGCAAGCCCTCGCGCATTGAGCTGGCGCAATCCTTCCTCGTCTTCCACCAGCAGGATAGTGCCCTCGCCGGTGAGATCGGCGCTCGCGGCGCGCTTGCCGGGCTCGGCCGCGGCCAGCGCGCCGGCGGCTGCCGCCGCTTCGGCCTCGTTCGAACGCTCCGCCGCGACCTCCTGCGCGCTCGCGACGTGGCGTGGCAGGAAGATGCGGAATGTGGTGCCCTGGTGTTCCACCGAATCCACGTAAACGAAGCCGCCGGTCTGCTTGATGATGCCGTAGACGGTCGAGAGGCCGAGGCCGGTGCCTTCGTTCAGGGGCTTGGTGGTGAAGAATGGGTCAAAAATTTTGCCGAGAATATCCGGCGTCATGCCCGTTCCCGAATCGGTCACGCTTATCTTAACGTAACGCCCGGGTTTCGCTGAAAGATTCATCACGGCGTCCTGTTCCTCCACCACGCAATTTTCGGCCTGGATGGTCAAATTGCCGCCGCTCGGCATCGCATCGCGCGCGTTCACGCAAAGGTTCATCACGATCTGCTCGATCATCGCGGGATCGCCTTCGATCCACGGGGGGACGGGGCCATGCTGCAACTCCAGTTGGATCTGTTCGCCCAGGAATCGTCGGAGCAGGCGCGTGACCTCCGCCAACGTCTGGTCCAGGTTCATCGTGCGGATCCGTATGGCTTCGCGCCGGCTGAAGACCAGGAGCTGCCGCACCAGCGCCGAAGCCCGACGGGCGGAGGACTCCAAATCCTTCAGGTAGGATCGCATCCCGGGCGGCAGCCCCGGCTCGCCGCCCATCATGCCGAGGTTGATCAACATGAACGCCAGGATGTTGTTGAAATCGTGCGCGATCCCTCCCGCCAACTGGCCGAAGGCCTCCATTTTTTGGGCTTGGAGAAACTGGGCCTCCAGGTTTTTCCGCTCGGTGATATCCGTCGTGATGCCGCCCACCGCGACGATCTTTCCGGCCGCGTCCCGCAACGGGAATTTCTGCGCGAGCAAGAAGCGCCGGCCGTCGGGCCGTTCCAGAGTCTCCTCCCGCATGATCGGCCGTCCCTGCGCGATGACATCGGCGTCGTGGGCTTCGCGCTGGGCGGCCTCGGCGGCGGGGAGCAATTCATGGGTGGTCTTGCCGACGGCGGCATTCCCCTGCGGCTGGAACAGCTCGTCATACACCGGATTCGTCAGCAGGAAGCGGCCGGAAAGATCCTTCAGGTAGATCGCGGCGGAACTGTTATCGAGAATTGCCTGCAGGCGCTGCTGGGTTTCCGCGGCCCGAGCCCGATCGGTGACGTCGCGGAAGGTGAAGATCCGTCCGTAGCGCTTTCCCTTAGGGCCGAGCACCGGCGCGGAAAACACCTCGAGCACCGTTCCATCGAGCAGCTCGCTTTCAGCATGGGCCACCTCATCGGGATGGGTCTTGAGGCGAGCGATCGTGGCGCCGACGAGAGCACCGTTCTTGATCCGCTGCATCACCGCTTCCACCTGCCGGCGGTCGTCCGGGTCGTCCGCGATTTCGCGGGGGAGCTTGAAGAGATCGCTTACCCGCTGGTTCTGGACGATCTTTCTGTCCTGGCTGTCCACGACGAGCACCCCGTCCAAGGTGGAGTTGAGCAGCGCCTCCAACAAGGCCACCTTTTCCCGAAGAGAATCCTCCGCCGCCGCCCGGGCCGCCCGGGCCGCCCGGTCCGGACAGCCGCGACGCGGTCGTCATCCCGGTCAGCGAGCGGAAGACCGTGCTGATCGCGCTGGATATCGGCGCCGGCGAGATGCGCGACCGCGCCGGGATGTGCACCGGCTGCCCCGGCCGGTCCTGCCCCGCCTGCCAGTCCCGCCGCCGCGACGCCCAGGCCTACGACCAGCTGGCCGACCGCATGCTCCAGGCCGCCGGCGCCACCCCGGCCACTTACCACCGCCAGGCCGGGCCGGCCCGCCCCGCCCGGCAGCCCAGCCTCGCAGCGGGCAAGGAAGCCGGCCAGTGACCCAACCCGGCAAGCCACCAGACGAACCCGGCGCCCACCGCCAAGCCGGCGGTCCCCGGGTCCCGGCCCAGCGGCCGGCAGAAGAGGATCTGCGCGAGCTGCACGACCCCTACGACCTCCCGTTCCCCGACTTCTCTGACCGCCTGCCACCACGCCTGCCCGCGAACGCGATCCTGCTCGACCAGCGCCGCGGCTGGCAGCCAGACGCACCCCCCTCCCTCGCCGAGCTCCTGGAATCCACCCGCCCCCGCCAGCCAGAACCCGACCACGAAGCCGAACCATAACCCCCGCCAGAAAGACACCGCCATGACCCTGACCATCAACGACACCACCATGACCAGCGACC
>PLTE01000295.1 GCA_003164375.1 Hyphomicrobiales bacterium | reverse complement strand
CCATGGCCTGCCTGATTTCCATGAAGGGCTCGTCGATCAACCGCAGGCCGGGATTGTCCTTGATGAACTTGACGACCGGCTGTCTAACGCCGCCGCCGGCTTCGAGTTTGTCGGTGAGAAACATTTGCAATGCCTCCGGCCCCGTCGCCGAACGGATGAGCGTGGCCGATTTCAGCGCGCGGGTGAGAAAGAGATCGTAAGCGGAGCCGCGCGCCACGGCGACGCGTATGCCGGGCCGGTCGATATCGGCCATGCCGCTTAAACTTGAATTGGCGTGCACGACGAAGTTGCCCTGGATCAACGCGTATGGCGGGGTAAAGGCAACCTCCTCCGCCCGCACCGGATCGATGGCGAGGAAGACAATGTCGGTTTCGCCGCGTTTGAACGCATCGAAGGCCTTGCCGGCCGCGTCGAAGGTGACGAGGTCTACGGCGACGCCGAGGCGCTGACCGAGGCTCTTGGCCAGTTCCACCGACACGCCGGCGGGCGAGCCGGTTGCAGCATCGGACTGCGCCAGCACGATATTGCCGAGATTGATCGAGGCGCGCAGTCGCCCGGTCGGCGCCAGATCCTGCACGACGTTCTTTGCTACGGCTGTCATTGCTGGCCATATCCTGTGAAGCGAGGGAGGCGCAATCTATCGCCGATCGCGCGGGATGCAAACGAGGCGTGGCGGCTATGGTGACGGCCCATCTCGCCTATCGGACCGCAACGCGATAGCTTTATTCGCGGTTCGCGCATGATCTTGTCCGAAAGCCGGTTTCTGCTTTTTCGGATCGTGCGCTAAGCGCCCGAAGCGGCGCATCACATCGAGGAGGATTCCATGACGTTATTGACCAGGCGCTCGTTGGCCTTGTTGCCGGCATTGGCGCCGTTCTTGTCGATCGGGTCGGCACACGCGGCCGCCCTCAATCCGGCGGCCGTGACCTTCAAGCTGCCCGATCAAATCCAATGGACACCGCCCTCCCCGGCCGGCAGCCAGGCTTCGGTGCTGGTCGGCGATCCGACCAAGGAAGGGCTCTATCTCGTGCTGACGAAATGGCTCGCGGGCAACCATTTCAGCCACCCGCATTTCCACCCGCACGACCGTTTCATCACCGTGCTCAAGGGCACCTGGTGGGTCGGCAGCGGCACTAAATATGATCCTGACGATACCGTGCCGATGCCGGCGGGCACCTTCGTGACCCATTACGGGCAGCAGGTTCATTTCGACGGTGCCAAGGACGAGGACGCTGTCCTCCTCATCGTCGGCGAGGGCCCGGGAACGTCAACACCGGCGGAAGTCAAATAGCGGAGCGGCGGCGCATCGCGGTCGATCGGCTATGCGGCCGATCGCGCCGCTGCACGGATGCTCGGGACATCGCTTTCCGCGCCGGAGCGTTTGGCGCGGTCGAGAATGAGCTCGATCGAGGCAATCTCGGTACGATTGCGGCCGTTGTCCTTGGCGCGATAGAGCGCATGATCGGCCTGCGCCAACAGCGCCGAGATATCGAGAACCGCGTCATAGCTGATGACGACGCCAATGCTGACGGTTGCCACCACCGGCCGGCCGTCAACATCGCTGGTCGCCTTGGCAAACGAGGTGCGGATTTGCTCGGCGACCGCGATCGCCCGCTCCCGCGTCGTATCGACCAGCACAGCGGCGAATTCCTCGCCGCCAAGCCGGCCGAACAGGTCGGTGCGCCGTATGCAGCCGCCCGCCACTTCGGCGAACCGCGTCAGCACGCGATCGCCGATGGCGTGGCCGAACCGGTCGTTGATCGATTTGAAATTATCGAGATCGAGCAGCATGACGGCGATCGGATGCGGATCGCTCGCCTGCCGTTTGAGCTGGGCCTCGCCGTCCTGGAGGAAGGCGCGGCGATTGGCGATGCCGGTGAGCGGATCGACCAGCGCGGCGGTTTTATGGCGATGCTCGGTGCGCTCCTTCGCCATCGCCAAAAGGATGAAGGCGATCGAGATCGTGAACAACAGTGCCTCGAAGCTCAGCACGGTCATCCAGACGCTTTCGAACACTTCGTTGCCGGTCGGCGACCACGGCAACATCGCGCCGAACGGCGTGCGCAACAGGTAGAGCGCGCCATGGGCGAATAGCATGAAAATCGCCGGCCAACGGGAGACCAACGCCTCGCCGCGCCCGCGCCAGAATTCATAAGCCGTGGCCCAGGTATAGGCGGTGATGATGCCGGAGCTGATCAGCACGCGCAGGTCCCAGGAAGCGGCAATGCTCGGAATGCGGCATACCACCAGCCACAGCGCGGCGCCGCCGAACAGCAGCATCGGCTGCGTCCGGCGGTGATCGAACACGCGCGCGCCGGTCCATGTCAGGGCGAAGGCCGTAAACAGCAAGGCGTTGGCAAGGTCGATCGAGACCAGATCGGGCACCGATCCGAACATGCCGAATAGCACCACCGACGCCGCACGCAACAGGTCGGCAAAACCCCACCATGCCACGGCATAGATCGCCGTGTTCTGCACCCAGGCGAACAACAGAAGCAATCCGAGGATTGCTTCCACGTAGATCGTCACCAGAAACAAAGTATTGACGTCGAGATTCATCGTGCTCAACCAGATCGACCCCGGCCACGGGTAAAGCATGCAGAAGAAACCCGTTTTGCCGGCATAGCGCGCGCGCCGGAAACAATCAGTGAATAGCCGTAGCGGTCTAGCCCGCATGCCAAGTTATGGTTTCGACTGTGTTTCGCGAGACCGGCCAATGCCGGCCGTCTTGTTTCCCCACCGTTGGTCATCTAGGGTCATTCCGCTCGGGAATTTACGGCGATGCAGCTGCGCAACGGCATCATTGAGGCGATCGGCAATACGCCGCTCATCAGACTCAAAAGGGTTTCAGAGGCCACTGGCTGCGCCATCCTCGGCAAGGCCGAATTCATGAACCCGGGCCAGTCGGTCAAGGACCGGGCGGCGCTGTTCATCATCAAGGATGCGGTCAAACGGGGCGCGCTGCGGCCCGGCGGCGTCATCGTCGAGGGCACCGCCGGCAACACCGGCATCGG
>PLTE01000102.1 GCA_003164375.1 Hyphomicrobiales bacterium | reverse complement strand
AGCTGCACGGGCCCAAGGGCATCGGAGCGCTTTATATCCGCAAGGGCGTCAAGTTCAGCCCGCTCATTCATGGCGGCCATCAAGAGCGCCGACGCCGCGGCGGCACCGAGAACGTTCCGGGCATCATCGGGCTCGGCCGCGCCGCCGAGCTTGCGATGGCCGATATGGCGGAGGAGGGAACGCGCATTCGCGCATTACGCGACCGCCTTGAGCGAGGCATTTTGCAGCGGATCGACCACTGTCTGGTGAACGGCGAAGATCAGAACAGGCTGCCAAACACCTCCAATATTGCTTTCGATTATCTCGAGGGCGAAGCGATCCTCATTCATATGGACCGGGCCGGCATTGCCGCCTCGACGGGTTCGGCCTGTACGGCCGGTTCCACCGAGCCGTCGCACGTTCTCCGCGCGATGAATGTGCGCCGATCGGCGTTGCGCGGCGCCATTCGCTTCTCCCTGTCGCGCGAAAATACCGGCGCCGACGTCGACCGTGTTCTGGAAGTGTTGCCGGGTATCATCGAAAGGCTGCGCGCGCTGTCACCGGCATGGCTGGAACGCGACGTGGCGCGCGAACAACCCGTGTTGTGTGATTGACAGCATCGCAAGTGCCCGATGCGCGAGCGTAGGACTCGGGTGAAGGAGTTGAGCTGATGAAAATCATGATTCGCCGTTCTCCGGAGACCGGTCTTTCGATTTATGTGCCGAAAAAGGATCTCGAGGAGCCGATCGTGGAGTCCGAGCACGAATCGCTGTGGGGCGGCTGGATCCGCATCGCCAACGGATGGGTCCTCGACTTGCCGGAGATGGCGGTAGGTACGACGCTGCCGATTACGATCAACGCCCGCAAGCGCGGCGAGCAGGAGTAAAGAGCCATGAATGCGCCGGTGTTGCAGGCCGACATCTTGAAACCGGCTGACGCCGAGGCGGTGCTCGCCGATGTCGTGGGGCAACTCCGCTCCGGAAAGATCATTCCTTATCTGGGCACCGGGCTTACGCAGCTTTCGAATCCACCGGTCCCGATGACACCGGAGGCGTTGGCGGCGTTTTTCGCCGCGAAGGTCGCATTGCCGCGACGGGCAAAGGGCAACGCCTGGGCCTCCGCTCAACACATAGAGAGCACCAGACATCGTTCGACCGTGTCGGCGCTCATGACCGAGGCGTTCACTCCCCCGGTCGAGCCGACGGCGCTCCATCATCATCTCGCGTCGCTGGGCCTGCCGATGATCGTGGATACTTGGTACGATGGAGCCATGCGCTCGGCGCTCGCGCGACGCAGCGACTGGGGCGAAGTCCAAGGCATCACCCGCGCAGGTATCGGCGAGGATCGCTGGTATCGATTCTACGATGCCGCCGGGGCCGAAACCGGCCGCGCGGCGGCGGAGACTTGGACGACGGTCGTCTATAAGCCGCATGGCAGCATCGCGCCGGCCAAGAATTTCTTGATCTCCGACGCCGATTATGTCGAAGTCTTGACCGAGATCGACATCCAGACGCCGATCCCGGACGTCGTGAAAGATCGCCGCACCGAGCGAAGCTTTCTCTTCGTCGGTTGCCGTTTCCACGATCAGCTTCTACGAACCTATGCAAGGCAGGTCAGCAAGCGCTCGGCGCAGCCGCATTACGCGATCATCGACGACCAGACGCTCACCAGAAACGAGCTGCGCTTCATCATCACCCAGGGCATAACGCCTATCGCGATTCCGCTTGCCCGGGCCATCGAGATCCTACTCGCGGGCGCTTGAGTCTTCGTGTTCGAGGGCCTGCCGCGGGAAATGGCTGTGCCGGCGCGCGGCAGTGCGGGCCGCGTCCGCTTGGCGGCAACCAGCGC
This sequence comes from Hyphomicrobiales bacterium, assembly GCA_003164375.1. Classification (GTDB taxonomy): domain Bacteria; phylum Pseudomonadota; class Alphaproteobacteria; order Rhizobiales; family Xanthobacteraceae; genus BOG-931. The sequence goes on along the minus strand of PLTE01000102.1, from coordinate 14,171 downwards.
GGCAAATGATGCGGCGGATCGGGACAGTGCCACACCTGACGCCTGTCACGTTTCCAACATGTCGTCGATGGCTGGTCGGCCTGTGTTGGCAAGGCGACAGCCGGCAAAATTCGTAACTGTTTGATCGGAAGTGCAAATCTCGTTTCGATCGGGATGGCACGCGAGTTGCTGAGAGGTGTTGCGGATTTCGGGATCGAGCCAGCGAGGATTTGGACATGCAGGCGTCAACACCGCACGAGCCTACCGAGGTTACCCCCGTCGTGAATGTCGAAGACGTTATGCAGCAGGTTGCGGAGCACAAAGGCTGCGGCACGTCCGGCGGCAGCGGCAAAGCGAGCTGCGGATCGGCGGCCGGTCAGGGCGACCTGCCGACCGAAATCTGGGAAAAGGTCAAAAATCATCCGTGCTACAGCGAGGAAGCGCATCATCACTATGCGCGCATGCACGTCGCGGTGGCCCCGGCCTGCAACATCCAGTGCAATTACTGTAATCGCAAATACGATTGCGCCAACGAATCGCGGCCGGGCGTGGTCAGCGAAAAGCTGACCCCGGAACAGGCGGCCAAGAAGGTCCTCGCCGTCGCCTCCACCATTCCGCAAATGACGGTGCTTGGCATCGCCGGTCCCGGCGATCCGCTCGCCAATCCGGAAAAGACGTTCAAGACGTTCGAATTGATCGCCAAGACGGCGCCCGACATCAAGCTTTGCCTGTCGACCAATGGTCTGGCGCTGCCCGACCATGTCGACACCATTGCCCGTTTCAACGTCGATCACGTGACCATCACCATTAACATGGTCGATCCGGAGATCGGCGCCAAAATCTATCCGTGGGTGTTCTGGAACCATAAGCGCTACACCGGCGTCGAGGCCGCGAAAATTCTCACCGACCACCAGATGCGGGGCCTCGAAATGCTCACCGAGCGCGGCATTCTCTGCAAGGTCAACTCGGTGATGATTCCGGGGGTCAACGACAAGCACCTCGTCGAGGTCAACAGAGCGGTGAAGTCGCGCGGCGCGTTCCTGCACAACATCATGCCGCTGATCTCCGCGCCGGAGCACGGCACGGTGTTCGGTCTCACTGGCCAGCGCGGTCCCACGGCGCAGGAGCTCAAAGCCCTGCAGGACAGCTGCGAGGGCGAAATGAACATGATGCGTCACTGCCGCCAGTGTCGCGCTGACGCGGTGGGGCTGCTCGGCGAGGACCGCAGCGCGGAGTTCACGACGGACAAGATCATGGCGATGGAGGTCAATTACGATCTCGACACGCGAAAAGCCTACCAGGCCAAGGTCGAAGAAGAGCGTCTCGCCAAAGTCACGGCCAAGCAAGAGGAGCTCTCCACGCTGGCGGGCGAGATGAGCGACATCAAGCTGCTGGTGGCCGTCGCCACCAAAGGATCTGGTCTCATCAACGAGCACTTCGGGCACGCCAAGGAGTTCCAGATCTACGAGCTCTCCACCTCCGGCGCGAAGTTCGTCGGTCATCGCCGCGTCGATCTGTACTGCCAGGGCGGCTATGGCGAGGAGGACAGCCTCGAGACCATCATCCGCGCCATCAACGACTGCCACGCCGTCTTCGTCGCCAAGATCGGCGGTTGTCCGAAGGCCGATTTGCTCAAGGCTGGGATCGAGCCGGTCGATCAGTTCGCCCACGAATTCATCGAGAAATCCGCCATCGGCTGGTTCAAGTCCTATTTGGACAAGGTGAACGGCGGCGAGATCGAACACATTCAGCGCGGCGACGCCGAGATCCGACAGGGTGCGCTGATCTCCGCGGCGTGAGCCGTGAACGTATGGTTTGGTGGAGGACGACTGAATGCCGCTAAAGATCATATCGTCGAATTGCACGAGCTGTTCGGCTTGCGAACCCGAGTGTCCAAACGTCGCGATCTTTGAAAAGGGCGGGACCTTCGTGATCAATCCGAAGAAATGTACCGAATGCATCGGCCATTTCGACGCGCCGCAATGCGCCGCGGTGTGTCCGATCGAAGATACCTGCGTCATAGACGATTCGGTTCCGCGGTATCAGGCGCCGGCTTGAGGAGACGCCGATGAACCTAACGCTCACCCCCGCGGCGGAGAAATTCATTCGTCGCATGATACGCTTCAACGGCGGCGCCGGCTCTGGTTTCCGGTTGGCGGTCACCGCCGGCGGCTGTTCCGGACTGGCCGCGCAATTCGAGGTCGAAGCGGCGCCACGTAGCGGCGACGCCGTCGTCCAACTCGGCGAGGTCAAGCTGTTTCTGCCGGCCGAGAGCCGACTCTTGCTTGAGGGCGTCACCGTCGACTTCGCCGAGACCCCGCTACAGAGCGGCTTTGTATTCCACGACCCGAAGACGGCGAACTGCGGTTGCAAGAGCGCCGACGGCGGAGCGGCGCAGTCGGGCGGCGCCACGCACACCCACTAGGGGACGACGATGGTGCCGGCGACCGAGTGCGGCGAGCGAACCATGTCGGCGGCCGAGCAGGCGCTCCTGGCCGACGCTTTGCTCGGTGCTGGCCTGCCGGCGCTGGCCGAACAATATCTCCACCGTGCGGGATTGGCGTATCAGAACGACGCCGTCGCCGAACAGTTTCTGCGCAACGCCCAGGCGCTGGCGCCCGATCACGCCGCGGTCTTGATCGGTCTCTACCGGTTTTATTTTTACAAAGGGCGGTTGGCCGAGGCGCTCGAGATCGCGAAGCTGTGCCTTGCCAAGGCGGCGCGCGAGAATGACTTGCCGGCGGACTGGCGGCATGTCGCTGCCGGTGATGCGATGTTCGACCGTTATGACGACATGCTACCGCGCTTCTTTCTCTTCAGTTTGAAGGGCTATGCCTATCTGCAAATGCGCCTCGGCAATCTGGCAGAGGGCCGCGCCGCGGTGATGAAGCTCTTGCAGCTCGATGCCAGCGACAAAATCGGCGCGAAAGTGTTACTCGGCGTCCTCGACCGGATAGGGCAGGACGATGATGGATGAGATCGACGAGGCCCGGGATTGGCTCGGCAATGAAGTCGATTGCGCATCCTGCGCGCACCGGGAGCTCGCGGCAGCCGCGGGGTGTCGGCTGAAACACGCCTGCGTCAACGATCGCTATGCGCGGCGCATCGATCGCTTCTTTAATTGGAATCCGAAGCTCGCCAATTCCTACACCAAGCATCCCCATTTCGAAGTTCGCGCCATCGCGGCCAAGCATGCCGACGTGTTCCTGCTGCCGCCGTTGCTCGACGATCCCGAGGAGACCGTGCGCTGGAACGCAGCGCGGCGTCTGCCCAAGCGGCTTGTCCTGCGTCTGCGAAACGATCCTCATCGCGAGGTGCGAATCAGGATTGTGTCGCTCCTCGATGACGCCGAACTCATGCCGATGATGACGGATGAGGATTATTATGTGCGGCTCGTCGTCGCGCGGCGGGTTACCCCGGCGCTGCTGTTGCGGATGATCTGCGACGCGGAGGTCGAGGTCCGGCGGGTCGTGGCGCGGCGCATTCCGCCGGCCTGGCTGCTGCGGATGGCGAGCGATCCCGATGCGGCGGTAAGGCTGGAGATCGCGCAGCGCCTGCCTCCCGATTTGCTGTCCCAGCTTCGGCACGATCCGGATTGGCGCGTGCGTTATGAGGTGGCGAGCCGGATTGCTATTGCGCAATTGCCCCACTTCAAGGACGACCGCGACGCTTTCGTGCGCGAGATGGCGCGCTCGCGCCTGGCTGGACGGGATGAGCAACTGCGGGAGGTCCCGCTATGAGCAACATTGTTCGCGACAGCGACGTCGTGGAGCTCTCGCAGCCCCCTTATTTCAATTTCGGCGAGAAAGTGCGGGCCAAGCGCGCGATTCGAAACGACGGCACCTATGCCGGCAAGGAGATCGGCGAGGTTTTGGCGAAAAAGGGCGAGGAAGGCTACGTCGTCAGCATCGGCACCTTCCTGCAGCAGTTCTACATCTATGGCGTCGAGTTCCTTGAGAGCGGCAATCGGGTTGGAATGAAACGCAAGGAACTCGATCCCGTGATCCCGCGGGACGAAGAGACAGAACTGCCTTTGCCGGGAGGTACCGCGGCATGATCGAGCCCAGGCTTCCGAAATATCAGTGGGGTCAACGCGTGAAGGCCCTGATCGACCTGCACAATGACGGAACGTTTCCCGATGCCGCCGCCGAGGCCCGACTGGTCAATGTCGGAGATACGGGCGAAATCGTTCAGGTCGGAACGCACAGCGAAGCGAACATCCCGATCTATCTGGTCGAGTTCGGCGAACGCCTCGTCGTGGGTTGTCTCGAAGAAGAGATCGTCCCGCTCTGAAGGAGGGCGCGCCAATGGCATCGGTTGCCGTGAACGAATCGACGATGCGCGTGCTGCCGCATCCGAACGACTTCGATCGGAGGCGGATCGAGCGCGCGCTCAAGGCGCGCAAGCGATACCGCTACGTCTCGCCCAGCGTGGCCGCGGTCGCCGGCGGCTATCGCATCGAGAGCCCGTGCTGCTCGCGAAACATCGATGCGGACGGCGGAGTAGACGAGGTCGCGCTTCTACTGTTCGACGAGTCTCGTGAGGCCTGGCAGCTGTTCCGAATGGATCACAATAAGCGCGCCTGGCAGTTCCACAGCAGCCACGGCCGTTTGATCGAACTTTTGGCAGAACTGAATGCCGACCCCGAACGGGAGTTCTGGCAATGAAACGACAGCGTCTGCGCGTCCAAAAACGAATGAGTAGCTCGGCATGGCATTAAGCCCTGATGAATTGACGGCAATCGACCAGGTGCTCTCGGCAGGCGACGCCGACGCGCAAGTCTTTGCAGAATTGCGGCGCCGGTTTTCGCATCTGTCTTGGACCCGGTGCGACGCTTCCGATGTCACCGAGACGCCGTTTCGTACCTATGAGCGGTTCGATGTTCATCTGTTGGATAGCGCCGACCATTGCGCGCACGTCACGGCGGATCCGACGCGCGCAACCGGAATCGTGCTGGCCATACGGAATGTCCGATGAACGAGGCGGCCGTCTTGGCGGATGATGTCGAGGACGCAGGCGACCGCGTCGCCGAAGCGGAATCCTTCATCCCGCTATCAGATCCCGATATCACGGCCGTCGAGCTCGAGGCGGTCGATGCTGTGCTACGATCGCCGCGACTGTCCGGCGGCCCCGTCGTCGAGGCATTCGAGACGGCTTTTGCGGCCTATCTCGGCCGCAAATACGCGATCGCGGTGCCGAGCGGTACGCTTGGGCTTCTCATCGCGCTCAAGGCTTGCGAAATCGGTCCCGGGCATGAGGTGGTCGCTTCGCCGTATTCGTTTCGCGAGACGGCGCATGCGATCAGCCTCGCCGGCGCCAGAACGGTATTCGCGGACATCGACTATTGGGCCGGAACGCTTGCGCCGCAGAAGGCCGAGGCGGTCATCACGCCGCGCACGCGCGCCATTGTTGCATGCAATAACAATGGCCATCCGGCGTCTTGGACCGCGCTTCGCGCGTTGGCAAAGAAGCACAATCTTCTGCTGTTTGAGGATTCGACCGAGGCGATCGGATCGAAATATCAGGGCGCGCTGGTCGGAAGTTTTGGCGACGTCGCCGTGTTCGACTTCTCGCAACCATCGCCATTGATCTGCGGCGAGGGCGGCATGGTGGTGACCGACGACATCGATATCGCAGTTGCATTGCGTCGCCATCGCGCGCACCGCCTCGAGGAGCGCTCGTCGGTGGTCGTCGGTGCGGCGCCTGCCTATCAGGCCGGCATGAGCGAGCTCACGGCCGCGCTCGGACTGGCGCAATTGCGGCGGCTTGATGAAATCTTGGAGCGCCGCCGTCTGACCGAACATCTCTATTACAAGCACGTGCAGTCCTTCGAGGGCATCAAGGACCCCTATGTGGCGCCGGATGTCACCGAAGTAAATTGGTTCCTTTATCTCGTGCATCTCGGCACCCGTTTCACGCGCTCCAGCCGCGACGCAATCGTCGAGGATCTGCACGTCGAGCAGGTGGAGGCGGCCGGTTATTGCAATCCGCTGCATCTGCAACGGCACTATCTCGACCTCGGCTACCGCCGCGGCAATTTTCTGGTGACGGAGAAGGTGGCGGACCGTGCGGTTGCGCTGCCGTTCCACACTCATCTCACCGAGGATCAGATCGCCTTCATCGTCGCGACGATGAAGGACGCCTCGATCAATGTCGGCGCCGGTTCGGCGATCTACTAGGGCTAGAATTTATCGGTCTATTGTCAACAGCAAGACGAGGAGTGGTTCGATGTCGATATTGACGATCATGCCGTCCGGTAAGACGGTCGAAGTTGGCGAGGGGACAACCCTATTGGCCGCAATTCTTGGCGCCGAGGTGGCGCTCAATCACAAATGCGACGGCAAAGCCGACTGCGGCACCTGCCACATCTTCGTTCACGAAGGCCGCAAGGGGCTCACAAGGATCGCCCGCGAGGAAAACGACAAGCTCGACAGCATCGTCGGCGTGGGTTCCAAGTCTCGGCTTGCGTGTCAGGCCAAGGTGCTGGGGACGGAGAATATCAAGATCGAATTGTTGGGCTTCGTTTAGGCTTTGGGTGGGAGCATCTCCATGGAATCCGAAAACGTCATTATTCATGTGCGCTTCGCGCCGAATGCGGCGGTCGTCGAAATAGGCGACCGACCGACGGAATTGAGCCCGCAGGACTGGTTCTTTTTCTTAAGCGAGAACGCCGGTAACACCTATCAGCCGCTATCTGGTGGACGCGGCGTGTTCCGCCTGACACGGCAAGATGTCGACGCGCTCAAGGCCAAGAGTGTACCAAGCGTCGCGTAGTCATCAGCGGGACTGCGGTCGATCGCCGCAAAAAGCGCGCTTCGAATAAGCGCGTCTTCACCGCAGCATCGTATTTGCGACAGGCAGAAGCATGGCAATCGAGCATGATACGGAAGCCGGGCCGCCGAACGCGGCGATCGGGGAAACCACGCCGAAGGACGTCGAGGTTTATGTCGTTTGCGCGGCCGATAGTATCGAGCCGGGCGACGCAAGGTCTTTCAGCTTGTCGCGAATCACAGAGACCAGCGAAAACAGACCGTTTCCGATCGTCATCGTCCGTACCGCCGCGAACGACTATGTGGGCTATGTGAATGCGTGTCCGCACGAGGGCATCTGGCTCAATTTCGGCGCCGGAGAGTTCTTCAGCCGGGATCGGGCGTTTCTGCGATGCGGCCGCCACGGCGCGAATTTCGAGATCGAGACCGGCCTGTGCGTCGATGGACCCTGCCAAGGTAAAAGTTTGCAACCCATCGCGCTTGCGGTCATTGACGGCGAGGTATGTCTTTGCGGCGTAACCCTCGTCGAAGACGATGGTTATCCAGGCGCGTTCGATGATCTAGACGATACGATGGAAATCATGATCCATCCGGATTGATTTGGGCGGTTTCGGCAGCCTTTCGCCAAGAACACGACGAGCGCAAGCCGGAGGAAATGAAGTTGGAGCAAGCAGCACAGGAGTGTCGATTCTTCGTCTCGTACACTGGCGTGAGACTCCCCTTCAACCTCGTGAACGTCATCGCACCCGATGCGCTTTCGAACCGGAACACCTTTATCCGCGCCTATTTCGACAAGAAAGGAGTGCTGACGGGTTTCGATAAGGTCGTGTACGGTGAAGTGGAGCTCAGCCATCGCTACCAATATCACTGCAACGGCGTGCTGCGCCGGGCCGAGATCGCCATGCTGGATGAGGATGCGGCGGTGCTGTGCTTCGACGAGGCCGGTGTGGTGAGCCAGGAAAAATAAAATCGTGCGCCCCGCACGGGACTTGCAGGCAACGGATATGACGGTCGCTCAATTGCTCGATGAGCTCGCAAAGATGCCGGAGGAGGCGGTTGTCCTGATGGAGAACGGCGGCGGCCTGTCGCGCGTCAGCGCGCTCGACTTCGTCGCAGGCCGAGGCCCCGGGGCGCCTGCCGAAGTGATCTTGCTGCCGAGCACGGACGAATAAAGAGTGCATGCGGCGATCAATCGCCGGCAGTTTTTCGGCTGCCGGCTAAAGCGGAACGCCGAAAAAGGCTTCCTCGTCGCCGCCCCATGCCCTGTGCAGGGCGAAGGCGCTATGCCATTTCGTCGTTTCGATCTCGTCGGCATTGCGATGGGTAATCTTGCCTTCAGGCTTTTCGGCGAGCAGATAGCTCTTCCCATTCTTTATAAAGCGATTGAGGGCTTTGTGGTCCGTCGGACGCACGACGCATCGCGGTGCCTCGTCAACCAGGATGGTGGTCGGAAGCATTGTTGGAGTCTCCTCTTCATCTCGTCTCAATCTCAGAACCCGTCTTCCCGCTTGCCCCAGGGGTGCGATCCGGCGACCAACGATGCTTTGATGCCGGCCTTTTCGATGTCTGCCAAGCTTTTGTAAAATGTGGCTTCGTGCACCAAGGTGCCGCTTCTCGTGGTGACTGCGACGTAGCGGGCCACGGCGTCGATCTCGCACAAATAGCCGCCGCGCGGGTCGAGCGTGCGGCGCGTATTGCCGTCCCAATCCACGAAGAATCCCTCTGTAACCGACATGAAAGCTCTCTAGCGAGTCGACACGGCTATCCAAGCAAAGTTCTTGCCGACTCCGATTGTCGCAAACGCGACAAAAAGCGTTGGTCGATCGCGCATCAAAAATGCGTCCGCCGCTGCGGAAATATTCTGAAAGAAATTTGAATCGCGCGGACACGTCGCTATAGTCTGAATCCATATTTTCCATTGGGGAGGGGGTGGGCATGGCTGAATTGACGCAACGCACGGCTTCGCTCGGCGACATCAAGGACATTTGGAGTTTGATGAAAGAAGTCGCCAGCGACGTTCCGTTCGACCCCGCCAGTGACGCGGCGCAGGCCAGCGTCTTGACCGAGATCATGGCATGCTGCACCTCTGGTTTGTCGACCGTCGCCGTGGGCGCAGATAAAGCGATCGTCGGCGCTTTATTGGTGCGACGGGATGACTTCGAATGGGGATTTCGCAACGGCGATACGGTTCATGTCTCTTATGCGGTCATCGCGCCGAGCCATCGCGATCAAGGCGTGTTGCAGGCGCTTGTTGCTGAAATTCAGGCACGAAAGGTTCCGGTTCTTGCCAGCGTGAAGAACGGCAACGGCTTCGCGCTTGGTGACCAACTCGGGAAGCTCGGGTTTGCCCGTGAAGAGACGGCGGCGAGCGGATGGGGTGATCTTTATAAGTGGCAACCGTCGCCGCTCGCCGCTCAGGCCTGATCGGGCCCCGTTCCCAATATATCTTCAGTCGATCCGAGCTGCGCGAGGCTTCTTTCGATAATCGCGCGGCAGTTCAACAGACACTGATATTCCGCCTTGTCCACCTCGATCTTTTCGGCCGCCGCGGTGCTCGCCGACGGCGGGGTGGCCGCCGCGGCCGCCTCGAACAGGGCCTTCTCAAGCTGAAAGATGCGCTCGCTCGCCCGTTCGAGATAGGGCAACGGGTTGGTGTGGATATTGGCTTCGTGCAGCGCGCCCAGGCCCAGAAGCTTTCTGAAGCGTCGGACAGTCCGGCGACGCGCCATGCCGAAGTCACGTTTGATGACGCTCATAATCTTTCTTCGACGCCAAGGCCTTCAATACCATGACGCCGCGCCACGCCGGCGCAGCTCGGGCCTGCAATTCGATCAATCCGGGGGTGGTCCGAGATCGTCGCCCGCGGCTTGTTTCTTCTTTTTCTTGTCGGTCTTTGCCGCGGCGTAGAACCCGGCGTTTTTCAGCGCGATGGGAGCCTGTCCCTCCACATATTGGGAAATCCAGAACAATGTGCGATCGAGCGCCCTTTCCGCGGCGGCCTGACTATAGCTGTCCCGTTCGTCGCAATTGAATCCATGCGTCGCCGCCGGGTAGGAGAAGGCGCTGACGTCGGGCCGGTGCGCTCGGAATTGGATCACGTCCGCGAAGGGAATCAGCGGATCGTTCTCGGCGAAGTGAAGCAAAGTGGGGATCTTGCGCTTCTCACGGTATTCATCGACGATTCCCCCACCGTAATAGCCGATCGCACATGCGATGCCGCGGATGCGATTGCTTGATAGGTAGGCCAGATAACCGCCCCAGCAATAGCCGACGATCGCCACCTTGCCGGCACTCTTAACGGCGTCGACGGCCGCCTGAATATCGCCGAGCGATCGTTCCGTTTCGATCTGCTGCTTGAGGGCAAGCCCCGACGCAAGGCCGTCCTCGTCGTAGCCGAGCTCGACTCCGGTCTGGACGCGGTCGAACAGCGCGGGCGCGATCGCCACGTAACCTTTCGCCGCGAAGCTGTCGGTAATCTTTCGAATGTGGGGATTAACGCCGAACACTTCCTGTACGACCACGACAGCGCCCTTCGGCGGATCGGTCGGATCGGCGCGATAGGCGGAGAACTTATGTGCATCGTCAGCGGTAAGTTCGATCATGGTACCCTCGGTTCAGATAGCGGCAACATGATCTTCTCGGAAAGTCGGCAGGCGCTTTTCCGGACCATGTTTTATATCAAGCCCAATTCCAGTTTCGCTTCGTCCGACATCCTGGCTTGATCCCAAGGCGGATCGAAAACAAGATTTACCTTGACCTGCCCAACGGTCGCGACGTCGCTGACGGCCTGTTGCACCCAGCTCAGCATTTCACCCGCAACGGGACAGCCGGGCGCCGTGAGCGTCATGTCGATTTCGATCGCCCCCGGTTCCTTCAGCTCAATCCGATAAATCAGCCCGAGGTCGTAGACGTTGACCGGTATCTCGGGATCGCGGACGGTTCGCAGTGCCGCGATAACGGCATCGGTCAGCGCACCGGCGCCTGCTGCGCGCGATATCGGCGCATCGCCGGCCGCCGGCGTTGCCGCGGACTGTGTTTCCATCTCCTGGCACATGTCTAAATCTCGTCGCATGTCGTGTTTCCGACTTCGACCGCCCTTTAACGTGTCTCATCGGGACCTGTGCAAGCGCGATGCCATGAACCGCACGCCAACCCCGGCTCACTCGATACCTTCTGCCAGCGCCGCCACGACCGGCCAGCCGACCGCACCGGCAGGGTCCAATTGCCGCAACCGTTCGAGTATCTGTTTGGCTTGCGGCCGTCTGTCCTGCCGCAGATGGATGAAGGCGAGCGCCTTCAATGTGTAGAGCGCGAAGCGTCCGGGGCCTTGCGGCAGCACCGCTTGCGGCTGCCATTGCCGCCAATCCGGATTCCATCCCGCCTGAGTTGCCGCTTCCCTGAGCCCGCGCTCGGCCGCCGCTTGCGCGTGGTCGAGATTGCCCTGATAGGTGTGGATTTTGTAGAGGCAAAAATAAGTCGGCAGCTCCTTCGGGGCGCTCGCGAGCGCCTGCCGAAACAGCTGATCGGCGCGTGCCCGATCGTGGCGATAGGCCGCTACCCCCTGCTGCAACAGCGCGTTGATTGCTTCAGGAAGATCTCCGAAATTGATGAGGTCGGGTTCCGCGAAGACATTGTTCGCACCAGACCCGCGACCTTCGGCGACGGGCATGCCGTTCCGGCTCATTTGACGAGATGGAGGACCGGTTCCGCCCTTTCGACAATACTCGCGTCGCGGAGCGCGATCGCCTTTGTCACCGCCTTGGCAATGATCTTGGCCCGACTGTCGATGCCGGTCCAACTCGCGCGCCGGCCGCGCGGGTCGATTTCGAGGAGCTTCGTGCCGGCCGGCACCTCGGAGCCGTCGCGCACGACACCACGCAGGAAGCCGTCGAACGGCGCCCGCACCGGCACATTGCCAAGATGGCCGACGGTGAAGTCTTTGAAGACTCTAGTCCCGATCTCGATGGCGGTATGCCAACGCCCCGCAACTTCGGTGCGGACGAAGCGATTGTCGAAACTGTTGCCGAGGCGGCGGGGCATCTCGTCGGGCGCGTCCGTAGCGCCGTGCCGCAGGAGACGTCCCGCCTTGCCCGGCCGCGTTTCGATGGCGATGTCGCAATTGCCACCGCCGGAAAATCCGGGGCCGAGGCCGACGGTGAACCGAGCCAGCCGGCGCAGGTCGGGTGTCGGCCGATATTTCTGCATCCTCGCATCCACCAGGATGTCGAGCGATCGGATGACGATCAGATCCAATAGGCCGAGCGCGGTGACAATGACGGCGGGCGCGCGGCCTATGCCCGCGCGGATTTCCAGGCTTGTTTCGGCGCGGCTCGCCGTGACGCCGGCAAGACTGACGGCATCATCGAAGAGCACGTCATGAAACGCCATTTTTCGCCGGATGACCGGCGGCATCGGATCGTGCGACAGCACGACGCCATAGCCGGCGCGGTGAAGATAAACCGCGACCGCGGATGCAATCTCGTTCGTGCCAAGGATAACGGCAAACGGATAAGGCGGCCGAGGTCGACTTGAATGTTCGGTGTGGCTCATGAGCGCTTCCCCCGGGGGCCATCCGGTGAAGCAAAGATCAGGCCAAAATATTCAGCGATTTCAAGCCACTCCCGCAGATTCAATGTCGTATTTCAGACTCGATCCGGCGGCGGCGCGTCATATCCGGGACAGCATGAATGTCAGCTGTCGCAAACCGGACATCAAAAACTCTGCGCCGACAAATCGGCATGGCATTGCGGCATTGCGTTTTCTGTCGTGTTTGTCGCGACGGACACAAGTTGGTTTGGACCTTGCATGCGAGTCTCTCGCGGCAGCGGAGTGACTGTGATGGCAATGGTTGGAGCCGAAATCGAACGCCTCATCAAGCAAGCCTTCCCGGACGCAATGGTTACCGTCGTCGATCTGGCAGGCGACGGCGATCATTTTGCGGCTCGGGTCACAAGTGCTACGTTCAAGGGCAAGAGCCGTATCCAGCAGCACACAATGGTTTACGACGCTCTGCAGGGAAATATGGGAAATGCGCTGCACGCGCTCGCTCTAGAAACCATAGTGCCGACGTGAGCGAACCCGGTCATGAAACCTGGGTTGCTGCGTCGGCGTCAACACCGTTCGATGTCGGGGATAATTTATGACCAATGCAACGGGTGAGCGGATCAAAGCGATGATCGCCAAGAGCGACGTCGTGCTATTCATGAAGGGCGTTCCGGCGGCCCCGCAATGCGGCTTCTCCGCGGCCGTGGTTCAGGTCCTCGCCAAACTTGGCGTGCCATTCACGAGCGTGGACGTGCTCTCGGATCCGGAGATTCGTGACGGCATCAAGGCTTTCTCCAACTGGCCGACGATCCCCCAGCTCTACATCAAAGGGGAGTTCGTGGGCGGCTGCGACATCGTCCGCGAGATGTTTCAGGCCGGCGAGCTCACCGCCTTGTTGCACGAAAGCGGCGTTGTGGCGTCGACGCCATAATTGCATAATTGCGCCGCCGACGCTGGCCGAACCGGTCTTGAAGAGGCGGGAAACCAAGGGCGCCGCACGCCCTATTTTAGGATGCCCAGTTGGACGATCGGTGCCGCGCCGCCGCGGCCCAGGACCGTGTCGACCTTCTTGCGAACGGCCTCGAGCGTCAGGGGCTTAACGAGGGTGCCGTGTGCGCCCGCCTTCATTCCTTCCACCGCTATCGCCTCGTCGGTTTTCTCGCAGACGATAAGAATTCGCACGCCCGGGAACCTGGACGTCGCCTCGCCGACGAGCTTGGCGCCTCTGTCTTTCAGAAACGAAACGCCCAGCAGAAGGACGTGAGGCCTGAGCCAGTCGACGCCTTTCTCATAGGCCTCTTCGGGATTGGCAAGTTCATGGGTTTCGATTTCGTCGTGCAGCATGAATTGCAACGCCGCACGGGTGATTTCGTCATCGTCGACAACGAACACACGCCGTTGATCGACGGCTTTCGCTGTTTCGACACCGATCTGCATGTTGCCCTCGCTGAAACTCGCGTGCCTTGTCCGGCCGAGCGTCTTTCAGGATTGCTAGCAAATTCTGTTCCGCGCCACGCGCTGCCGGCGCGGAGGTCATCAAAGCGCGAATAACGCGAAAACCTGCTGATGGTTCGGGTTGGAGGCCTTCAAACCTTGTCTTGTTTCTTACAGCGCGACCGTCGCTGTCGTATTCAAAACAGCCGCTTCCTCCGAGGCTGTCAAAATTTTCTTCAAATAACCAATGACTTACGAGGAAATCCGGAAATGGCACGGGGGTTGCTGAAGGGAATACCAGCGAGAGAGGGCTGAGTGCACGCAGACGCACGACGAGCGATGCGCTCCTTCCCGAACCCGCGAGCCCGTTTCTGAAACATGAACAGTCTCGCGCGCAACGCGCAGTGGACTTTGGCAATCGGTTCGAAGGAGAGCAAGATGGCG
>PLTE01000354.1 GCA_003164375.1 Hyphomicrobiales bacterium | reverse complement strand
GCATCAGCGTCTCGGCGACGAAGCGGCCGCCATAGATGCCGAAATGGCCGTGCTCGTCCGGCCCGGTGCGAAAGGAGTTGAGTTGCTGCACGCTCATCGCCAAACCTTCTCACACCACGCGATCAATCTGCTTCGCCGCGGCGTCGCGTACGGCGCGGATAAAGGCGCGTATCTTATCGGCATCCTTTTGGCCGGGCGCGCGCTCGACGCCCGACGACACATCGACGCCTGGCGCGCGTGTGATGCGCAAAGCCTCGCCGACATTGCCGGCATCGAGTCCGCCCGACACCATGAACGGCACCCCGGGATCGAGATTTTCCAGAAGGTGCCAGTCGAAGGTCTTACCCAGTCCGCCCGGCCGCGTCGCCTCGCGCGGCGCGCGCGCATCGAACAGGAGATGATCGGCGACGGCGGCGTAGCGCGCGATCGCCGCGAGGTCGGACCTGGTCTCGACGGGAATAGCCTTCATCACCGGCAGTTTGAACTGCGCTTTGATGGCGGCCACCCGTAACGGCGACTCGTTGCCGTGCAGTTGCAGGATATCGGGCCCGAGCGCATCCACGACATAGGCCAGCAAGGTGTCGTCGGCATCCACCGACAAAGCAACCTTCTTCGCCCGGCCTCGCACGCGCGCCTCCAAAGATAAAGCGGCCTTGAACGAGAGATTACGCGGCGACGGCGGGAAGAACACAAAGCCCACCATGTCGGCGCCAGCGTCGAGCGCGACATCGAGGGCCTCTGGCGTCGCTAGGCCGCAGATTTTCACGGTAATCGGCATTTGCTCGCGAGACCTTGGACTTGCCCGGCTCTGAATTGCCGCCCTTCTACATCCCCGCGCGCGCTTTGTCTTGTACTGCGCTTTGCGGCAAGGCCTTACCGCAGCGGCGGCTTCAACTGCAGCCGCTCCGGCGGCGCGGTTGCGTCAGGCACGATCCCGGGTGCGCTCGTGCCGCGCTTATGGGAATCGAGTTCCTCGCGCAGCTTGCCAAGCTCGCGCTCAAGCCGGCGCGCAGTGCGGCGCCACCGGCCATGCCGCAGCCAAGAAGCACCGCCGCCGATCACGACGCCAATGACTAATGACGCAATGATGGGCGCGAACAGCCACATCGACTTCGAATAAGCCGGCTGTGCCGGGTCGAATGGGTCGAAAGAAAGTGTCACGATCTGGCGGTTGGCCACCGCGAAGGCAACGATGAGGACGGCGAGCAGTCCGAGAATAACCGCCGCGACGAGCTTGCGCAGCCAACCGCCGGCCGCTTGGAGCGCGCCGGTCAACCTTCGCCCGGACGATTGAGCCGTTCGCGCATTTCCTTGCCGGTCTTGAAGAACGGCACGCATTTCTGATCGACCGAGACATGTGCGCCGGTGCGCGGATTGCGCCCGGTGCGCGCCGGCCGCTCTTTCACCGAAAAGGCGCCGAAGCCGCGCAATTCGACCCGGTCGCCGCGCGCCATGGCCGCAATGATCTCGTTGAGGATGGCGTTGACGATGTTCTCGACATCGCGCTGGTAAAGATGAGGGTTCTGCTCGGAAATACGTTGAACCAGTTCAGACTTGATCATGGTCACGCCTTCGGTCGCCCGCGAACGCTGCTCCGGATACCGTCACGACAGGCCAAAAGCAGGAGCGCCGCCGCTCAATTCGCGCCAGCAGGGTGCCAAAGGGCCAATAGACCGTCAAGGTTGAAACGTTCCATGGTGTCGACCACGCCCAGGGCGTCGAGACGCTGGGCGACCCCCGTCAGGCCGGCCGCGTCGAGCACCGCTACCGCCGCGGCATGCAGGAATGGCAGATCGCCGAACCGGCTTTGCAGCTCGTAATCGCGCACCGGCACCTTGGTATCGACATTCTTCTCCTTGGCGAGCCAGGCAAGCGCGGTGCGCTCATCGCCGAGCTCATCGATCAGTTTCAGCCCGATCGCCTGATGGCCGGTGAAGACGCGGCCGTCCGAAGCGGTCGCCAATTCGCCGTCGGTGAGATGACGGCGGTCCTGGACGATGCCCTTAAACCAGGCATAGGAATCCTGGATGATCGATTCCAGCGCGGCGCGGGCCTCGGGGCTGGTCGGTTCGAAACCGTCCGGCGAAGCCTTGAGCGGGGTGGACTTCACCGCTTCGACCTTGACGCCGATCTTGCCGAGCAGATCGGCCACGTTGGGATACTGGAAAAGCACGCCGATCGAACCGACCAGCGAAGTCTGCTGCGCCACGATGTGATCGCCGGCAATCGCCGTGATGTAACCGCCGGATGCTGCCATGCTGTCGACGACGATGACCAGCGGCTTCTTCTCGCGCAGACGCGACAGCGAGTCGTAGAGCTGCTCGGAGCCTGCGGTGGTGCCGCCGGGGCTGTCGACATGGACGATGACGGCGCGCGCCAGCGTCGAACGCGCCAGGCGGTCGAGCTGTTCGACGCGGTCGCGATCGCCGCGGATCAAGCCTGAGATCGTGACCCGCGCGATATAGGGGCGAACGGCAAACAGACCGGTGCGCTTGCTCACCAGCGCCGTCGTCCCGGCAATGCCGAGAATAACCACGACGATGGCGAGCACGCGCCAGAACGTGAGCTTACGCCGCAGGCGGCGGCGGTCGACAATCAGGTCGGCGTCAAGCGACATGGTGTCTTTCCTTATCCAGCGTCCGCCCCCCTATTCGTCACTCCTCGGACTCGACCGTCTCGGCTGCCTCGGCCTCGTCGCTGTCCTCGTCCTTCTCGCTCTCCTCGCCCTTACGTTTGAGCGCGGTGCCCAAGATGTCGCCGAGCGTCGCGCCGGAATCCGACGAGCCGTATTGCGCGATCGCTTCCTTCTCCTCGGCGACTTCCAGCGCCTTGATGGAGACCGAAACCCGTCGCGTGCGACGGTCGAACTGGATGACGCGGGCATCGACCTTTTGCCCGACGGCAAAGCGGTCCGGTCGCTGCTCGGAACGGTCGCGCGCCAGCTCCGAACGCTTGATGAAGGAGGAGAAATCGGTACCGACGATCCTGACGTCGATGCCGCCTTCCTTCACGTCGAGCACCTCGCAGGTGACGACGGCGCCCTTCTTGAGCTCGCCGCCCGTAGCGGGAGCGGCGGCATCCGTCGCGGCGGGCGCGCCGCCCTCCGCAAGCTGCTTGATGCCGAGCGAGATGCGCT
>PLTE01000018.1 GCA_003164375.1 Hyphomicrobiales bacterium | reverse complement strand
GGGTGAAGCAGCGCGTCGCCGAGCAGGTGGTGACGATCAAAACCAAGCGCGGCTTCAGCCGGCTCGAATGGCAGAAGCTGCGCGAAAGGAACGAAGCGCTCGATTGCCGCGTCTATGCCCGCGCCGCCGCCTGGCTCGCTGGCGCTGATCGATGGACCGAGCCGATGTGGCGCGATCTCGAACAGCAGGTCGGGGCGACCGAAAACCCGGATCACGACGTCACGACGGAATTGGACGTGGCTTCCGAGAGTATCGCCGGCATCGTGCGCCGCTCGCCTGCACGCCGCGGCCGGCGGGTGTTCCGGTCAAGTTATCTGAGCTGAGCAGGTAATCCGTACATGACGATCGAAGAGATGACGGCGCAACTTGAGGCGCTTCTCGCCGCTCGGTATCGCGGCCTGCGCACAGTCGAGATCGACGGCCGCCGCGTCACCTATGCGACCGACGCCGAGATGGCGGCGGCAATCACGGATCTGGAACGCCGCATTGCGCTCGCGCAGTGATGGCCGTCGCCGGCGCATCCTGACATCCGCCTCGAAAGGACTCTGACGCTGTGCTCGGATCGCTGCGGCAATTGCGGCGCCGTGCCGGCGCCTTCATCGGAGGCTTCGACGCGGGGCTCTCAAACCGCAGACTGAAAGGCTTCCAACCGAGCCGCGCGCATCTCAACACGCTGATCGCCGTTGCCGGCCCCGACATCACCGCGCGAGCGCGCTGGCTCGTGCGCAACAACGGTTACGCCGCTAACGCGATTGAGAGTTGGGCGGGCAATGTGGTCGGCGCCGGCATCAAGCCGTCCTCTATAATCCCGGATGGCGACCTGAAGGCGCAGGTACAGAAGCTGTGGCTCGATTGGACCGACGAGGCCGACGCCGAAGGCTTCACCGACTTTTATGGCCAGCAGCGGCGCGCAGCGCGGGAAGTGTTTATTGCCGGCGAGGTTTTCTTTCGGTTTCGCCCGCGGCGACCACAGGATGGACTGACCGTACCGCTGCAGCTGCAAATGATCCCGTCGGAGCTTTTGCCGCTCTATCGCAATGAGCAGGCGCCGAACGGCAACATCATTCGCCAAAGCATCGAATTCGATCCGATCGGCCGCCGCGTAGCCTACCACTTCCTGCGCCGGCATCCGGGCGACGTGACCGACCCCGGCCTCGCCGGTGAGATCGTGCGCATTCCCGCGTCCGAGATCGTACACAGTATCGATCCTGTTGATGCCGGGCAGCTACGTGGCGTCTCGCGCTTCGCCGCGAGCATCGTGAAGCTCTTCCTGCTCGATCAGTACGACGATGCCGAGCTCGATCGGAAGAAGGTCGCGGCCATGCACGCGCTGTTCATCACGACGCCGGCACCGACTGAACCGCTCGATGCAGCCGAGGGTCGCGACGAGACCGACGAGCGGACTATCGATCTGCAACCTGGCCAGATCACCATGCTTGAGCCGGGCGAAGAGGTGCAGACTTCAGTCCCGGCCGATTCGGGCCAGACCTATGAGCCGTTCCAGTACCGCACGCTGTTGCAGGTCTCGGCCGCTCTCGGCGTGCCTTACGCTTATCTGTCGAACGACATGCTGCGGGCGAACTATTCCAATTCTCGCCTTGCGCTGCTCGAATTTCGCCGACGCATCGAGGCCTACCAACACGCGGTGATGGTCTGGCAGATGTGCCGCCAGGTCTGGGCGCGCTGGATGGACACCGCGGTGCTCGCAGGCGCGATCGAGATACCGGACTATCAACAGCGCCGCCGCGAATACCTCGCTTGCAATTGGCTGCCGCCGAAGTGGGATTGGGTCGATCCGCTGAAAGACGCGCGCGCCGAGATCGAACAGATCGGCGCGGGCCTCAAGAGCAGGACACAGGCGCTTGCCGAGCGAGGCTTTGATGCCGAACAAGTCGATGCCGAGATCGCGGGCGATCGCGAGCGCGAGAAGCGGCTGGGGCTGAGTTTCGCGACAGAGGTACCGCCGAATACGACGCAGTTTTCGGGCGATCCCGGCGCCGTGTCGGACGCCATCGTTACGGACAATTCCAGATGATCGATCTTCCCTTCGTGGCGACCCGGGTATTCGGGACGCCGCTCATGATCGCGCGCGCCAAGCTCGAGGTGATCCTCGGCGCACTCGCCCCGCGCCTTGCCGGCACTGTGGCCCAGGCCATCCAGCTCGATCCCGCTCCTGAGCCGGGAGCCTCGATCACGGCCGAAGGAATCGCCGTGGTGCCGATCATCGGCACGCTAGTGAGCCGTTCCGGCTACCTATCGGCGGCGAGTGGTCTTTCGTCCTACAGCGCGATTGGCGACGCGATCACGTCCGCGTTCGAGGACTTTGGCGTCCGCGGGATCATTTTCGAAATCGACTCGCCCGGAGGCGAGGTCGGCGGATTGTTCGACTTGGTTCAAAGTATCGCTGCGCTCAAGGCCGCGACTGACAAACCGCTCTGGGCGGTGGCGAGCGAAAGCGCGCTGTCCGCCGCCTACGCGATCGCGAGCACCGCGGACCGGATTTACGTCACTCAAACCGGCGAGGTCGGCTCGATCGGCGTCGTTGCGGCTCACGTCGATGAGAGTGGTGCCGATGCGAAGGCGGGCCTCGCTTGGTCGTTCGTGTTTGCCGGCGACCACAAGATCGACGGCAATGCGCATCAGGCGCTTTCCGATCAGGCCCGGGGCGCGATTCAAGACGACATCGACCGTCTTTACGAGCAGTTCGCGAACCTCGTCTCCGAAAACCGCAGTCTTACGCCGGAGGCGGTTCGCGGCACCCAAGCCGCGATTTATCGCGGCGAACTTGCCGTGCGCACCGGTCTTGCCGATCGGGTCGGCACGCTCGATGCCGCGATCGCGGACATGACGGCCGAACTCGACCAGCAGGCCACGGCAACACGCACGGTCACAGATCCGAAGAGGAGTCCATTCATGGCAAAGACCAAAAACGCACCTGTTTCCGAAGCCACCGGCACGGAGCCCGAGCTGGCGCTTGCATCGCCTGACGTGGCCGAGAC
>PLTE01000193.1 GCA_003164375.1 Hyphomicrobiales bacterium | reverse complement strand
GCGGATGCGCCCGCATCGCGGCGAGTGCCGCCGGCGCCTGTTCTGGAGGAACGATGACGACGATCTTGCCCTCGTTGGCCAAGTAGAGAGGGTCGAGCCCCAGAATCTCGCAGAAGGCTTTTACCTCTTCCCGCAACGGCGTGGCCGCTTCGTCGATTTCGATCGCAACTTGCGAGGCCTCGGCGATCTCGTTGAGGACGGTCGCAACACCGCCGCGCGTCGGGTCGCGAAGGAAGCGGATCCCCGGTGCTGCTGCAAGCACCGACTCGATAAGGCTGTGCAGCGGGGCACAATCGCTTTCGATCGGCGTTTCGAGAGCCATGTCGCCACGGGCGCAGAGGATGGCGGCGCCATGATCCCCGAGGAACCCGTTGACAAGGACGACATCGCCGGGCCGCGCCAGATCTGCGCCGAGGACTAGGCCCTCGCGAATAACCCCGATCCCGGTCGTGGTTAGGAACAGTTTGTCGCAAGCGCCCCGCTGCACGACCTTGGTGTCCCCGGTGACAATCTCGACACCTGCCGTCTTGGCTGTTCTCGCCATCGATCCAGCAATCTGCCGCAACATGTCGATCGTCATGCCCTCTTCGACGATCGCCGCGCACGAGAGGTAGAGTGGCTTGGCGCCGCCGACGGCGAGGTCGTTAATGGTGCCGCAGATTGCAAGCTTGCCGATATCTCCACCCGGGAAGAACAGCGGGTCGACTACGAAGGAGTCGGTGGTGAAGGCAAGCCGATCGCCGTAGGCCGCAAACTCTGCGAGATCGAAGCGAGCCTGATCCTCCAGTGGCGCGAGCGCTGCATTGTCGAAGGCATCGACGAACACGTCATCGATCAGATCTTTCATGGCCTTGCCGCCGCCGCCATGGGAGAGCGTAACGGTCCGAACATGGACCTTGCCACGGGGACGCGAGCGAATAAGGGGGACAATATTCATTCCGCGGCCACGTGCTGTTTTATGCCGCCTTATTGGTAGTATGCGGCGCAGGCCCCCTCGGATGAAACCATCAGTGCTCCGAGCGGCATTTCAGGCGTGCAGGCCGAGCCGAAGACCTTGCACTGCCAGGGCTTGATCATACCTTTGAGCACCTCACCGCACTGACAGGACTTGGGATCTGCAATTTTTATATTCGGGATCGAAAATTTTCGCTCCGCGTCGAATTGTTTGTATTCGTCGCGTAACTTCACGCCCGAATGATCGATAGATCCGAGGCCACGCCATTCGAAAAACTGGCGCAGTTCGTACACGCGTGAGACCGCTGAGAGTGCCGCGGCATTGCCTTTGTCCGGAACGACGCGCGCATACTGATTCTCGACGTCGGTGCGTCCTTCCTTGATTTGCTTTAAGACCATCCAAATTGACTGCAATATGTCGAGGGGCTCAAAACCAGCGACGACCATTGGTTTACGATAGAAGTTCGCGATGAATTCGTACGGCGCCGTTCCAATCACCATCGACACATGGCCGGGACCAAGAAAACCATCAAGCTCGAGGTCCGGACTATCGAGAATTGCCTTTATCGTCGGAACGATTGTGATGTGATTGCAAAAGACCGAAAAATTCGCAACTTGTTCGCTTTCCGCCTGTAGGATCGTCAGAGCGGTCGAGGGCATCGTGGTTTCAAAGCCGAGCCCGAAGAAGACCACCTCGCGCGCGGGATTTTTTCGAGCTATCGCAAGCGCATCTAATGGCGAATACACCATCCGCACATCGGCCCCGTCCGCCTTCGCCTGGATGAGGCTCTTCCGCGAGCCCGGCACGCGCATGGCGTCTCCGAAGGTTGCAAAAATGACCTCCGGGCGCTCGGCAATATTGACGCCGTCGTCGACCCGTCCCATCGGCAAAACGCAGACTGGGCATCCCGGTCCGTGCACGAGTTCGATCTGCTTAGGAAGCATGCCCTCGATCCCGAAGCGAAAGATCGAGTGAGTATGGCCGCCGCACACTTCCATGATGTGGAGCGGCCGACCGTGAGGAACATCCATCGTCGCAACCAGCGCCTCGATTTCCGTCACCAGGATGCGGGCCTTGGCGCTGTCGCGAAATTCGTCGAGATATTTCATGCCGGGTGGCCTCCCAAATGAGCGGCGGAAAGGTGGATTGCCTCAAGTTCGGCCCGCGCCTCGCCAAGTTCAGTCAGAATTCTCAAGGTTTCGACCGCTTCGGCCTCGTCAATACGGCTCATGGCAAATCCGACATGGACCAAAACCCAGTCGCCGACACAGGACGAGACGGGATGCTCTTCGTCGACGATGCAGGCGATGTTCACCTGCCGCCTGACGCCGCTGATATCGACGGTCGCCCTCATCGTTGCGGCGTCGTCAATCCTTACAATGCGGCCTGGAATACCGAGGCACATGGCGCGCTTCCTTCAGTTTGATATATTTTGGCGTCGATAAGCTGCGCGGCGCCGATCATGGCTTGGCCGAGCGCGAGACCGCCATCGTTCGCAGGAACTTGCGCATGAGAGAGAACAACGAAGTTGTTCTGTTCGAGCCGCCGGACAATTTCTTCAAACAGAATGCGGTTTTGGAAGCATCCGCCCGACAACGCGACGGTGTCGAATCGCGGACCGCCATCGTGGTCGCGGCAGGCAAGCTCGGTGGCCAGGGCGACGACGGCTCGCGCGAGGCCCTTGTGAAAGCGTGCCGCCATCGTCGGTACGGGCATCTTGCCGGCAACGTCGTCCAGGAGCGCCTGCCACATCGACAACGGTTCGATATAGGGCAGATGCGCGCTGCCGATATTCTTGACGGCGAACGGATAGCTGAACGCTTCGTCTTCGAAACGCATGGTGTCTTGATCCACCATCGCTTCGAGCCGGGCCGCGGCCTCGCCCTCATAGGCCTGGCGTTCCCGGCAGATATTAAGTGCCGCTGCCACCGCATCGAACAGTCTGCCGCAGGACGACGCTTGTGGTGCATTGATACCGTTACGCATCATCGCGTCCAAAATCTTGCGCGGTCTGCCAGAGAGATCGATGTATAGATCGAGCCCGGCGTAATTTGCCGCGAACTTCGCCCATCCCATCTCGGCCATGAAATGAGCATAGAGGTTGCGCCAAGGTTCGCGTGCGGCCAGTGCGCCGCCGAGCATGGCTACGGGCTTAAAGGTGCCAAGCCTCTCGTAGTGAAGGTAATCGGCGAGCAGGAATTCCCCACCCCATAACGTTCCATCATCGCCGCCCCCGAGACCATCGAGAACGATGCCGAGTACCGCCGGAGCGTCGAGGGCTTGGCCGTTTTCGGCGAGGCAGGCCGCGACGTGGGCATGATGGTGCTGAACTTCGATCAGCGGCAGTAGTCCCGCCTGCGCCCATTCGCGGGCAAACTTCGACGAAAGATATTCGGGGTGGCGATCAGCAACGAGCGCGACCGGCGCGTGGTCGAAGAGTCCGCTGAAAAGGGCCAGAGACTTGCGGTAATCATCGAAGGTCGCTGCATCCTCGAGATCGCCCTGGTGCTGCGAGAGAGTAGCGGCGCCATCCTTCACCAGACAAAACGTCGCTTTTAGCTCACCACCCGTGGCCACAAGCTCCGGCGCCGCTTCGAAGCCTGGCGGCAGCGGAATGGGGGCTGGCGCAAAACCCCGGGCGCGACGAAAGATCCGGGCCCTGCCGCTCATGACACGTACGACCGAGTCGTCTACTCGATTTGCGATCTCGCGATCATGGACCAACGCATAACGCGCGATGCCGGCCAAGCGGTCGCGCGCTTGGACATCATCGATCACTTGCGGCTCGTCGGCGACGTTGCCGCTGGTCATCACCACAGGGCCGTTCAAATGCTGCAGGATGAGATAATGCAGTGGCGTTGTCGGCAGCATGAATCCGAGAGTCGAAAGGCCAGGTGCGATCGCTTCAGGCAGGCGCTTCGATC
>PLTE01000088.1 GCA_003164375.1 Hyphomicrobiales bacterium | reverse complement strand
GCCTGGATGACCTCGCTGCGCGACCAGGAAAAGCTCTCCGGCGATGTCCGGCCCTTGATCATCAATGTCTGCAATTTCGCCAAGGCGCCCGACGGCGAGCCGACGCTGCTCTCCTTCGATGACGCCCGCACGCTGTTCCACGAGTTCGGCCATGCGCTGCATGGCCTGCTGTCCGCCGTCACCTATCCGAAAATCTCCGGCACCAATGTCGCCACCGATTTCGTTGAGCTGCCGTCGCAGCTTTACGAGCACTGGCTGTCGCAGCCGGACGTACTGCGGCGCTTCGCACGCCACTACCAGACCGGCGAACCGATGCCGGAGGAATTGCTGCAACGGCTGCTCGCCGCGCGCAACTTCAACATGGGCGCCGCCACGGTCGAGTATATCGCGTCCGCCGTCGTCGATCTCGACTTCCACTCACTGCCGTCAGCAAAGCACAGCGATCCGGCAATCGATCCGACGACTTTCGAAGCGGAGTCGCTGTCACGCATTGGCATGCCGGAGGAGATCGTCATGCGCCATCGCCCTCCGCATTTCGGCCACGTCTTTTCCGGCGGCTATTATGCCGCGGCCTATTACAGCTATATGTGGTCGGAAGTGCTCGACGCCGACGCGTTCGCGGCCTTCGAGGAAACCGGCGACATCTTCGATCCGGCGACGGCAGGGCGGCTGCGCGACACGATCTACGCGGCCGGCGGCTCGCGCGATCCCGCAGAGGCCTACAAGGCGTTTCGCGGCCGGCTGCCGAGCGCCGACGCGCTGCTGCGCAAGCGCGGCTTCGCCGAGCCTGTCCAAGTAAAACAAGCCGCGAATTGAGCTGAGCAGCACAATGGATTTGCACAGCGCCGGTCATCGCCGAGGCGTCGTCTGCGCGCCGCATTTTGCCGCCGTCGAAGCCGGCCGCTCGGTCATCGCCGAGGGCGGCAATGCGCTCGAGGCCATGGTGGCCATGGCGGCGGCGATTGCTGCGGTCTATCCGCACATGAACCATATCGGTGGCGACGGCTTCTGGCTCATTCGCCTGCCATCCGGCCGGCTGCGCGCCATCATGGCGGCAGGTCCGGCCGGCGCGCAGGCGAAACCTGAGCTTTATCGTGACTACGAAACGATCCCGACGCGAGGGCCGCTCGCCGCGCTTACCGTGCCCGGCGCCATCGGCGGCTGGCTCGTGGCACTCGAAGCGGCCAAGGCAACGAACGGAAAAATGCCGCTCGATGCGCTGTTGGCGCCGGCCATCGCGCATGCGCGTGGCGGTTACAGTGTCACGCGGAGCCAAGCGCGGCTGACACGAGAGCACTTCGCCGGGCTCAAAGACGTACCGGGCTTCGCCACGGCCTTTCTGGTGGACGGCAAAGCGCCCGAGGTCAGCATCAAGCTCAAGCAGGAGGCGTTCGCCGCAACGCTGTCGCATCTCGGCCAAGCCGGCCTCGACGATTTCTACCGCGGCGACGTCGGGCGCGAGATCTCAGCCGATCTCGAACGCATCGGCAGCCCGCTCACTCGCCACGATCTGGAGCGTTACCGCGCCCGGCTTGCCGAGCCGCTCCACGTCACGCTGCCGTCGGGCACCGCCTACAATACCGACGCGCCGACCCAAGGCGTCGTCTCGCTGATGATCCTTGCTTTGTTCGCACGGCTTGGAGTCACCGAGGCAGAAGGCTTCGATCACATCCACGGCCTGGTCGAAGCCACCAAGCGTGCGCTTCGGATGCGCGACCGCGTCGTCACCGACCCGAATTATCTGGCGCATGCGCTCGATCGCTGCCTCGACGAGCGCTTCATCGCTGGCGAAGCGATGAAGATCGACCGCCGCAAGGCCGCGCGCTGGCCGGTTTCTGCCGGCTCAGGCGATACGATCTGGATGGGAGCCGCCGACACTTCGGGCCTGGTCGTCTCCTACATTCAGTCGCTGTATTGGGAATTCGGCTCAGGCTGCGTGCTGCCGGCGACCGGCGTCTTGATGCAAAACCGCGGCGCGAGCTTTTCGCTTGAAGCTGGCGCGTTGAATTACTTAGGCCCCGGCCGGCTGCCGTTCCACACGCTGAACCCTGCGCTCGCGGTCCTCAACGACGGCCGCATCATGGCCTATGGCACGATGGGCGGCGACGGTCAGCCGCAGACCCAAGGTGCGCTGTTCACACGCCATATCGAATTCCACGAGCCGCTTTTCGAAGCGCTCGACCGGCCGCGCTGGCTCCTTGGCCGAACCTGGGGCGCGCCGAACACCGCGCTACGCCTGGAATCCCGTTTCGACGGCAATCTCGTCGACAGGCTCGCCGCCGCCGGCCACGATGTCGAAGTCATCGACGAACCCTATTCCGACCTCATGGGCCACGCCGGCGCCGTGGTACTGCATCCGGACGGCTCCTGCGAAGGCGCGCACGATCCGCGGGCGGACGGCGGGGCGGCGGGGGTGTAACAATCTAGCCCGCGTGGAGCGATCCAAAATCTTACGTCGGCTCCATCGGCGACAGCCCCAGCCGATCCATCAACTCCCGATCGCGATCACGTCCGGGGTTCGGCGTCGTCAGCAGCTTCGGCCCGTAAAAAATCGAATTGGCGCCGGCGAGGAAACAAAGCGCCTGCGTCTCTTCGCTCATGTCCTCGCGGCCGGCGGAGAGCCGCACCACCGAGCGCGGCATGGTGATGCGGGCGACAGCGACGGTGCGCACGAATTCGATCGGGTCGAGCGCGCTTTCGCCTGCGAGCGGCGTACCCTCGACCTTGACCAGCATATTGATCGGCACCGATTCCGGATGCGCCGGCAGGCTCGCCAGCACGGCGATCATGCCGACGCGGTCTTCGCGGGTTTCGCCCATGCCGACAATGCCGCCGCAGCAGACATGGATGCCGGCCTCGCGGACGTGGTCGAGCGTCTGCAGGCGGTCGTCGTAAGTCCGCGTGGTGACGATGTGATCGTAGAACTCGGGCGAGGTGTCGAGATTGTGGTTGTAATAGTCGAGCCCTGAGTCCTTCAACCGTTGCGCTTGCGGGCCGGTCAGCATGCCGAGCGTGGCGCAGGTTTCGAGCCCTAGCGCCTTGACCCCCTCGACCATCTCGCAAACGGCATCGAGATCGCGATCCTTGGGCGAACGCCAGGCCGCGCCCATGCAGAAGCGGCTGGCGCCCGAATTTTTCGCGGCGCGCGCTTCCGCCAGCACGGCCTCGATCGCCATTAGTTTCTCCGCATCGACGCCGGTGTCGTAGCGCGCGCTTTGCGGGCAATAGGCGCAATCCTCCGGGCAGCCGCCGGTCTTGATCGACAACAGTGTCGAAATCTGCACTTCGGATGGATCGAAATTCACCCGGTGCACGCTCTGAGCGAGGAACATCAGCTCCGGGAACGGCAGGTCGAACAGCGCCCGTACCTCCTGCCGCGTCCAGTCATGACGCAGCGAATTCGAGGGCGACACAAACGGTGAAGCATCGGTCGAAAGAGACATGGTTTGGATTGTAACTCCCCTAGCCGCGCACGAAAAGCTACCGCAACGCGGGCACGCGCGGAACGAGGCATTGTGGCACAAATCCGGGGCGGGAGGAAAACATACGGTCGCCATTTTACACCGGCGGACCAGGCATCAGCTTTTCAGGATCGTGCGCTATGCTGCAGACGTCTCCACCAGCCGCAACGTCCGGAGAGCCGGCTTGACCGATCCCGCGCGCAACAGCTCGGTCGCGCGCTCCGCGTTCACCGGCCTGCTGAAATAATAACCCTGACAATGCTCACAGCCAGCCGACAAAAGGAACTTCGCCTGCCCCTCCGTCTCGACGCCCTCCGCGATAACTTCAATGCCGAGTTCATCGGCAAGCCGGATCGCTGCGCGCACGATGGTCGCGCTACGTGAATCGGCGTCGACCCCGAACACCAATTCCTGGGCGATCTTCACCCGGTTGATCGGATATTTGGCCAGATAACTGAGCGACGAATAACCGGTGCCAAAATCGTCGATGGCGATTCTCACCCCGAGCTGTCGCAGACGCTCGAAACGGTCGCTGTGCTGCTGCGTGATCTCCATCAGGACGGACTCGGTCAGCTCGATCTCGATTTGGCCGGCGGCGATCCCCCATTTGTCGAGGCTCGCGGCAACGTCGCGGTCGAGGTCGGCCGAACCTTTGAAATGAAGCGCCGAGAAATTCACGCCGACAAGCTTTGGCGCGATACCCTGGTCCTGCCACGATCGCATTTGCCGGCAAGCGGCATCGAGCACCCATTGCCCGAGCAGCTGGATTTGGCCGGATCGCTCGGCAATCGGGATAAAGACCGACGGCGGAATTCGGCCGTATTTAGGATGGGTCCATCGCAGCAAAGCCTCCAGTCCGACGATTCGGCCCGAACGCAGCTCGACCTGCGGCTGGTAGTGCAGTTCGAGTTCGTTGCGCGCAATCGCGCCGCGAAGCTCGTCGGCGATCAACACGCGCTCCTTCACCTCGCGGTCGAGATCGGCGGAGTGAAAGCGGGTGCAATTACGCCCGTCCTCCTTGGCGCGATAGAGTGCGAGATCGGCCTGTATCATCATTTCGTCCGGCGCCCCGGCATCCGGGCCGCAACGCGATATGCCGATACTGACCGAGATATGGATTTGGTTGCCGTCGATGACGAAGGGCTCGGCAAGAGCTTTTGCGATCTTCGCCGCCACCGCGCCTGCCGCATCGGCATCGTCGGCATCGCTTTGCAATATGGCGAACTCGTCGCCGCCGATACGCGCCACGACATCGTTGGCGCGAACGATACCAATTACGCGGTCCGCGATCTGGCGCAACAGCGCGTCGCCAACGGTATGACCGAGGGTGTCGTTGACGTCCTTGAAATGATCGACATCGAAATAAAGAACGGCAAACGGCTTGGCGCCACGACCGCATGCGGCGAATGCGGAGCCAAGCCGTGCCATAAAGGCGCGGCGGTTAGCGAGCGAGGTCAGCGCGTCCATTTGCGCCAGATCAGAGACTTTCTTGTTCACCCGCATCATGCGCATCGCATGGCGGCGCGAAGCCTGCATATAGGCCACAACGGCCCCAGTGATGATGAGCCCGAATATCAATACGATCCACGCGCGATCATGGCTCGCGATCAGCGGGCCGTCTGGCATCGGCGCCGTCTCCATGGTCAACCAGCGTTGGCCGTCAGCCAGAAGATCGCGGGACCAATGCGCTCCGGCCGCCAGCTCCGCAGCGCTCCGCGGCTGTGCCGGCGTTTCGCGCAGCCGCGATCCGTGCACGTAGTAAGGCGCATCGTTCGGGCCCGCCTCAGGAGTGAAGAAGAACGAATCGGCGCCTTCGGGCTTTCTGCTGGTTGAGATGATGGTATCGATCATCTTGCCGGGGAGCAGCGAACCGTGGACGAAACCTTCGAGATTTCGTCGTCGGTCCTCGACCGAGTCGTGCGGCAGTCCACGCCGGTAAATCGGCAACGAAAACAGAAAGCCGCTCTGGGCACCGCCCGTGCTGACGAGCGCGCCATTCCGGGAGAATCCCAAGCGATCGGTATCCCGCGCCTGTTCCATTTCCGCGAGCGTCGCCGGCTCCGAGCGTAGATCGAGGCCATAGAGCGGCGACGTTTTCGGTACCGACCCATAAAAGACAGGATAGTACTCGCTGCGCTCGGGAGACGGCGACATCGTGCCGTCATCTCCCATCATTTTGATCTGATAGTTGGGAATACCTTGCGAAGCGGCTGCCCGTTCGTAATCGGCGCGCTCGTTACGCGACACCCGCGGGATCCATGACAGCGTCGCGATGGCGGTATCTTCGATGAGCAGCGGCCGGACAAAGGCCTCGAAACCGTCCCGCGTTACCGGCGCCTCAGTACTATCAAACAGCGAGCGAACCGCGCGGAGTCTGTTGACATACTCGTTCAGGCCGTTTTGCACGCCCAAGACGAGGTTTTCGGCGACGACGTTGAATCGCTCTTCAGCATACCGGCTCTCGCGGCTTGCCGTCATGCCGGCGGCCGTCACCGATACGCCGATGCCGAAAGCGGCCGCGAGCATACACGGAACGAATTGTCGCAATTTAACGATCGCCGCCGTGGCGGGCTTCATCTTCATTGCACGCGAGGACCTCCGATCCACCGCATAAAAACTCTTAGGCTGTATCGCATACTCAACGCACGAGAGGCGTGCAGAGATGTTGAGCGATGTCAAAAAGGTGCCGCGCTTGCGCGCAAAGTAATAGCCATGCTTAAGATTGCATTATGAATTGCATCAGGATTTCATACGTAATGGAACCCCGAAGCTGCAATCGAGGAAATACCCTGAATGTCCGACGCCCCGCCCGACCGCCTATCGACCGATCCACGCAGCCCCTATTACGACGACGCCGTGCTCGCGCGCGACGTCGGCATCCGCTTTAAAGGCGTCGAGAAGACCAATGTTGCGGAGTATTGCGTGAGCGAGGGCTGGATCCGAGTCGAGGCCGCCAAGACCAAGGACCGCCACGGCAATCCGCTGACGATCAAGCTGACCGGAGAGGTCGAGGCGTATTTCAAGGGCGAGACCAAAACTTAAGTGCGCCGCATCAGTGGAGCGTCGGACGGTCGGAAACGGGGCGAAGTTCCATCTGGTCGATCAGCGCCGCCCGTTCCGCCTCGACGGCCGCCAGATCGGCCGCGGCCTCTTTTGCGGTCGCGGTGTTCGACCCGTAGATGACGATGCCGCCGAGCACCGCGGCCGCGGCACCCGCCATGAACGCCGGGTCGAACCGCATCGCGCCAACCAAAAGAGCGACTAGCACGATGGCGCCGGCGGCGATCCCGATCCGCGACGCGAAGATCAATTTGCGGCAGCTCTCCAGACGGCTCGCAAGTTCCTCGATTCTCGCCTCGAGGCGCTCGATCTGTCGGTGTGGATCGCCGTCCATCGCGGCGGCGGCGCGCCGGTAAGGCGGCCGTTATTCCGCCGCCACCCGTGTCGCCGGATCAATCGCCTCGACCCGCGCCGCGCAATATTTGAATTCCGGAATCTTGCCGAACGGATCGAGCGCCGGATTGGTCAAGAGATTAGCCGCCGCTTCCACATAGGCGAACGGAATGAACACGACGCCGTCTGGAATGGCGTCGTCCTGGCGCGCGGCGAGTTCGACGGTGCCGCGGCGGGTCGCAACGCGGATATAGTCGCCCGGTTTGATGCCGAGCTTGGCGATGGTGCCGCGCGACACCGAAGCGACCGCGGCGGGCTCGAGCGCGTCGAGCGTCGTGGCGCGGCGCGTCATGGCGCCGGTATGCCAATGTTCGAGCTGACGGCCGGTGGTAAGAATGAACGGGTAATCGGCGTCCGGCACCTCGTCCGGCGCCCGGAATTTGGTCGCCACCAGCTTGGCGAAACCGCCCGGGCGCGGAAAGCCCTTGTCGAATACGACATCGCGGCCCGGCACGTCGGGACCGTCGACCGGATAGGTGACGTGATCCTCGCGCTCGACGCGCTCCCAAGAGATATTGTCGAGCGCCGGCATCAACGACGCCATCTCGGTAAACACTTCGCTGACGTGCTTGTAGTTCCAGTTGCAGCCCATGCGCTGCGCCAAATCCTGGATGATCCAAATATCTTGCCGCGTATCGCCCGGCAGTGGGAGTGCCGCGCGGCCCATCTGCACTTGGCGGTTGGTATTGGTGACAGTGCCGTTTTTCTCCGGCCACGCCGAGGCCGGCAGAATAACGTCGGCGTATGACGCCGTCTCAGTCAGGAAGATATCCTGCACCACTAGATGTTCGAGATGTGCGAGCGCGCCGCGGGCATGGTTGAGATCGGGGTCCGACATCGCGGGGTTCTCACCCATGATGTACATGCCCTTGATCTCGTCGGCGTGGACGGCGTCCATGATCTCGACCACGGTTTTGCCGCGCTTGGGGTCGAGCGTCACACCCCAGGCCGCCTCGTATTTGGCCCGGATTTGCGCATCTTCGACCGATTTGTAATCGGGGAAGAACATCGGGATCAGGCCGGCGTCGGACGCGCCCTGCACGTTGTTCTGGCCGCGCAGCGGATGCAGTCCGGTACCGGGACGGCCGATCTGGCCGCAAATCAAGGACAGCGCGATCAGGCAGCGCGCATTGTCGGTGCCGTGGGTATGCTGCGATACGCCCATGCCCCAGAAGATAATCGCGCTTTCGGCGCGCGCGAAAGTGCGCGCCACCTTGCGCAACAGGTCCGCTTCGATGCCGCAGATCGGCGCCATTTCCTCGGGCGTAAACGGCTTCACGCTCTTGGCGAGCTTGTCGAAATCTTCGGTATAGGTCTGGACGTATTGCTGGTCGTACAGCTTTTCCTCGATAATGACGTTGAGGATGCCGTTGAGCATCGCGACGTCGGTGCCGTTCTTGAATTGCATCATCTGCCAGGCGTGACGCTTGAGCGCCTGACCGCGCGGATCCATGACGATGAGCTTGGAGCCGCGCTTGGCCGCCTGCTTGAAGAAGGTCGCGGCGACGGGATGGTTTTCGGTCGGATTAGCGCCGATGACGATGATGACGTCGGAGTTCTTGCACTCGTTGAAGGTCGCGGTCACCGCTGCCGAGCCGACACCTTCCAGCAGCGCCGCGACCGACGAGGCGTGACACAGCCGCGTACAATGATCGACATTGTTGGAGCCGAAGCCGGTGCGCACCAGCTTCTGGAACAGATAAGCTTCCTCGTTCGAGCCTTTGGCCGAGCCGAAGCCGGCAAGCGCACGCGGGCCGTCGCGGTCGCGGATTTTAACGAGCCCACTGGCGGCGCGGTCGAGCGCCTCCTGCCACGTCGCCGGGCGGAAATGCGTCCACGGATTGCTCGGGTCGACCAGATCGTCCGCCGCCTTGCCGACGCCCTCCTTGCGGATCATCGGCT
Organism: Hyphomicrobiales bacterium; assembly: GCA_003164375.1. GTDB lineage: Bacteria > Pseudomonadota > Alphaproteobacteria > Rhizobiales > Xanthobacteraceae > BOG-931. The sequence continues at coordinate 267 of PLTE01000088.1, read as the reverse complement.
GGGTCAAACGTTGCGGATTGCTAACATAGTCAAAGCCGAAGCGGCCTTTCACGCAGAGCCGGTTCTGGTTCGCCGGCCCGTCCCGGCCGGTGACGTAGAGCAGCTTGTCGTCCTTGATGTGATAAGTGAGCTGACAGCCGACGCCGCAATAGGGGCAGACGCTGTCGACCGAGCGGTCGGCTTTGCCGGTGAAAACATTTTTCTCGTCGACGAGCGTGGTGGGCATCAGCGCGCCGGTCGGGCAGGCCTGCACGCATTCGCCGCAGG
>PLTE01000188.1 GCA_003164375.1 Hyphomicrobiales bacterium | reverse complement strand
GCCGGTTTCGCCGAGCGTGGTCGCCGCGATCTTGATGAGCCAGAACACGAGCGTAACCTCGGGAACCTTGCTCGCGGCTCGTGTTACGGTGCCCATCATCCGGCCTCCTGCGGTTATTTCGGGTGCCAATAGCGGCGGTCGCCGGCCAAAATATGTTTATCGCGCGTTATGGGAGCGGGTCGCGGGATTTATTCCGTCTGCTTGCTCAATCTTCTCTCATAAAGATGTTATCGGAAACGGGGCGTCGGTCTTTTTGGCAGGGAATAAACGCTGAGTTTTGCGGTCTTTTCCGCGTGGCCGCTACGGCCGTTTCTTAACCCGGAGAGATGACCATGTTCAGCAAGATAAAAATCGCGCTTGCCGCCGTAATCGTTCTCGGCACCGCCATTGCGGCCTCGGCCGCGACCAACCCGGCGGTCAGTCATGCCAACGGATCGGCGGTCTATAACCTGATCCCTGGCTACGATAAGGACGGCCGCACGGTCGGGATACCCGACCCCGACAAGTTCGCCACCCAGGCGAAGCGTTCCTGATCGCATCGGCACAAAGCGAGCGGCGGTTTTTTCGCTCGCCGAAACGGTAAGGCCGTCCTGATCGGCGGCCTTATCCGCTATTTTTTTGAAAATCGGCCAGCCTGGCACACAAAAGCAGTCGCCGCCGCGCGAGGCATGTATTACCATTCGCGCGTCGCTATGAGGGCTGAGCCGAAATCGTCATGGCCGGACGTGTCGAGGGGAAGGTGGCGCTCGTTACCGGTGCCGGTTGCATTGGGCCGGGCTGGGGCAACGGCCGTGCCGCGGCGGTGCTGTTTGCGCGCGAAGGGGCCAAGGTTTTTGCCGTCGACAAGAACGCCGACGCGATGACCGAGACGGTCGCGCGCGTCGGCAATGACGGTGAAATCGCGACGCATGTCTGCGACATGCTCGACGACGCGCAGGTCGGCGCCATGACGGAAGCTTGCCGTAAAAGATTCGGCCGCATCGACATTCTCCTCAACAATGTCGGCGGCTCGGCCTCAGGCGGCGCCGCCGAAATCTCGGAAGAGAGCTTCGACAATCAGATCGATTACAATCTCAAGAGCGTTTTCCTCGCCTGCCGTCACGCGATCCCGGTGATGATCGGGCAGGGCGGCGGCGCCATCGTCAATACGGCATCGAGCTCCGGGATCCGCTTCACCGGCTCGCCGCAGATCGGCTATGCCTCGGCCAAGGCCGCGGTCATCCAGTTTTCGCGGGTGACCGCCGTGCAATATGCCGCGAACGGCATCCGCGTAAACACGGTGGTGCCGGGGCAGATGCACACGCCGATGGTCGAAGCCCGCCTCGCCAAGCAGCGTTCCGGCGGCGATATCGAGGCCTTGCTCAAATCCCGCGTTGCGCGTATCCCGCTCGGCTTCATGGGCGACGGTCGCGACACGGCGAATGCCGTTCTGTTCCTCGCCTCCGATGAAGCGCGCTTCATCACCGGCACCGAGATCGTCGTCGACGGCGGCATGACCGCGCGCTGCGATTGATCATGCGAAAGTAGCGTTGAGCCAATGTCCAGCCGTCCCGACGATCTCACCCCGACCATCCCGCCACCGGACCCGAATCCGAAAAAGCCGCAGTTCAAGCTGCCGCCGCTGGCGTGCGATTCGCATTTTCACGTCTTCGGTCCGCACCGGAAATTTCCTTTCGCGCCGAACCGGCCGTTCACGCCGGCCGACGCACCGAAGGAAGACTTGTTCCGCCTGCACGCTTTCCTCGGCTTCGAGCGCGGCGTCTTTGTGCAATCGACCTGCCACGGCAGCGATCACTCGGCTCTGGTCGATCTTCTCGCCGCCGGCGAGGGACGCTATCGCGGTGTCGCTTTGCTCGAGCCGTTGATGCGGCAAGAAGAAGTCGACCGCCTCGACGAGGCCGGCGTGCGCGGCGTGCGGCTGCATTTTTTTCCTCGTCTCGGCGCGCCGATGCCGGTTGCCGACATGCGCAGGGTGATCGAGCTGGTCGAGCCGTATGGCTGGCACATCGCCATCCACACCGGCGGCGATGGCATCGTGGACTTGTATGATTTTATCCGCTCGATCGATGCGCCGGTCGTGATCGACCATATCGGCCGCGTCGATGTCGGCGAGGGGCTCAAGGGGAAGGCGTTTTCGGTGCTGCGGCGTTTGCTCGATGCCGGCAATATCTGGGTCAAGCTGTCGGGCACCGATCGCATCACCAAACAGCCGTACCCTTACGCCGACGCGGTGCCGTTTGCGCGCGAACTCGCCGCGCATGCGCCGGAGCGGGTGGTGTGGGGCACCGACTGGCCGCATCCGAATCATACCGCCGTGCCCAACGACGGCGATCTCGTCGACCTCATTCCACAGATCGCGCCGGACGCGAAAATGCGTCAGCTCATGCTGGTCGACAATCCGACAAGACTGTTCGGTTTTTGAGCCGACACCGCGCTGGCGCGGATTTCCACACAGAGCATTGCGGGGTTTTGATCTAAATCAAAAAGCGATGCGGCACGCGGCCTATGCTGCCGTCGCTGGGGGGGTAGAGGAGCGGTCATGACTGCACCTACCGGACATGAATGTCATTCAATCCATATTTCCGAAATGCTGGAGCGCCTCGGTCTTGAACTGGGCGGCGGCGAGGTTTTGGGCCTAAGTTACGCCACTGCGCTGCACCGCTGCGAGGATTGTCCATCCGAACAGGCCTGCCGCGATTGGCTCGCCACCATGCCGGCGTCGGCTGCTCGCGCGCCGCGCTTCTGCCCGAATGCCGATATCTTCTTTGAATTTCAGGCCGATCAATCCGGGCCGCGGCGCCAACATTGATCAGCTCGCGGATCGCTGTTAGGTCCGCGACACTTTGCTCGCCGGAGCGGCCGACGGTACCTCATCGGTGATCACCTTGAAGCCCGCGAGCGTACACGGGCCGAACGAGGTCACGATCGCTACGTCGGTGGCATCGCGCCCGCGCGCCATCAGG
>PLTE01000329.1 GCA_003164375.1 Hyphomicrobiales bacterium | reverse complement strand
GGCCAGGGCAATTTCGGCAATATCGACGGCGATAATGCCGCGGCCTACCGCTATACCGAAGCGCGCTTGACCGAAGTCGCGCGGCTTTTGCTCGACGGCATCGATGAAGACGCCGTGGACTTTCGGCCGAATTACGACGGCGTGTCGCAGGAACCGGTCGTCCTGCCGGCGGCTTTCCCCAATCTCCTCGCCAACGGCTCGCAAGGCATCGCCGTCGGCATGGCGACGGCCATTCCGCCGCATAACGTCGCTGAATTGTGCGACGCGGCGCTGCATCTCATCGAGCAGCCCAACGCGCGAACCAAGACGCTGCTCAAATATGTGCCGGGGCCGGATTTCCCGACCGGCGGACTGGTCGTCGATCCGCCCGAGACCATTGCGGAAGCCTATGCGACCGGCCGCGGCTCGTTCCGCTTGCGCGCACGCTGGCAGACCGAGGACACCGGGCGCGGCACCTATCAGGTGATCGTCACGGAAATCCCCTGGCAGGTGCAAAAAATGCGCCTGATCGAGCGCATCGCCGAATTGATCAACGAGAAGAAGCTGCCGCTTCTTGCCGACATGCGTGACGAGTCCGCTGAGGACGTGCGCATCGTGTTCGAGCCGCGCTCGCGCACAGTCGATCCGGCGCTGTTGATGGAAAGCCTGTTCAAGCTCACAGAGCTGGAAAGTCGCGTCCCGCTCAACATGAATGTGCTGGTGCGCGGCCGCATCCCGAAGGTCGTTGGGCTTGCCGAGGCGATCGGCGAATGGCTCACCCACCGCCGCGAAGTGCTGCTGCGCCGCTCGCGCTATCGCCTGGCTCAGATCGAGCATCGGCTCGAAATGCTGGGCGGCTTTCTCATCGCCTATCTCAACCTCGACAAGGTCATAAAAATCATCCGTAAGGAGGACGAGCCGAAACCGGTCCTGATCAAGACCTTCAAGCTCACCGAAGTTCAGGCCGACGCCATCCTCAATATGCGGCTGCGCAATCTGCGTCGGCTCGAAGAGATGGAAATCCGCCAGGAGGACAAGGATTTACGCGCCGAGAAGCAATCGATCGAAGAACTGCTGCGCTCCGAGAAACAGCAATGGAAGACGATCGCGCAACAGATCCGCGAAGTCCGCGACGCGTTCGGGCCGAAGACGCCGCTTGGCAAGCGCCGCACTGGCTTCGCGACGGCGCCGGCGCATGACGAGGCCGCGATCGAGGAGGCGCTGGTCGAGCGCGAACCGATCACCGTCGTGGTCTCCGAAAAGGGCTGGATTCGCGCGCTGCGCGGCCAGGTTGCCGACCTTTCGGGATTGGCGTTCAAGACCGACGATGGTTTAAAGCTTGCGTTCTTCGCCGAGACCACTTCGAAGCTTCTGATTTTCGCCACCAACGGCCGCTTCTACACTGTCGAAGCGGCAAAGCTGCCGGGTGGGCGCGGCCACGGCGAGCCGATCAGGCTTCTGATCGAGCTCGAACAGGACGCCGACGTCGTGGCGGTGTTTCGCTATCAGGGCGGCCGCAAGCTCATCGTGGCGAGCAAAGAAGGCAGGGGTTTCGTCGTGCCCGAGGACGAGTGCCTCGGCAATACGCGCAAAGGCAAGCAGGTGCTCAACGTCAAGCTGCCCGATGCAGCATGCGCGATCGCGCCGCTCGATGGTGACCTGGTGGCGGTGATCGGCGATAACCGCAAGCTGGTGATCTTTTCACTCGATCAGGTGCCGGAAATGACACGCGGCCGCGGCGTGCGCCTGCAGCGTCATAAGGATGGCGGGCTCAGCGACATCGCGACGTTCAAGGCGGCCGACGGCTTGAGCTGGACCGATAGCGCCGGCCGTGTCTTCAACCTATCGCTCAAGGAGCTGGCCGACTGGCGCGGCAACCGCGCCGACGCCGGCCGTCTGGCGCCGAAGGGTTTTCCCAAGACCAATAGATTCGATAATACGTCCGGCCTCGCGGCGAGCGGACATGACACGGACCGCGTGTAGCCGATCGATAGGAACAAACGACGCGTGCATGTTAGCGAAGCGTCAATCTTATTCGCGAAAACGCGGCCGACTCCAATACAACGGCATTTCACATAACCAAATATTCAACCGCCACCACCATATGCTACCGCCGAATTGAATCGAAGTTTCCGCGGGCGGAGCAATTTCAACCAAATGCGCGTTCAGCACATCGTCTGGAACGATCGATCTGGCTGGTCGGTGGCGAAGGCGGAACCGCGCGCAAGCTCGCTCGTGCTCTATTTCGGCGGACGCGAAGCGCTGGCGTCAGGCGCGCGCTATGAGGAGCTGCGCGCCATGTTCCCGGCAGCGCACATCCTCGGTTGCAGCACCGGCGGACAGATCAACAATGACGACGTCAGCGATGACGAAATCGTCGCCGCGGCGTTGAGCTTCGATGCGACCCGGTTGCAGCTGTGTCGGGAGGACATCACCGATTCGCACCAGTCGAGAAGCTGCGGCGAGGCGATCGGCCGCGCGCTGCGGTCGGACGATCTGGCGGGCGTGTTCGTGCTGTCCGACGGCTTGAACGTTAACGGTAGCGAACTGGTGGCGGGGCTCAGCGGCGTCATCGGTGCGGATATCCCATTGACCGGGGGGCTGGCCGGCGACGGCGCCGCATTCAAGGAAACCTTGGTCGGCGCCGACTGTGCGCCACGCACCCGCACCGTCGCCGGAGTGGGTTTCTACGGCCAGGCCATACGGGTCGGCCATGGCTGCGCCGGCGGTTGGGATCTGTTCGGGCCGCGCCGCCAGGTGACGCGATCGGTCGGCAATGTCCTGTTCGAACTCGATGGCGAACCGGCCCTCGATCTCTACGAGCGTTATCTCGGCCCCGACGAGTCCAAGGGCTTGCCGAGTTCCGCGTTGTTGTTTCCGATCCAAGTTTACGACGTGCAGTGTCCCGATTCCGCGGTCGTGCGCACTGTTCTGGCGATCGATCGCGGCACCCGGTCAATGACATTTGCCGGCGACGTTCCGCAAGGCTGGACGGCGCAGTTGATGCGCGGAAATCTGGATCGTCTGTCGGCTGGCGCTGCGGACGCGGCGCGCCAGGCCCGCAGCGGGATGGCCGCGCAAAGTCCCGGCGTACGAGACAGCGATCAACGCCTCTCGATTCTCGTCAGCTGCATCGGCCGCCGATTACTGATGGGCCAGCGCACCAGCGAGGAAGTTGAAGCGGCGGGAGCCGAACTGGGTTCCGGTGCGTTACGGCTCGGCTTTTACTCGTACGGCGAGATTTCGCCGCATGCCAGGTCAGGTCATTGCGAGCTGCATAATCAGACGATGACGGTCACCACTTTGGCCGAGGTGGCTTAAGGCCGGTTCCGCTTGGGAGAGGTCACCGTCGTGCACAAGCTTCTTGCGCAACAGCTCGTCAAGGCAACTGACGAGGCCGGATGGGTTGATCTCGACAAGCTTTGCGGTCTCGTCGTAGCGGCCTATGAAGATATCGACCGCGACCGGCGCCGCACTGATCGCTCGATGTCGCTGATGATCGAGGAGCTTGACGCGGTTCAGCGCAATCTCGAGCACACGGTCGTCGTGCGGACCAAGGAGTTGCGCGCGCGCGAGGCGGAGCTGCAAGCGCAGAATTTGCGTTTCGACGCCGCCATCTCCCACATGTCCCAAGGCCTGGTGATGTTCGATGGCGACGCCCGCCTCGTCATCTGCAATCAGCGATTCATCGCCATGTATCGCCTCGAGGCGGAAAATATCAAACCAGGCGACAGCTTACGCCACGTAATCGATCGCCGGATCGCCAACGGCACCTTCTCCGGCGATCCCGAACATTTCATCGGCAATATCAGCGTCACGATCAAAGCCGGGCAGCAGATCACCCAATTCGTCGAGCTGGATGATGGTCGCACCATCGCCGTCGTCCGCCGGCCGATGCCGGGCGGTGGCTGGGTGGCGACCCACGAGGACGTCACCGAGCGGCGGCTGGCGGAGATAAAGATCGCCCACATGGCGCGCCACGACGCGCTGACCGATTTGCCGAACCGGCTTTTGCTACGCGAGCGGTTGAACGAGGCGCTGGCGCAGGTGGAGCGCGGCCAGCGGCTCGCCGTGCTGTATCTTGATCTCGATCAGTTCAAGAACGTCAATGACTCGCTCGGACACCCGACCGGCGACGAGCTGTTGCGGGCGGTGGCGCAAAGGCTGCGCGGCTGCGTGAAGGATACCGACACGATCTCGCGTGTCGGTGGCGACGAGTTTTTCATTATCCAGACCGGCATCAATAACGCGACCGACGCGGAGCACCTGGCGCGGCGCATTGTCGAAGCCCTCCGGGCGCCCTACGAGCTGCACGGCCACTTGGTCATGATCGACGCCAGCATCGGCATCGCGCTTGCGCCCACGGACGGCAGCGATGCCAACGAGCTCCTCAAGAATGCCGACATGGCGCTCTATGGCGCCAAAGCGGACGGCCGCGGCGTCTACCGGTTCTTTGAAGCGCACATGGATGCCCGCATGAAGGAGCGTCGCGCGCTTGAGCTGGCGTTGCGCCGGGCGTTCGATAACAATGAGTTCGAGCTCTATTACCAGCCCATGTTGAATCTGGGTAAAGGCGACATACGCTGCTGCGAGGCGCTGCTGCGTTGGCATCATCCCGAACGCGGCATGGTCTCGCCCGTCGAATTCATTCCGATCGCCGAGGAGATCGGACTGATCGTGGCGCTCGGCGAGCGGGTCATCCGCTGGGCCTGCCAGGAAGCGGCGCAATGGCCAAGCGACATTTGCGTCGCCGTCAATCTGTCGCCGACGCAATTGGCGAGCAAGAACTTGCTGCCGACCGTGCTCGGCGCGCTCGCCGCGTCGCGATTGCCGCCGCAGCGGTTGGAGCTGGAAATCACCGAAGCGGTGCTGATGCAGAACAGCGAAGTGACGTTGCACACGCTGCATCAGCTTCGTTCACTTGGTATCCGGATTTCGATGGACGATTTCGGGACCGGTTACTCGTCATTGAGCTATCTGCGCAGCTTTCCCTTCGACAAGATCAAGATCGACCGCTGTTTCATCAAAGGTCTCGGCGACAACTCGGAGTCGGACGCTATCGTCCAAGCCGTCGCCGGGCTCGCCGATAGCCTGGGGATGACGACGACCGCGGAAGGCGTCGAGACGCGTGAGCAACTCGATCTCGTCCGCAGCCTAGGTTGCACCGACGTGCAGGGATTTTTCTACAGTCCTCCGGTGCCGGCCAGTGAACTCGCCAAGGTGTTCGCCGAGCAACCTGGGGCGAAGGTCGCGGCGGCTTGATTGGCGGACGACCGTCTTGGTGCCAGCGCCGATACTGGGCAACACTCCTGAAACTTGCGACAAATTGCAATCGTGAGGCGGCGCACATCCGGCGAAAACCGCCTATAATCGTCGCGGCGGGAATTTTTCGCCGATCGATGCGATCATTCGCAATACGCTGATTCACTAGGTCGTAGAGCGCGCATGAACTGGACTTATCGGACCTGGAGCGCGCAGCTCTGGCGCGGGCGGCTGCGGCTTGCAAGCGCGCTTGTGATGCTGACTTTCGTGGTCTGCCATCTGACCGCCCACAGCTTTCTCCTGGTGTCGTTCGAGGCTGCGGAATCGGCGCTCAAAGTCCTGATGTATCCGTGGGGGACGCTCGCCGGCACGAGCCTCCTGGTCGCTGCGTTCCTGGTCCATTATAGCAACGCTTTATGGTCGATCTATATCCGGCGCTCGCTGCGTTTAAGCCGCTGGGAGTGGACGCAGCTTTCGCTCGGCCTATGTATCCCGGCGCTGCTGACGGCGCACGTGGTAGGCACGCGGATCGCCCAAAGCGTTCTCGGCACCGAGACTTATTACAGCACGATCTTCATCGCGCAGTGGTTGGTTTCGCCGTGGCTCGGCGTCGTGCAAGTGATCGCCGTGATCACGGTGTGGACCCATGCCTGCGTCGGCATGCATTATTGGCTGCGTACCAAGCGTTGGTATCCGCCGTGGCGTCCGTTATTTTTGAGCTTCGGGCTGATCCTGCCGACCTTGGCGCTCGCCGGCTATATCACCGGCGGCAATCAGGTTCTGCGTGAGGCTAAAGATCCGGATTTTGTGAAATCGTCGCTCGAAGATTCCAATCTGACCGAACAGACGATCGCCGAAATAAACCGGATGGCCTATGTCGGCTGGGGTCTCTGCTTCGGTTTGTCGCTATTGCCGTTCGCCGGCCGCGGCATCCGCAATTGGCGGTATCGACGGCGGCGGCCGCCGATGCTCGCCCACGCCAATGGACGTCGTCTGCCGATCCGGCCCGGTGCGACCGTGTTGGAGACGTTGCGCGCCAACGGCATCGCTCACGCGGCGGTGTGCGGCGGCAGGGGGCGCTGCACCACCTGCCGGATTTTGGTGACCCAAGGCCTCGATCGGCTTTCTGAACCGACCGGGTCGGAAGCCAAGGCGCTTGCCCGCATCGGCGCCTCGCCCGGCATGCGGCTCGCCTGTCAAATCCGGCCGAGCGCCGATATCTCGGTGATGCCGTTGCTTGCCGCCGATGCCGGTGCGGCCGACGGCACGGTCCGAGGCGGCCTCGAAGGCAGCGAGCGCCTGATTACCATCGTGTTCGTCGATATGCGCGGCTCGACATCTCTGGGCGAGGCGAGACTGCCCTATGACGTGCTGTTCATTCTCAACCAATTCTTTTTCGAGATGACGCGGGCGCTCGCCGACACCAACGGACATTATTCGCAATTCACCGGCGACGGGCTGATGGCGCTTTACGGCCTTTACGCCACCGATCCGGCAACCGGGCCAGCCGACGCCCTGCGCGGCGCCCGCGCCATGTTGCAACGGCTCGAGCAACTGAACTATCAGCTGCGCGGCGATTTGCGCGAACCGTTACGGATCGGGATCGGCATTCATTTCAGCGAGGCGATCGTCGGCGCGATGGGACCGCCACGCTCGCAAATCATCACCGCCATCGGCGACACGGTGAACACCTGCGCGCGGCTGGAAAGCCTGACCAAAGACTATGACTGTGCCGTCATCGTCTCGCGCCAGGCTGCCGAGGCTGCCGGCCTTGCGCTGCAAGGCCAAAAGCTGCATCAGGCGCCTGTGAAGGGGCGCCGGGAGCCGGTCGAGTTTTATGCTCTGCGATCTTTGGCCGATGTGCCGGTTTAGGGCAGAGCACGCAGATTGGCTCCGGGCGCCGATTTGGTCTCCGCGTTGATTAGGATCAAATCGGCGTGGAATAAAGCCGATAACCAATTCGAACGGGCAAGTTGCGGTCGTTCGGCGCGGCAGGGGAACGTCAGGATGTCGAGATTTAAAGCAATCGCATCGCGTCGCAGCAATTGCGGAGGCCGGCTGCAGGCGCCGTTGTTGAAAAGGTTCGCGCTGTCGCTGCTTTGCATTGGCGTGCTCATCGGCTTCTCTGGGCCGACCGCAGCGCAAGACCAGTTCTATCCGACGCGTCCGGTGCGGCTCATCGTGGGCTTTCCGGCTGGCGGTGGCGTCGACGCGGTTGCCCGAATCTTCGCCGACAAGATGACGGGCCTGTACGGTCAGCCGGTGGTGGTGCTTAATCACGGCGGCGCGGCGGGGAGCATTGCTGGCAAGTCGGTCTCGGCAGACTTGCCCGACGGCTACACGGTGCTGGTCAATTCCAATTCGATGCTGATTTTCGGCCTGATGAATCCGAAAGCGGGCTTTGACGTCGAGCGCGATCTGCAAGCGGTCGCCAGCGTTGCACCGCAGGCCATCATCATTGTCGGCGCTTCCGACATGAAGGCCGGCACGTTGAATGAATTGATCGCAATGGCGCGCGGCCGCCGGCTTACTTACGGATCGCCCGGCTCGGGCTCCATCCCTCATCTGGTCGTCGAGCAGCTGCTGTTGACCGTGCCGGGCGTGCAGATGCAGCATGTGCCATTCCAAGGCGCAGAACAGGCACTGACGGCGGTCATGGCACACCAGATTGACCTCGCGTCGGTGACGTTGCCGCCGGCCGCTCCCCTGGTGGCTGCCGGCGAGCTCAAGGGTATCGCAGTGACGAGCGCGGTGCGTTCGGCGGCAGTGCCGCAGATACCGACCGCCGTAGAGTCCGGATATCCCACCATCGTCGCCACCACCTGGACCGGATTTTTCGTGCCGCCGAAGACGCCGCAAGCGATCATCGATCGGCTCGAGCAAACGATCTTGCGGGTCGCCGCGATGCCGGACGTCAAAGCCAAACTCGCCCAACTCGGTTTCGAGCCGACAAGCACGCCCGGCGCGCAGTTTCGCGGCGAACTGACGACCGAAGCCAAGACCTGGAACGCCGTGCTCGCAAGGGCGAACCTGGTGCAGAACTGAGTTCGCCGCCGCTACCCGCATTTTCCCGCAGTTCACCACAGGACGGTCCGCAATGTCCCGCTTCGACGACTATGCGAGCAAGTATTCGCAAATCCGACTTGAACGCAGGAACGGCATCCTGCAGATGACCCTGCATACCGACGGCGCGCCGGTGCGCTGGGGGCCAATCATCCAAGCCGAGCTGGTCGACGCCTTCACCCAGATCGGCGCCGACCGCGGTAACCGAATCATCATCCTGACCGGCACCGGCAACGAGTTCAGCGGTCCGCGCGCCGAGCCCGGTCGCTCGTTTTATCGCGAGGTATCGCATCATATCACCGCCGACCTTCTCGACGTGATCCACTGGAACGCCCATCGGTTGATGACGCGGATGCTCGACATCGAAGTGCCGATGATCGCAATCGTCAACGGTCCGGCCATGCGGCATTCCGAATTGCCGCTGATGTGCGACATCGTCATCGCTTCCGATGATGCCTCGTTCGAGGATACGGCGCACTTTAAACTGGCGAGTCAGACGCCGGGCGACGGCATCGGTATCGTCTACACCATGCTGCTGGGTCTCAATCGTGCCCGCTATTTTATGTTGACCGGGCAGGTCATTGGCGCGCAGGCGGCTAAGGATCTCGGTCTCGTTGCCGAGCTGATGCCACGTGACGAGCTGTTGCCGCGCGCCTGGGAGCTGGCCGAGCAATTGGCGCAGAAGAACGATCTTCTGCTGCGCTATACCCGTATCACGCTGATCCAGCCGCTAAAGAAATGGATAGAGCAGGAGGTCATGTACCATCTCGCGCTGGAATCACTGGCTAAGCTCGACAAGGAAGACGTGATGCCCGACGCCAAAGAGATCGAGCAAGGCTCGGCGGGCGAGTAATCGGTGCCGAACCAAGGGACTCTATAGGAACGGCTGCGCCCGCGCGATCAACTCGTCCAGTCCCGACTCGGCTTTGTTGATCGGCTTGCCGGGATGGATAATGCCGAGCTGGCAGCTTTCGGCGGCTTCGACCAGCTGCGCATAAGTGCCGGCCTTGATGTCGGCGATATAGGCCTGCTTGTTGGCGTTATAGGCGAACATGCGGTCGTTGAGCAGCGTGCACTCATTGCAGGTCGAACAACGCTCGGTTTCGATATAGGCCTCGTCGGGCGAACGTTCCGGCGCCGCTGCTTCCTGAGCTGGCGCGGCCGCAACCGGCTGCGCCGGCGTCGTCGTCGGTGCGACGACAGTGGGCGCGGCTGCAGCGGCTGGCTTTAAGTTCGCCAGTTCCTCTCGTTTTTGTTCCTCCCAGATCTGTCGTTCGCGTTTGAGCAGCCGCTCGGCGTGGGAGTTGTGCACGCCGCCGGACTCTTGCAGCCGGTGCCAGTTCTCCAGACAGCGCCGCGCGGTGGCGATCGCCCGGTCGTCGACGATCGCTCGGGACAGTACGTTGTCGTCACCGACCGTCAGGATATAAGGCACGATATCGGACTGCTCGGCCGGGGACCTCGCAATCCACTGCGCCGCTGACGCCATGCGCTCGGTCTCGAAGCCGCGCGGCACCGCAACGAAGTGCCGGTGGCAACGCGGATCGCAAACCAGAAAATCGACGAAAGTGAACGCGACATCCTGGCTGATCCGCTGCATCTCGGGATCGGCATATTCAACCGGCTGGACGGTCCAGTCGGCGTCCGGTTGCGGATTGTTTTCGAGCGAGAACCGCGACGCGATATCGGGGCCGGCCGACGGATCGTAACTGAATGCCGGAAAAGCCCGCGACTGCATTGCTGCGGCGGCGCTCAGATACGGCGGCAACGAACTTTCTTGCGCAGGCACGCCGGAAAATACCGAAAACAGTGCCGGTCCGCCGAAACTCAAACCGCGCGAGATGCGCTCTCTGAGCTGATAAAGGTTCGAGCTCACTGATTGCAGGACGAAGGCTTCGCCCAAACCGGTCGCCAAGCGGGCGAGCTGTACGCTCCGTACACCTAAGGCGCCATTAACTTCGCCAGCCGGCGTCACCTCGAACAGATCGCCGACATTGAGCAGAACCTTCAAAGGCACTTCCGACGACAGCGCGGCCATCAGCGCCGCATTGTCGGGTGGCGTCCCGCCGTCGCCGAGGGTGACCAAGTAGTCAGGAAACAGCACGCGATCGCGCGCACTTAAGGAATCGGCGTCGAAACTCGAAAAGATGACGTCATGCTTGCCTTCGATATAATTGCCGTCGATCTCCAGTTCGGCGATCGACATCGCCTTCACCAGCTCGGCCAAGTCGGGCAGACGTTGCCGATAGGCCGAGAGTGCAGCGGCGCAATTATCGAACCGAAACGCATAGGGTTTGACCGACTGGTCGGGCTGTGCCTGAGCGGACAGCGGCGCGAAAAACCGTTGCCGTTTCAGCGCCACCAAAGCGGATTCGATGCGACGGCGGCGGCTCTCCGACAGCGCCTCGCGCGGCGAGGATTTCGGCAGCAATTTTGACATCGCGGCAAAGTCGAACAGGCTTTGGTGCGCGGGCCCGACCGCGGCCTGCAGGCTTGTCGCGCTGCGGCCGGCAGACGAGCGGGAATCGTCGACGCGTAAAATGTCGGCGAGTTTGATTGCGAGCCGGCTAACGACAGTGCGGAATCTCCGTGCCTTATCCTCCTGCACCGCCGACCACAGATGTGCGATCAGGTCGGCTGCCATGCCAGTCCGGCAGTCGAGCACTGGGCCGTCGATATCGAGCGCGGCGCGGGCGATGCGCGCCGACTTGCCGAATGACTCGTCCTGCTTCTCCAACCGGGCCGCAACCTTGTCCCACAGTTCCGACAAATGCCCGCGTTCCCCACCGGCTGCCAAGATGCGGATCTCGCGCTCGATCCGCAGGATCATCTTGCGCAGCTGCTCGCTTTCCATACCGGGCGGGGCGATCTTGCGCAGCAGGTCGTCGACCGCGTCCGACAGCGAGCGAACCGGCACGCCGTCGGTCTTGCCTTCGATCAGCACCAGCGGAAAGTCGTAACGCAGCCGCGTCAGATCGGCATAGGGCGCGAGCAGCGCCGGCCGCTGGCCGGCGAGCGCATCCTTGCCGTTGCCGGGCTGTTTGCCGGTCATATAAAAGATCAGCGGATCGATCGTTTGGGTGTCAACGTTCACATTCATTTGCATGGTCCGCAGCTCTATTCTGATCGCGGCGTTTTCATCCGCGAGTTGGTGCACTCGTCATGCCGCCGGTTTCGATTGTTCGCCTTCCGCCGGCCACACCGTGAATTTGTCGAATTCCGCCTCGAGGCCAGCCCGCACGTAATCGGCGGTGCGCAATTGCCCGGAATGGCGAAGGTCCTCGTAACAAGGCACTTCCGGATTCTGATAAAGAATGCCGACCGGGATCGGATCGTCGATCGATGCAATCTGGCGCGCGCGATCCATGTCCAGCGGATCGTGCTCCTGCTGGTTTTTGTAGACCTTGGCCATTGCGGGACTGAGCCGCAGCCCGCGTTCATGGGTGAGAACCAAGGTCTTCTGCGGGTTCTGCAGCCAGGGATCGAACATCTTCGGCAGGAATTCGGGACAGCGCTGAATGACGCGCACGAAGGAAAAGCCACGATGCTTATATGCAGCCGTGAGAATGTCGTAGAGCACCTCGGGAATCCAATCGACCGCTTGCGCCACGAACGAGACGTTCTGGATGCCGAGCGTGACGGAGAGCGGATTGAGCGCCTCGAGATAGGAGCCGCGCGGCGTGGTGTTGCTTTTCAATCCGCGCGGCGAGGTCGGCGACGCCTGCTTTTTGGTGAGCCCGTAGACGTGGTTGTCGTGCAGCACCATGGTCATGTTCATGTTGTAGCGGACGCCATGGATCCAGTGTGCGGCGCCGATGCTGCAGCAGTCGCCGTCGCCGGTTGAGATAAAGACGTTGAGGTCGGGGCGGGCCATCTTGATGCCCTCGGCCACCGGCAATGCGCGGCCATGGATACCGTGAAAGCCGTAGGTGCGCATGTAATGCGGCAGCCGGCTGGAGCAGCCGATCCCCGAGACGAAAACGGTCTTTTCCGGACGCAGGTCGTTGTCGCGGCAAAGCCGCTGCATCGCGGTGAGGATGGCATTGTCCCCGCAACCGGTGCACCAGCGCGGTACGCCGCCCTGATAGTCCTCCAGATTGTGATGATCATCATACATCCGGAGCAGGCAATGCGTGGCCTCTAATGTCATGACTACGACCTCACTGTTTCAATTTGGCGCGGACCGCTGCGGCCACGGTGCCGGGCTTGATCGGCCGCCCCCGCACCTCTGTCCAGCAGTCGATGTCGATCAGGGTGCGCGCGCGCAGCATCATCGCCAGCGCCGAGTAGCGGCGGTTTTCCTCGTCGATGATCGCGTCGTTCGGATCGTCGGACCAGTTGCTCTCGACCGTCATCACCTTGTCGAAGCGCTGCATGATTTCTTTCATGCCCGGCGCCATCGGCTGCAGAAATTGCAGATGCATTGACGACACCTTGAGCCCCTCGGCGCGCAAGCGTTCGACCGCTTCCTCGATCGCGCCCTTGGTGCTGCCCCAGCCGACGATCAGGAGTTCACCGCTGTCTTCGCCGAAGACGTTCGGCGGTCGCAGCGTCTTCTGCAGGGCGGCAAGCTTGAGGCTGCGGTGACGAAGCCCTTCTTCATTGATCTCCGGATCGTAGGCGACGTGGCTGTCACGGTCGTGGGCGAGGCCGGTGAGCGTATGCATGCCGTGCGGTTGGCCCGGCACGAAGCGGCGGGCAAGACCGGTGACCGGATCCCAGTCATAGGGCTTGCTGCCGGCGGCGATATCGCTCTGATCGAACGGCGGGGCGAGCCAGCTCTCGCTGAATTGCGGCCGTTGGAACGGCTGCTGTCCAGTGGCCAGATTGGCGTCCGACAGCACCACCACCACCATGTTGAACATCTCCGCGATCTTGCGGGCGGTGATCACCGCATAGAAGCAATCCTCGATGCTGCTGGTCGCGATGACCACCTTGGGCGCGTCGCCGTGGCTGCCGTAGATCGCGGTCAACAGGTCGCCTTGCTCGCCCTTGGTCGGCTGGCCGGTGGACGGCCCGCCGCGTTGCACATTGATGACCACCATCGGGATTTCGCACATCACCGCGAGACCGATCGCCTCTTGTTTGAGCGAATAACCGGGGCCGGACGTCACCGTGACGCTGCATTTTCCCGCATAGGAGGCGCCGATGGCAAAGGCGCAGGCGGCGATTTCGTCCTCGGCCTGATGCACCAAGCCGCCGACCCGCTCGAACACGTCGCTGAGATAGTGCGATACCGAGGTGGCCGGCGTAATCGGATACATGGCACAGATATCCATGCCGGACGCCAGCACGCCGAGTGCCAGCGCGGTGTTACCGTTGATCACCAGCTGCGGCTGCGTGGCGCGCGCCGCCGGGATCGAATAGCGGAAGTCGAGATTGGCATCGGCCCAGTTCCAGCCCGCTTCCAACAGATCGGTATTGGTAGCGATGACCTTCTGGTCCTTCTTGCCGAAGGTGATCGCGATCTGCTCGCGCGCGAGATCGTGATCGAGACTATAGATGCGGCAGAGGACCCCGAGCACGAACATGTTCTTGCCGCGGCGCGGATCCGAGACCAGCTTGCGGCACTCCTGCTCCATCGGAATTTCGTAGACTCGGTAACCCGCCGCCACGAGTTGGTCGTAGGTCGCGGTGTAGGAGGCGACCACGCCCGGGTTGCGGTCGCTGCGCCACATGCTTTCCAAAAGGATTATGCAGCCGGGCTTGAGCTCGCTGGCGCGCACGCGCCCGAGCAGCACCTGTTCGTTGAACGCGACCACAAGATCGGCCTCGTCGCCGCCATTGCTGATCGGACCCGAACCGATGCGCACGCGGTTGCCGCTGGCGCCGGCGACGCTGCGGGCCGGGGGCTGGATTTCGGCCGGAATGATCTCGACCGTCCACACGCCGTTGCCCATCTTGGCGGCGATCGAAGCCAGCGATTGGCCGCAGCGCTGGGCGCCTTCGCCGGAATCGCTCAAGATCTCGATGATGGTTTCGTTTCGCTTCACCGTCGGCACGTCCCGCTTGGCGCGCGGCGGTTTGGTGGTCCTGGTCGGTGGTTCGAGGATGTTGGTGTCGCTCATGGTGCCCTTTGCGCCCGTTATTGCCGTGACCGTCGTGTCGGTCCGGATCAAATCCTTACTTCGTGCAGCCGCGCGTGGTTGCGTTCGCCCAGATCGATGCCGAACAATGTGCTGTCGCTACCGATCCGCTCCGGTCGATAGACCACGTCGGTGTCGCGCAGGCCGAGATAGCGTTTCATGCTGCGCGCCGCCTTACGGCCCGCGCCCATGGCTTCGATCACGGTCGCGGCTCCGGTCACGATGTCGCCGCCGGCGAACACGCCCATGATCGAGGTCGCGAGGTTGTCATCGACGTCGATATAACCGCGCTTGTTGAGCTTGAGCTTCGAGGTCTGCCCGAGAATCGGATTGGCATTGGTGCCGATGGCGTAGACCACCGTTTCGCATTCGAATTCGAACTCGCTGCCTTTCACTGACACCGGCCGGCGGCGGCCCGAATCGTCCGGCTCGCCGAGCTCCATGCGGATGCAGCGCATGCCGCGCACGCCGCGATTGCCGTCGTCGAGCAGTTCGACCGGGCTGGTCAGCCAATGGAATTCGATGCCTTCCTGCTCGGCGTGATGGATTTCCTCGGCGCGCGCCGGCGCTTCCGCCTTGGTGCGACGGTAGATGCAATGAACCTGTTCGGCGCCTAGACGCATGGAGATGCGCATCGCGTCCATCGCCGTGTTGCCGGCGCCGATCACGGCAATGCGGCGGCCGAGCTGCACCGGGGTGTCGTGCTTGGGGAAATCGCTGGCATGCATCAGATTGCAGCGGGTGAGCAATTCGTTCGCCGACAAGACGCCGTTGAGCGATTCGCCGGGAATGCCCATGAAGCTCGGATAGCCGGCGCCGACGCCGACGAAAACGGCGTCATAGCCCATTTCGGCGATCATCTGCTCGATGGTGAACAGGCGTCCGACCAGCGTGTTGCACTCGAATTTGATGCCGAGCTTGATCAGCTTGCCGATCTCGGCATCGACGACGGTGTTGGGCAGGCGGAATTCGGGAATGCCGTATTTCAAAACGCCGCCGGCTTCGTGGAAAGCCTCGTAGACCGTGACGTCGCAGCCGGCCTTCGCCATGTCCGCGGCGCAGGCCATGCCGGCGGGACCCGACCCGACGATGGCGATGCGCAAACCGTTCGGTTCGATATAGGGGATGTTGGTCCAGCCTTCGGCGATGGCGAGGTCGCCGATGAAGCGCTCGAGCCGGCCGATTGCCACCGGCTCCAATGAATCGCCGACCGTGCAGACGCCTTCGCACTGCGTCTCCTGCGGACAGACCCGACCGCAGACGGCCGCCAGAAGATTGGTATCGGTGATGACGTCGTAGGCGCCGTGATAGTTTTTCTCGGTGATTTTTGCGATGAAATTGGGAATGTCGATGCTGACCGGACAACCGCGCACGCAGGGCTGATCCGGGCACAGCAAGCAGCGTTCGGCCTCACGCTGCGCCTGTTCGAGCGTATAGCCGCAGGCGACTTCGCTGAAATTGCGCCGCCGCTCCTCGGCGGGCTCCTCCCGCATCGGGGTTCGTTCTTGCGGGATGGTGCGGATCGTCTTCTTCTTCGCCATCGCTTTTTCCTCGCCGCGTTCGCCCAACAGAGCCCTCTGTAATGAGCGCTGGGTTGCGATTCCGCTCGCTATCGAGTTCGGTTCAAACCTGTGTCATCGCCGCGTCGCCACGGATGCGGCAACTTTCCTGCCAGCGCTCCAGCGCCTGCTTTTCCGACGGCACGTAGCGCTTCAGTCGGTGCATCAAGTCGTCGAAGTCGACTTGATGACCGTCAAAATCGGGACCGTCGACGCAGGCAAACAGAACTTTGTCGCCAACCTTGACGCGGCAGCCGCCACACATCCCGGTACCATCGACCATGACCGGGTTGAGGCTGACCATGGTTTTGACGCCGCGCTCGCGCGTTGCCGCGGCGCAGCCTTTCATCATGACCGGCGGCCCGATAGCGACGACTTCGTCGATGTCGGCGTGTTTTTCCAGAGACTGGGAAATGCCCGCCGTCACCAGCCCTTTGATGCCGGCCGAGCCATCGTCGGTGCAAATGATCAACTCGTCGCAGCAGGCGCGAAACTTGTCTTCCCAAAACATCAAAGCCTTGTTGCGAAACCCGAGAATGCCGATCACGTAGGCGCCATTCTGCTTGTGGGCGCGCGCTTGGGGATAAATTGGGGCGACGCCGAGCCCGCCGCCGACGCACACGACTTTTTTCGACGTGCCGATATGGGTTGGGATGCCCATCGGGCCGACGACCGCATGCAGGCGACTGCCGACGCGGCACTCTTGCTGCATTTCCCGTGTCGTCTTTCCCACCGCCTGAATAACGAGGGTGATGGTGCCACGCGCCCGATCGAAATCGGCGATGGTGAGCGGAATGCGTTCGCCCGCCTCGTTCGCCATGACGATAACGAATTGGCCGGCTTTGGCCGCCCGCGCCATCATCGGATGTTGAAATTCAAGGAGATAGGTAGTGTCGGAGAAATCCTGCCGCGCGACGATTTCGTAGCCGGGATGGGTAACGACGGCACCTTCGGGTAGGCTCATGACCATCCCTTTTTTGAGCGGTTTCCTGTAGCCTCATGAGACATCGCCGTGTGCGGAGCATTGATCGAAATCAAAAGTGACCGGGTAGGACCGGTTAGACTTCCGGCGTATTTTCGTGATCGAGGCACCGGGCAGATTAAAAGTCGGGGGTGTCGTATGGACTTCGACTTCGATGACTACCTGCGGGATGAGGCCGTAAAGTATCGTATCTTGGCCGAACAGGCCGTCGACCCGCTGATCAAGCAGGAACTGTTCGAGTTGGCGGCCATTTGCGAAGAGGTCGCCAACAATATAGAGGATCGCATGACCGCCGGATGAGCGGCACCCATTTTCTAGCGTGGGCATTCAGGGGGCGATTTTGAAGGCGGACGGTGGATTGGGGACGCATCGCATGGCCCAAGCGGCCGGCGGTGCGCGGTCGGGCACACGTTGGTTCGTTCTGTTCCTGATCAGCCTGATGTATTTGATCACTTATATGGACCGCGCCAACATCTCGGTGACCGCTCCGGCCATGGCGCGGGAATTCGGCCTGAGCAAGGTCGACATGGGTCTGGTGTTCTCCGCTTTCGCCTGGGCTTATGCGGCGGGGCAGATTCCCGGCGGCTGGCTCGGCGACCGCTTCGGACCGAAGCGGGTGCTGCTGGCGATCGTGTCGTTCTGGTCGCTGATGACGGCGATGACCGCGTGGGCGAGCAGTTTGGTTACGCTCTTTGGCGTTCGCTTCGTCTTCGGCCTCGGCGAAGCCGGCGCATTTCCGACCGCGTCGCGCGCCATGCAGCTGTGGTTCCCTAAGGGGGAGCGCGGCATCATCCAGGGTGTGACCCATTGCTTCAGCCGGCTTGCCGTCGCCGTGACGCCGTTCGTCGCGATCGAGGTCATGTCGGCCTTCGGTTGGCGCGCCGTCTTCTATTCCTTCGCGACGTTGGGTGCGGTTTGGGCCGCGGCATTTGCCGTCCTCTACCGCAATCGCCCGCAGGAACATCCCCGCGTCAACCAGGCAGAGCTGGATTACATCCGCGGCGGATCGGCGGACGCAGCCATTCATTCCACCCAACGACAGTCCGTGCCGTGGAAGCGCATCTTCGGCTCGGCGAATATGTGGTACATCGCGGCGGCGTATTTTTGTTTCTTTTACGGCTCGTATTTCTATCTGACCTGGTTTCCGACTTATCTTCTGGAATATCGGCATCTGTCGCTGCAGGCGGTGGGTCTCTTTGCCAGCGTGCCGCTGATCACGGCGATGATCGGCGATATCACAGGCGGTCTGCTGACCGATTCGTTGTATCGCTGGACCAAGCGTCTGACATTATCGCGGCGGATCGTAGCGGCGCCGGGGTTGCTAGGTGCGGCCGCTTTTTTGGTGCCGGCGGCGCTGACCGACGACGCGATGACGGCCGTCATTTGTCTCGCCGCATCGAATTTCTTCCTTGAAATGGTGCTTGGGCCGGCCTGGGCCGTGCCGATGGACGTTGCCGGTGCGTCGAGCGGCACCGTGACGGGAGTCATGAACATGAGCGGCGCCGTCGGCGCTTCGCTCTCTCCGCTGGTGTTCGGCGCGTTGGTTCAGCACGGTTCTTGGATTGCGCCGTTTTTCGTGACCGCCGCAATTTTGATTATCGGCGCCTTGATCTGGATTTTTCTGCTCGATCCGGAAAAGTCGGTGGTCGAGCGTTAGTGCCGGAGCGCCGCCGCCGGTTATGGCGCGGCGATGTGCCAGACATTATTGACACCGTCACCATTGGCGTCACCGGGCTTGGCGTCTTTCGCGAAGGCATAGATCGGCTTGCCGTTGTAAGCCCATTGTTTGCGGCCATCGCTACGCGTGACGATGGTCCATTGGCCTGACGGCTTGGCGTCGGCTGAAGCCACCAGCGGCGGCCAATTGACGGCGCACTGGCCGTTGCAATTCGACGTACCGGTGCTGTCGCGGTCGAAAACGTAGAGCGTCATGCCTTTGCCGTCGACCAGCGCTTTGCCCTTTGCGGTATCGGCGCTGGTCGCCGGCGCGGTTTGCGCCAGGGCGTTGGCAACGCCGAGCGAAAAAATGCCGGCGGCGAGCAAAGCTGCATGGCGCATTCGCATGGACAATCCTCCGCCATCGTTCGACTTATTCAATTCGACTCTTAATTCTACTCAACTCTTGCCCAGCCGTCCGGCATCAGCCGTTCCTGCGGCAGGAAACGGCCCTTGTAATCCATCTTGCGCGAGCCGCGCACCCAATAGCCGAGATAGACGTAAGACAGACCCATGCGCTGCGCACGCGCGATGTGATCGAGCACCATGAAGGTGCCGAGCGAACGGGAGGCCTCGTCAGGTTCGAAGAACGAGTAGACCATGGAAAGTCCGTCACTCAGCACGTCGGTCAAGGCGATGGCGGCGAGATCGCCCCCGCCGCGGGTATGCGCGGCGCCGGGCTCGCGCCGCCGATACTCGATGATGCGCGTTTCGATATGGCTGTCCTCGACCATCATGGCGTAATCGAGCACGGTCATGTCGGCCATGCCGCCATGGCGGTGCCGGGAATCGAGATAGGCCCGGAAGATCGCGTATTGCTCGGAGGTGGGCACGGCGATCCGCATATCGCTTCCGATGTCGGCATTGCGCCGCACGATGCGGCGCATGCTTTGCGACGGCCGGAAATCCTTGGCGACGACCCGGACCGAGACGCAGGCGCGGCAGCCCTCGCAGGCGGGGCGGTAGGCGATCGACTGGCTGCGGCGAAAGCCGCCCTGGGTGAGAATGTTGTTGAGTTCGGCCGCGCGTTCGCCGACCAGATGGGTAAAGACCTTTCGCTCCTCTTTGCCGGCGAGATATGGGCAAGGCGAGGGGGCGGTCAGGTAGAACTGCGGTGTGTCGCGCGAGTGTTGGGTCACGAAGAGCTATGGCGTTGCGTCGCGGCGGGGGTTCGAATCCGGCCCCCCTGCAGCATCGCCTGACAGACCGCCTGCGTCAAAGGTGAAATACGTGTCAGCGTGTAAGATTCAGCGTAGGCTTCGCGCCCGCAGCGAAGCCGCCCGGTTGGCATTGTTGATGAGCACGGTACCGATCAGCATGTCGTGTAGGAGCCGCCGCCTGGCATTAAAGACGCCGACCAAGAGGATGAGAGGGGTCAGCACGCTGACGCTGATCCAGTAGACGATGGCGTGGACGGCGCCGAGTACAAAATAGGCAGGCGCCCCGTACCAGGTGCGCATCTCGATCTCCATGGCGCGCATGCCGATGGTGGCGGAGGTCGGGCTGCCGAGCGTAAGCCCATAATAAACCAGCGCCCACACCACCGAGGCCGGCGACAATAGCCAGAACAGCGCCCAGCCTAGGCCGAATGTCACCAAGCCGAATACGAAGATGAAAATCGAGGCTGCGACCAAAGGGGTGGCGATGATGATGAGGTCGATGACGAAGGCGACCACCCGCCGCGCCAGGACGCCCTCGAACAGTTCCGGGGAGGCGATCGGGTCGAAGGCATGCGGCTTGACGTCGAACGCCAAATCTAGCCGACCTTCGAGCCGACCTGTTCCAGTACCTGGTCCCGAATCTGTCATGATCGGTTTCGCAGTATAATCTCGTTGCCCATGACGAACAATGACGCGCGGGCAAAAGGCGCGCCCTGCATTGTTCTCCTCAAGGGGAGGTCAGGTGCAAATTTCGGTCACGGATATCGAGGCTGCCCGGCGCACGATCGCCGGGCACGTGTTGCGGACGCCGATGCTTCCGGCGCCGCCGCTATCGGCGCTTACGGGCTCCGAAGTCTACGTGAAATACGAGAATTTGCAGGTCACGAACTCGTTCAAGGAGCGCGGCGCCTGCGTCAAGCTTGCCGCGCTGTCCGCCGAAGAGCGCCGCCGCGGCGTAATCTGCATGTCGGCCGGCAACCATGCCCAGGCGGTGGCGTACCATGCGCGGCGGCTTTCGATCCCGGCGACCATCGTCATGCCGGTGACGACCCCGTTTGTGAAAGTGAAGGCGACCGAGGCGCTGGGCTCGACCGTCGTGCTATGGGGCGAGACGGTGACCGATGCCCAAACCCGCGCCGAGGCGATCGCTGCCCAGCAAAACCTGGTCTGGGTTCATCCCTACGACGACCCGCACATCATCGCCGGCCAAGGCACCATTGCGCTGGAAATGCTGGAGGAAGTGCCCGGGCTCGACGTCTTGGTGATTCCGATCGGCGGCGGCGGGCTGATTGCCGGCAATGCCATCGCGGCGCGAGCCCGCAAACCGTCGATCGAAATTATCGGCGCGGAATGTGCGCTGTTCCCGTCGATGTGGAACGCGATCCATCGCGGCAGCAAGCCGTGCGGCGGGGCGACGCTCGCCGAAGGTATTGCCGTGAGCAATGTCGGCAAGCTGACGCTGCCGATCGTGCGCGAACTCGTCGGCGACATTATCCTAGCCGAGGAGGCGCTGATCGAGCGCGCCGTCAACGCCTTCCTGACGCTGCAGAAGACCATGGCGGAAGGGGCGGGCGCCGCCGGCCTCGCCGCCATGCTGGCCGAGCCAAAGCGCTTTGCCGGCCGCAAAGTCGGCTTGGTGCTATGCGGCGGCAATATCGATCCGCGGATGCTCGCTTCCATCATGGTGCGCGAGTTGGAACGCGAGAACCGCATCGTTTCCTTTCGGTTGATTATCCCAGACCGGCCCGGAGTTTTAGGACAAATTGCCAGTCGGCTGGGTGAGCTCGGAGCGAATATTTTAGGCGTCGAGCATCACCGATTGTTCCTTGACGTGCCGGCCAAAGGCGCCAAGCTCGACATCACGATGGAAACCCGCGATGCCGCGCACGCCGAACAAATTCTACGCGCGCTGACTGCGGATGGTTATCAGCCCGTGCGCGTGCAAGGTGGTGCGACGTTGCAGTGAAAACACGCTGTCGCGGCAAACGCTGCGCCGGCGGTTCTATGACGCGACATTCAAACAAACTCATCGACGCGTCATCCCGCGAACGGCCGATTAGTTCGCCAAGTCTCCGCTAATGCGCAAAGTATCGCGTGAAGATATTCTCGTCGGTCGGCGCGTCGGATGGCGTTGCGGGGGCGTCCGTCGGACGGGCCCTCGGCAGTGGCACACCGGTCGGCGTGACGTTCGTCTGCGTCGCATTCGTCTGCATCATATTGGTCGGCATCATGGCAACCAAGTTCGGACGTTGCCGTGGCAGGGGAATTCGGCCGGCGATCGGCGCTACGTCGGGCAACGCATCGCTTGTGTCATCGCTGGAAGTCGACGACGCCTGCGCTGCTGCGATGGCTCCGCCAGTCGTCGCGGTATCAAGGCTGCTATTTGCCGTCGGATTTGTCGGCGGATTGGGCCATACGGCCGAGCGATCGGCGGTCGCCGTCACTGCAGAATTGCCGGCCGGCATGGCGGCGGGGGTTGCCGGCTGCGGCGTGAGCGGAGGCTGGGCCGGGACGGCCGAGGCAGTCGCTGGCGCGAGCGCTATCGGCTGCGTGGCCGTGGTTGCGGGAGCGGCGTTGGCGACTTGCGTGGCGGGGATGGGGGCAGGGCCCTGCGCCTGGGCTTGATCGGGTGCGGCACTGGGCGGCGGATTAGCTTGTGCAGCGTCGGAAGCGGTGTCCGCCGGCTGCAGCGTCGTTATCCGTTGGAATGTCGGTACGTGGGGTGGGCCGACATAGGTGCGTACGAAAGCCGTGATGGTCCACAATACCACCGGCACCGCTACGATCACCGCCACCAGGATGATGATCCGCTGCAAAATCGGCGTGTAAAGCCGGATCTCGTCGTCATACTCACGCATCACAGCCGCCTAGTCTGTCTGTCCCGGGCGGGGGCGATTAAAGGCCGCCCTTCTTCAGTTTCTCCGCAATTCTCACCGCAAAATAAGTCAGTACCCCGTCGGCGCCGGCACGCTTGAAGGCCATCAGGCTCTCGGTCATGGCCTTGTCGCCGTCGAGCCAGCCGTTTCCGGCGGCGGCCATAATCATCGCATATTCGCCGGACACTTGGTAGGCGAAGGTGGGCATGGCGAAAGTTTCCTTGACCCGCTGCAAAATGTCGAGATAGGGCATGCCGGGCTTGACCATGATCATGTCGGCGCCTTCGGCGATGTCGAGTTCCACCTCGCGCAGCGCCTCGTCGGTGTTCGCCGGGTCCATCTGATAGGTGCGCTTGTCGCCGATCAGCGTGGTGCTCGAGCCGACCGCGTCGCGGAACGGACCGTAGAAGGCGGATGCGTATTTCGCCGCATAGGCCATGATCGAAACGTCGCCGAAGCCGGCCCCATCGAGGCCCGCGCGGATGGCGCCGACCCGGCCATCCATCATGTCCGACGGTGCGATGATGTCGCAGCCCGCCTCGGCTTCGACCAAGGCCTGCCGGACCAAAATTTCGACCGTCTCGTCGTTGAGAATGACGCCGTCGCGCAGCAAACCGTCATGGCCGTGGCTGGTATAGGGATCGAGCGCCACGTCGCACAGGATACCGATATCCGGCACCTCCTTCTTGATGGCGCGGATGGCGCGGCAGACCAGATTGTCCGGATTGAGCGCCTCCGACCCGGCATCGTCGCGCCGTGCCGGCGAGGTGTAAGGAAACAGCGCCAGGCAGGGGATCGTCAGCTCGGCGGCCCGCTCGGCCGCCCGCACTGCCTCATCCACTGACAGACGCTCGACATAGGGCATCGAGTCGATGCCGGCGCGGACTTTGGTGCCGTCGACCAGGAACAGCGGCCAAATCAGGTCGGCCGTGGTTATGACGTTTTCGCGCACCATGCGCCGGGACCAATCGGCGCGACGGTTGCGGCGCGGCCTGATCGCCAAGTCGAGGCGGCTACAAGGTGCCTCGGCCTCAACCGGCCTTAGCCGATTGCGCTCGAGCGGCCTGCCGAACTTGATCGCCATTGTACCCTCCACATGGCACCCTCCATTCTCTCGCCTCTTTTACCCCTTCCATCCCTGATCCGCCAACTCCGGGCTTCTCCTAGTCTCCTGCCGACAACATTGACGGGCCTCGGGGGCACCACTATCGGTCCTGGCATGGGCTTTTCGGCCACACAGCGCCGGTTCCGATTCTGTCTTCGGGCATAAACATGACCGACCAATCGCAGCGGCGACCGAAGCGGCCGAGCGACATGCTCGAGCCGGTCCTGGCGGACAAGGCCTCAAAGCAGGGAACCTGGACGGACCATCTCGTTCTATTCCTGCGCGTGATGGCCGGGATTTCGCTGATCAAGGGGCTTTACCATTGGGCGCAGGTGTGCGGCATCGACGCGCCCGCCGATGCCGGTTTCGAGGCCCATACCATCGCCTGGCAGACAGCGACGGTGTTCTTTGCCGTTCTCGATCTGGTGGCGGCGGTCGGGCTTTGGCTCGCGGCGGCCTGGGGCGCGGTGGTGTGGCTCACCGCGGTGGTGTCGATGGCGGTGGTCGAGGTGTTCTTCCCGCAAGTCTATGGCGGCAGCATTTTCATCGTCATGGTCGAACTCGCCCTCGTGGGCGCCTATCTGTGGCTCGCGATCGTTGCTGCGCGCGAACGGCCGGCGTGATAGGGACGATGGCCGGGTCAGCGGATCGCATCGAATAATTGCATCGAATAGCAGTCACAGGAGAGGCCCATGCGCGCTCACGCCTTCATCGTCGGTGTCGTTCTCGCCGGCACGGCTTGTCTCTCGCCGCTCGCGCCGGCAGCGGCACAGACCATCAAGATCGGCGAACTCAACAGCTACAAGAGTCAGCCCGCTTTTCTCGATTCCTACAAGAAGGGCTGGGAGATGGCGATCGACGAGGTCAACAATGCGGGCGGTGTGTTGGGCAAAAAGCTCGAAGTCGTCTCCCGCGACGACGGTGCCAATCCGGGCGACGCGGTTCGGGTCGCCGAAGAGCTGACCGCGGGCGAAGGCGTGAACATCCTTTGCGGCACGTTTCTGTCCAATGTCGGCCTCGCCGTCACCGAATACGCCGGCAACAAGAAGGTCTTCTTTCTCGCCGCCGAGCCCTTGACCGACAAGATCACCTGGCAGAACGGCAACCGTTACACCTTCCGGCTGCGGCCTTCGACTTATATGCAAGTGGCGATGCTGCTGCCGGACGCGTTGGCTGCGAAAAAACAACGCTGGGGGCTGGTCTATCCAAATTTCGAATACGGACAGTCGGCCGTGGCAGCCTTCAAGGAGATGATGAAGGCAAAGCAGCCCGACGTCGAATTCGTCACCGAGCAGGCAACCCCGCTCGGCAAGATCGATGCCGGAGCGGTGGTGCAAGCGATTGCGGATGCCAAGCCCGACGGCATTTTCAGCGCCTTGTTCGGCGGCGATTACCTGAAATTCGTGCGCGAAGTCGATACCCGCAACGCCCTCAAGGACAGTGTGGTGTTGAACCTGCTCGGCGGCGAGCCGGAATATCTCGATCCGCTCAATGACGAAGCGCCGGTCGGCTGGTCCGTCACCGGCTATCCGTGGAACGAAGTCACGATGCCGGCGAACAAGGCTTTTGTCGCCGCCTATCAGGCCCGCTATCACGACTATCCCCGCGTCGGCTCGGTCGTCGGCTATCTGATGATCAAGTCGCTCGCCGCCGGCATCGCCAAGGCCGGATCGACCGATACCGAGAAGCTGGTCGATGCGTTCCGTGGCCTTAACATGGACGGTCCATTCGGGCCGTTCGTGTATCGCGCCATCGATCACCAGTCGACGCTGGGCGCTTTCGTCGGCAAGATCGCCTTGAAGGACGGTCACGGCACCATGACGGATTTCAAATATGTCGACGGCGCCAGCGTGCTACCGTCCGACGCGGTGGTGAAGACGCTGCGGCCGGCGTCGGCGGATTGACACGGGCGGCGCCCCTGTGACGGCATGGACCAATGAATTGGGAAGGCCTTGCGTTTCAGGCCGTTGACGGTCTGGCCTCGGCGTCCGGCCTGTTTTTCGTCGCGGCCGGGCTTTCACTGATCTTCGGTGTTACGCGCATCATCAATATCGCGCACGGCTCGCTCTACATGCTGGGCACCTATATCGCCGTCAGCCTGGCGAGCGCGATCGGCGGCCCGCTCGGCTTTTGGGGCGGCGTCGCCGCCACCGCGATCATTGTCGGCGTTATCGGCGCGCTGATCGAGATCGTGCTGTTGCGCCGCATCTATTCTGCGCCGGAATTGTTTCAGCTTCTTGCAACCTTCGCGCTGCTGCTCGTCATCAACGATGCGGCGCTGTGGTTGTGGGGCCCGCAAGACCTGCTCGGCCCGCGCGCTCCGGGATTGCGCGGCTCGCTCGAGATCCTCGGCCGCCACATGCCGAGCTACGATGCCTTTTTGATCGTCATTGCGCCGGTCGTATTATGCGTACTGCATATCGTATTCGTGCGCAGCCGTTTCGGCCGCCTGGTGCGGGCCGCGACCGAGGACCGCGACATGCTCGGCGCGCTCGGCGTCAACCAGTCCGTGCTGTTCACCGCGGTGTTTGCTCTGGGGGCCTTCCTCGCTGGCCTCGGTGGCGCGTTGCAGATGCCGCGCGAGCCGGCCAGTCTCGGCACCGACCTCACCGTCATCACCGACGCGTTCGTGGTGGTCGTCGTCGGCGGCATGGGCTCGATCGTCGGGTCTTACGTGGCCGCGGTGATCATCGCCGAGGTCAAGGCGCTCTGCATCGGCATCGGGCTCGTGGCGTTGGGCGGCGTTTCCGTGAATTTTTCAAAGTTCACGCTGATCGCCGAATTCTTGGTCATGGCGGTAGTGCTGGTCGCGCGTCCGCAAGGCCTGCTCGGACGCCCGCAGATCGCCGTGCGCGGCGAGGCGGCGCTTGAAGCGCCGATCCGTTCGGCAAGCCGAACTCTGACCGTCTTCGGTATCGCCGTCCTCGTCATTCTGGCCGCGTTGCCGTTCTTGGCGCGCTCCTCGCCCTATACGCTGGTGCTCGGCGTCGACGTTCTGATTGCGGTCCTGTTCGCGACCAGTCTGCATTTCATTATGGGCCCGGGCGGCATGCACTCCTTCGGCCATGCCGCCTATTTCGGCCTTGGCGCCTATGGGGCGGCCTTGGCCGTCAGGTGGTTCGCGGCGCCGATGGGGCTCGCGCTTGCCGCGGCGCCGGTCGCGGCGGCGCTGGGCGCGCTCCTCTTCGGCTGGTTCGCGGTGCGGCTGTCCGGCGTCTATCTCGCCATGCTGACGCTCGCATTCGCGCAGATCATCTGGTCGATCATCTACCAGTGGCAGGATTTGACCGGCGGCTCGAACGGCGTGCTCGGCATCTGGCCGAACCCGCCGTTCGACCGGTTGCCGGTCTTCTTTCTTCTTAGTCTTGCTCTTGTCGCCGCCGGTGTGGTGTTGATGCGCCGCATTCTGTTGGCGCCGTTCGGCTACGCGATGCGCGCGGGACGCGATTCGCCATTGCGGGCCGAGGCGATCGGCATCGACGTGAAGAAAGTGCATTGGCTTGCCTTCGCGGTCGCCGGCACGGTGTGCGGCGTCGCCGGCGGAATTTTTGCCTTTGCCAAAGGCTCCATTTCTCCGGAGACGATCAGCATCGACCATTCGGTCAACGGCCTCGTGATGGTGCTGCTCGGCGGCCTCGGCACATTGTCCGGTCCGATCGTCGGCGCGTCGGTGTTCGCGATCTTGCAGGATTTTGTCATGCAGGAGACCGAATACTGGCATGCCCTGCTCGGCGGCATCATCCTCGTCCTGGTGCTTGCTTTCCCTTCCGGGCTGGTCGGTGGCTTTCTGCGCATCGCGGCGCGATGGCGCCGGCCATGACCAGTCTTGTGGTCACGTCGCTGAGCAAGAATTTCGGCGCAGTGCGCGCGGTCGACAATGTGAGTTTTTCCATCGCCGGCGGGGAGTTTCTGGCTTTGATCGGTCCCAACGGCGCCGGCAAGTCGACCTGTTTCAACATGATCAACGGCCAGCTCGCTCCGGATGGCGGAACCGTGCTGTTCGACGGCCGCGGCATCGCCGGACTGCCGCCGCGCGAGATTTGCCGCCGCGGCATCGCGCGAACCTTCCAGGTCGCCGCCACCTTCGGCTCGATGACGGTCGCCGAGAACGTGCAGATGGCGCTGATCGCGCACACGCGCGAGATCTATCGATGGTGGCGCCGGGCGGCATCCTATCATCGGCCGCGCGCGCTCGACCTGCTGCGGCAGGTCGGCATGCAGGATGCGGCCGATCGGCCATGCAGCGAGCTCGCCTATGGCGACGTCAAGCGGGTGGAGCTTGCGATCGCGCTCGCCAGCGATCCGCAGCTTCTGTTGATGGACGAACCGACCGCCGGCATGGCGCCGGGCGAACGCAACGACTTGATCCGCCTGGTGAAGGCCCTGGTGATCGAACGCGGCGTTTCGGTGCTGTTTACCGAACATTCCATGGACGTGGTGTTCGCCTTCGCGGACCGCATCGTGGTGATGGCGCGCGGCCGTATCATCGCCGACGGCGACGCCAAATCGGTCCGCGGCGATCCGCTGGTGCAGCAGGCCTATTTCGGCAGCGGCCGGACCTTCGAGCGTGCAGGTGGCGTGTCATGAGCGCGCCGCCCGGGCTCGCGGTCGAGCATCTCGATGCCTGGTACGGCGCTGCGCAAGTGCTTTACGACGTGACTTTCACGGTCGGGCGCGGCGAGGTCGTGGCGTTGATGGGACGGAACGGCGCGGGAAAATCCACCACGATGAAGGCCGTCATGGGGCTTTTGGCGCGGCGGCGCGGGGTGGTGCGCCTCAATGGCCGCGATATTTCAGGCCTCAAGCCGTTCGAGATCGCGCGCCTTGGCATGGGCTACACGCCCGAGGACCGCCGCATCTTTTCCGAGCTCACGGTGTTGGAAAATCTCGATGCCGGGCGCCAGCCGCCGCGGCACTTCGCCGACGGCACGCCGGCGCCGCTGTGGACGCCGGAGACCTTGTTCCGGCTGTTTCCCAATCTCGCCGAATTGCGCGATCGGCCCGGCGGCCGCATGAGCGGCGGCGAGCAGCAGATGCTGACGATCGCCCGCACGCTGATGGGCAATCCGCTCGTCGTGCTGCTCGACGAGCCGTCGGAAGGTATTGCCCCCGTGATCGTCGAGCAGATCGCCGACACCATCGTGGAGCTGAAAAAACGCGGTCTCTCGATCTTGCTTTCGGAGCAGAATGCCGCCTTTGCGCAGATCGTATCGGACCGGGCCTATATGCTGGAGAAGGGTCAGATCCGCTGGGCCGGGACCATGGCGGAGCTGGCGGACAACACTGACGTGCAGCGCAATTATCTGACACTTTGACTGGCCGGCTGCGCGACGGCGCTGGCATTTGACAGTGTAGAATTATTCCCTGTAAGCAAAACATCGCCGGTCACGAAGCGGGTTGGGCGCAAGGCTGCGAAGCCGCGCGACAACTATCCCGCGGTCGCCAGGGCGTGCGACAAATAAAAGTGGGGCGGTCATGTCACCCGTTGCATCGACCGAGCAGGCGGTAAACGTGTCGGCCGGCGGGAGCGCGCGCGCCGGCGTGACCATGCTCGATCTGCGCTACGGTCTCGAAGACAAGCCCGGCCCGCTCCGCGCCGCCTTGTTCGGATCGCAACACGTCCTTGTCATGTTCACCGCCATGATCGCTGCGCCGCTCGTGATCGGCCAGTCGTTGAACCTGCCGCCCGACTTGCGCACCACCATGCTCACCGGCGTCATGTTCGGCTGCGGCATCGGCACCATCATCTCGGCGCTCGGCCTCGGATTTGTCGGCGCGCGGCTGCCGATCGTCCTTGGCGCCTTCGCGGTCTATATCGGCCCGGTCGTCGCGATGGCCAAGATCTCCGGCCTCGCCGCCGCCAGCACCGCGATGCTGATCGGTGGTGTCGTCTTGTTCGTAGTCAGCCCGATCATCGGCAAGATGCGCGCGCTGTTTCCGCCGGCCGTCGTCGGCACGCTCCTTATCATCACCGGCATCACGCTCATCCGCATCGCCGTCAACATCGCGGCCGCCGTCAATACGCCCTATGCGGGCAATCCTCTCGGTGTGGCGCTCGCGGTCGGCAGCATCGTGCTGATCCTCGCGATCAATCGGCTGACGCGCGGCTTCTGGCGCGCACTTTCGGTGTTCCTAGCACTCCTCTGCCTTTATCTGATCGCGATCCCTTTGGGCCTGACCAATTTTGCGGTCGTGGTCAACGCCGCGTGGTTCCAACTGCCGAGCATTGCGCCCTATGGCTGGTTCGTGTGGCCGCAGACCGCCGGCTTGATCACGGTGCTGGTCTATCATTTCGTGGCGGCGATATACACCACGAGCATCACGCTGGCGCTATGCAAGATGCTTGGCGTCGAGGGCACCGAGCGGCGCGTGCGCGGCGCAGTTGCCGCCGACGGCCTGGGCTCCGCCATCGCGGCGCTGTTCGGTGGCGTGCCGCTGATTTCTTACGATCAGAATATCGGGGTTGTCTCGCTCACCGGCGTAGGCAGCCGCTTCGTCGTGGCGGCCGCCGGCGCTATTCTGATCCTGATGGCGCTGGTGCCGAAGATCGGGGCGCTGATCGCCATCGTGCCGGCGTTTGTTCTCGGCGGCACGCTCATCTTCATGTTCGGCATGATTGCAGCCCTCGGCGTCGGAATACTCGCCGACAGCATGAGAAGCCAGCGCGATCTTTTGTTGCTGGCCGCCAGCGTCGGCCTGGCGATGGCGGTGGATTTCGCCCCGCCGGCGCTGTTCGATCAGGTCCCGCCGACGCTGCGTATCCTGGCGTCGGACGGCATCGTGGTTGGGACCGTCGCGGCGATCCTGCTCAATCTCCTGCTTCCGGACAAAGACTGACACGTGCCCGACCAGTTGCTTGCCCGACCAGTTGCTTGCCCGACGATGTTGCGTCGTCGAAGCTGTCTTGCCTTGTGACGACGCACCGGACAATCGTGTGCGGGATCAAAGGTCCGCGGTCAATTTCACTTATGGCGGCTAAACCACGCGTCGTCGGGCCCCGTCAAAGCATTTTGTTGATACGGAACACGTTTTCTTCGGGGTCAAGAAGAACCGACTGATACCAGTTGTAATATGTCTTATAAGGCTCCTTGATCAGCCTTGCGCCGTGGCTCACTGCCAGCGGCGTCATGCGGTCGACCTCGTCAGGCGAGCCAACGTCGAAATTAAGCAGGAATTTGACGCCGCTCGGGTTGGCATAGTCGGACAATTTGAGAAGATCGTAGGCGTCCAGAGCGTTAAATCCGAGACAGCTCTGGCCGGTGCGCAGACCCACGAAGATAGGAGATCGAATTTCCGGTATCTCCTCGAAGCCGAACACGGTGCGATAGAAGCCGGATAGCTTCACGATATCCTTGGAAAAAATGTTGACGTAAGACAGCATCCAAAAATCTTTCCGCTTTCACACGCCCTTGCCGAAAGTCGTCTGTTTGACGAACTTGCTGCGCAGATGATCGCCCGAACTGATCGGCTGGTATTTC